>NZ_JBHWEN010000005.1:0-310184 GCF_042734215.1 Kitasatospora sp. NPDC059673 | reverse complement strand
TGCTTTCACGAAAGAGCGGCACAGCAACCACCGGAATATGGCGGTCCTGCGCACTGCGTCCTCGCTAGTATTACTTCATAAAGGAATCTCCAACCGATCCAGACGGACCGGCCGGGGATGTCAACATATCTGGCGTTGACTTTTGGCACGCTGTTGAGTTCTCAAGGAACGGACACTTCCTTCGAGCCGCATTCCTGCGGGCCCTCCGAGTGCTTCGTTCTTTCGTGTTTCCAGCTTATCAGATGTTTTCCGCTCCGTTTTCCGGAGTTTCATTCAGTCCGACTCGCTTTCGCCTTCCCGACCTGACGGCCCGTCCGACGTTTCAAACTCTAGCCGATCCCCGCTCCGAAAAGCGAATCCGCCGCAATCTCCGAAAACGCGCACAGCAAATACGAACGGAGACGCGAAAGGACGCGACCCGTCACGGATCAACTGGGTGGTTCTCAGGGATTGGCCGCCCCGGGACCGTCCACACAGATGCGTGTCCGGTGCTCCCTGCCGAGCGACTGGTGAACAGTACTCCAACTCCGCGCCCGAGACAACCGGCCCTGTCCGCCCCAACGTCCGCAGCCTCCGCCGGCATCGCGGGCGGAGGCTGGTGCTTCAGAACGACACTCCAGAACGACGGCTCCAGGACGACGGCGTCAGCCCTTGGCGGCCCGCCGGGCGCGAATCGCCGCCTGCCGTTCGTCGAAACGGGTCGCCTGGGCGGCCAGGCCGTCGAGCATCAGGCCCAGCTCCATCTGGGCCCTGATCCCGTCCGGCCCGAGCCCGCCCATCTCCATCACCTTGAGGTGGCGCAGCACGGGGAGCAGCACGTCGTCGAGGTGGACGCGGAGGTTGTAGACGCCCTCGACGGCGATCCGCGCGGCGGCGCGTTCGAAGCCGGGCATGCCGTGGCCGGGCATGCGGAAGTTCGTCACCACCTCGTTGACGGCCTGCATCGCCTGGTCGGGGGCGAGCTCGAACGAGGCCTTGAGCAGGTTCCGGTAGAAGATCATGTGCAGGTTCTCGTCGTTGGCGACCTGCGCGAGCATCCGGTCGCAGACAGGGTCGCCCGAGGCGTGTCCGGTGTTGCGGTGCGAGATGCGGGTGGCCAGTTCCTGGAAGGCGACGTACGCGACGGTGTGGAGCGGCGAGTGCCGGTTGTCGGAGACGAAGCCGGTCTGCATGTGAGTCATGCGGGCGCGCTCCAGCTCCACCGGGTCGACGGCGCGGGAGGTGATGAGGTAGTCGCGCAGCACCATCGAGTGCCGTGCCTCTTCTGCGGTCCACTGGTGCACCCAGGTGCCCCAGGCCCCGTCCCGGCCGAACAGGGTCGCGATCTCGTGGTGGTAGCTGGGCAGGTTGTCCTCCGTCAGCAGGTTCACCACCAGCGAGACCCGGCCCACCTCGGTCAGCGGCGACTGCTCCATCGCCCAGGGCTCGCCGCCGAGCGGCCCGTCGAAGTCCCGACCCCGGCTCCAGGGCACGTACTCGTGGGGCATCCACTCCTTGAAGACCCGCAGGTGGCGGTTGAGCTCGCGCTCGACCACCTCCTCCAGGTCCTGCAGGAGTCGGACATCGGTCCACTGGGGATGGGAGGAGGTGCTGCTCACGGGTCCAACTCTCGATCGACGAACAAACCTACGGTCCCGTAGGTAACGCCACCGTAGGTTCGCCACCGTCCCCCTGTCTGGGGCCATTCGGCCCCATTCGCCGCCGCCGGGTTTCGTTGGCGTCCGGACAGCGCCTGAGCGCCCGAAGCGGCCCTCAGGCCGTTCGGCTCCCGGTTGCCGCATGTGCCGTCTGTGCTGCGTGTGCCGCAGGTGCCGAGTGTGCGGCGAGGTCGTGGAGCAGGGTGTCGGCCACCACTTCCTCGACCACCGCGGTGCGCAGTTCGGCCATCGCGGCGGTGAGGGTGGGGGACCAGGGGGCGGCAGTGGGGAGGCGGGCGGCGGCGGTGCGGTAGTCCTCGGCGGCCATGCGCCAGGGGGTGGCACCGGTCCTGGCCACGATGTGGGCGCCGATGCGAATGCCCTCGCCCTCGAAGTCGCCGGGGTAGTGCAGGGTGGCGCCGGAGGTCGCGAGCCGGCGCAGCAGGTGGATCACTGCGGTGTTGGGCCGGCCGGAGGTGCAGACGAGTGGCGGGCAGTGGCGGCCGAAGCGGCGCAGGGCGAGTGCGAGCACGCTGGGGTTCTCGCTGATGTGCACCGGGCCGGTGGGTACGGTGAGTTCGCCGGGTGTGCGGAGTTGGGCGAGGGTCAGGCTGACGGGGTGCCCGGCTTCGGCGCTGATCCGGGCGAGCGGGCCGTCGCCGTCGAGGCGGAGTCCGACGGCGAGCACGGTGCTGGAGAGCTCGTCGTCGGCCACCCCGGCCCGGTTCCAGAGCGACCGCCGTTTCCTGGGCGCCGTCCGGCATGTCGACGCCGTACAGCGCCGCCAGCGCGCGCAGGACCACGGAGGACAGCCGGGTTCCGCCGTCGAGGGCGTGGGAGTCGCCGTCGAGGAGGCGCGCGGCGAGGACGGTCAGCGCCGAGGTCAGGAGGCTCCGGGTCCGGTCGAGCGAGCCGTCGACGAGGCCGTTGGCCCGGAGGTGGGTGACCCAGTCGGTGAGGGCGGGCTCGGCGGTGACCACCTGGTGGCGGGCGAGCCATTCCCACAGGCCGCACGCCGGGTCGATTGCTGTTCCCGTTCGGCGGCCCGGTCGCGGATCGGGCCGAGGACGGCGGCGCCACGTCCCGCACGGACTGGCCGCAGGCCTCCGCCACGGCGGCTTCGAGCCGGGCGAGTGGGACGGTCGGTTCGGCGCCGGGCAGCCGGTCGAGGCCGAGAAGGTCGGCCAGGGCTTCCCGGCCGGCCTCGTCCAGCGGGCCGACGCGCACCCGGCTGACGGGCCGACCGGTGGACAAGCGGTCGTGCAGGACGCACCAGAGCGGCCGGAGTTCCGGGACGTCCAGGCCATGGCGATGGTGATGACGATCGGTCATATTGCGTCTGCAGAGGGCGAGTTGTCGGGCGTCAGCTCCGCACCCGTCCAGATGAAGCGCGCGCTGGTGACGGCGTCGTCGCCGTCCGTGCCGGTGATCAGCCGGTGGACGGCGATGCCCGAGAGCTCGCGGTAGGTGCACCACTCGTGGTCGGAGGTGAGCACCAGGCCGAGGTCGAGCGCGGCGAGGAGTCCGAAGACCTGGCCGCGGTTGACGGTGTCGACGCCGACGAAGACCTCGTCGAGGAGGATCAGCCTGGGCGAGGCCGGCACCGCTTCGTAGTGGGCGGCCACGGCGGCGAAGAGCGGGAGGTGCAGGGCGATGGCGTTCTCTCCGCCGGAGAGCGCGCCGTGGAGTTTCTTGGTGAGCAGTTGCCGGCCGGGGCCGTTGGCGCGGTCCAGCTTGACGACGAACTGGTGCCAGGCGGTGCAGTCGAGGACTTCGGCGAGCTGTTCCTTTCAAGTGGCTGCGGTGTTGCGGGTCTCCCAGGCGGCGTCGAGTTCGGCGCGTTCCTTCCGGGCGCGTTCCTTCCGGGCGCGTTCGGCCCGGGCCGCCTTGATCGCGCCGATGTCACGGACCCTGCCGGTGCGGGTGAACCGTTCGGTCCGTCCGCTGGTGCGCAGCAGGGTGGGACACCTCGACCGGCGGGCCTCGGCCCAGCCGTGTGCGGAGGGCACCAACTCGGGGTCGGGGTGGGCGAGATGGGCGTGGCGTGCCGGGCCGAGGCCGAAGCCCGCCGACCACAGCCGGTGCAGGTCGTCGTCCTCGGTGGGCGCGGCCGCGAAGCAGCGGGCCGGCACCCGGAAGTCCTGGGCCGCGCTGGAGGACCGGCGGCGCGACTCGGTGATCCGGTCCAGTACCTGAAGGAGGGTCACGATGGCCCGCCGTGCGACGTCGTGCAGCTGCTCCACGCGGGGCCGTGAGCCGTCGGCCGGCAGGAACCACGCCCGCAGTCCCTCCCGGCGTGCCCGGCGCCGCTCCAGCCAGGCCGGTGCGGGATCGCGGTCCGTGGCCGGCGGCAACTCGGCGCCGCGCAGTGCCCGTTGGTGCAGCAGGCCGACCCCTCGCTGCTCGACCCGCTGCACGGCCGAGGCCACCGCCTGCGCGCGCTGGTCGAGGTTGCGCAGGAACTCCTGGAGGTACGCCACCGTCGCGGCTTTGACCTCCCGGAACGTCGCCAGGCCCGCGTCCTCGGCGCGCAGCAGGCGCTGCAACTCGCCGTTGAACGCCTTGGTGTTGGCGAGCAGCGCTTCCAGGTGGCCTTCCAGCGCCTGCAGCGTGGTGAAGACCCCGGACCGCCGTACTGGAAGCCGTCGCGGACCGGCTGCGGCGCGCCCGTCGCCGCGAGCACGGACAGGGCGTGCTCCACTCCGGTGAGTGCGGCCTCGCCGCGGCGGGTCAGCGAGTACTGGAGGTTCCGGCGCTCGTACTCCTCGGCCGTGCGGTAGTTCGCCGCGTGGTTCTGGACGACGTCGAACAACTCCCAGGTGCGCAACCGGCGCAGGGCGTCCGGCAGGTCCTCGTCGTCGATCGCGTCGAGCCACCCCACCGCGCGCAGCCGGGCCCGGACCTCGTCCAGCCCGAGTGCCGTCTCCAGCCGTTCGTTGGCCGCGCCGAACGCCTGCAGGATCGCCCCGTGGAGCTCGGCCCTGTCCCCCGTCGTGAACCGGAACATCTCCGGCGGCACCCGGCGCAACGCCCCCCTTCAGCAGGCCCCGCTCCGGGCCGGTATCACCGTACGCGGACGACGGACAGCGCCGAACCGGAATCCCGCAACCCGCTTCCGCCGGCCGTTGCCGTGCGTGTGCTGCGGCCGTGCGGCAGGCCAGCGCCGCCCCGTCGGCTCAGGCGGGCAGGAAGTGGGCGCCCGGGCCGGGAGAGCGGTAGACGGAGCCGGGCGGCAGGTGGGTGTGGCCGGCCGCGCACTCCAGGACGAGGGCGACCGGTTCGTCGCAGCGGGACCCCTCGGAACTGCGGTGCCGCACGACGACCGACGGCCCCTGCTCGTCGGCGAGGTACTTGTCCCCCCATTCCAGCAGGGCGATCACGGTGGGCCGCAGGTCCGCCCCCTTCTCGGTGAGCCGGTACTCGTAACGCTGCCGGTCACCGGGCTCGCGGTACGGCACGCGCTGCAGTACGCCTGCGGCGACGAGGCTGTCGAGCCGGGTGGAGAGCAGGTTGCTGGCGATGCCGAGCCGGGCCCGGAAGTCCCCGAAGCGGCTCGCGCCATCGAGGGCCTCGCGCACGATCAACAGCGACCAGCGCTCGCCGACCACGGACAGGGCGCGCCCCATCGAGCAGTTCGCCGGGTCGATCCGCCCGTGCCGCCGCTGTTCCTGCTGCGCTGCCATGTCTCGATCCCCACTCTCCGGAACCCACCTGGGTTGACAATCTACAGCCAGCCCCGGCTAGGCTCCCCACCACCTGAGTGGAGAAAATAAATCCAGGAGGTCATGGCCATGCCGATGCTCGATGTCCACATCCCCGAGGGCGCGCTGCGCCCGGAGGCGGAGGCGGTGCTGCTAGACCGGATCACCGAGATCCTGATCCGCCACGAGGGCTTCGACCCCGCCGACCCGGTCACCCGCTCCGTGTCCTGGCTCTTCCTGCACCGCCCCGCCGCCGTCTACGTCGGAGGCAGGCTCGCGGACGCGCCGCGCTACAAGGTCGTCCCGTCGGTGCCCGAGGGACAGCTCGACGCCGACAAGCGCGCAGGCGTCATCGCCGACGTCACCGAGGCCATCCTGGACGCCGAGGACGGCGCCTGGCCCCGCGACCCGGCGCGGATCTGGGTGTTCCCCACCGAGATCCCCGAAGGCCACTGGGGCGGCTTCGGACAGGTCAGGCCGCTCGCGACCATCCTCACCCGCCTCACCGGCGACGACCCCGACCGGGCCCACGCCCTGGCCGCCGAACGCATCACCGCGAGCCGCACCGAACGGTCCTCGACGCCCGGCAGGTAGCGCCGGGCGCCTCCCGGCACCGCTACCGCTCCGCGGCCTTCGCCCGATGAGCCGCGATCAGGTCGCGGTACCAGCCGTACGACGCCTTCGGCGTGCGCGCCTGGGTGGTGAAGTCGACGTGGACGAGGCCGAAGCGCTCGCCGAATCCTTCCGCCCATTCGAAGTTGTCGAGCAGCGACCAGGTGCAGTAGCCGCGGACATCGATGCCGTCGGTGGCGGCGCGGGCCAGGGCGTCGAGGTGGCCGGACAGGTAGTCGATGCGGAAGGTGTCGTCGAGGGTGTCGTCGGTCGAGCAGCCGCTCTCGGTGACGGTGATCGGGGGCAGGGCGGCGCCGTAACGGTCCCGGAGGAGCAGCAGGAGTTCGCGCAGACCCTCCGGGACCACGGGCCAGCCGAAGTGGGTGCGGGGAACGCCCTCGATGGGAGCTTCGGCGAACGGGAGCCCCGGGGCGGTGGGGGCGGCGATCCGGGTGGGGTTGTAGTAGTTGACGCCCAGTCCGTCGAGGCCGGGGGCGGCGATCAGCGCGAGATCGCCGTCGCGGACGGAACCGTGCAGGTCCTCCCCCACCCCGTACGCGGACAGGTCGGGGTAGCGGCCGAGCAGCAGCGGGTCCGTGAACAGGCGGTTGTGCAGTGCGTCGTAGGCGTCGGCGGCGGCCCGGTCCTCCGGCGCGTCGCTCGCGGCGCGGACGGGCGTCAGGTTGTTTGCGATCAGGACGTCGAGGCCGCGCGAGCGGAGTTCGGCGGCGGCCAGGCCGTGGGCGAGGAGTTGGTGGTGGGCGGCGGGGAGGGCGTCGAGCATCAGCGAACGGCCGGGGGCGTGGATGCCAAGGGCATAGCCGTACACCATGTGCACGAAGGGCTCGTTGAGGGTGATCCAGGCGGGGACGCGGTCGCCGAGCCGGTCGGCCACCACCGACGCGTACTCGGCGAAACGGAAAGCGGTTTCCCGTTGCATCCAGCCGCCCTCGTCCTCCAGCGCCTGGGGCAGGTCCCAGTGGAACAGGGTGGGCAGCGGGGTGATGCCGGCCGCAAGGAGCCCGTCGACCAGGCGGTCGTAGAAGTCGAGCCCAGCGCCGTTGGCGGTGCCACGGCCGGTGGGCTGGACGCGCGGCCAGGCGAGCGAGAACCGGTAGGTGTCGAGCCCGAGTCCGCGCATCAACTCCACGTCCTCGGGCCAGCGGTGGTAGTGGTCGCAGGCCTCCCGCCCGCTGTCGCCGTTCTTCACCGCGCCGGGACGGTCGCAGAAGGTGTCCCAGACCGACAGGCCCCGGCCGTTCTCCTCGACCGCCCCCTCGATCTGGTACGCGGCAGTGGAGGCACCCCAGCGGAAGCCGGCGGGGAGGTCGTAACGGTCCGTCATGAGAGTCCTTCCACACAACACGAGTCACAAAATGCGAGCAGTGCTCATGTTAGGAAGGCGGAGAGTGCAGGTCCAGAGGCAGGAACGCCCGATCCACCGGCTCACCAACCACCCCGACACCACCAACACCCCGCAAGGACCGATCCGCGCCGGCGGTCATGGGCTCCGGCCGAAAACCCGACCACAAGCCCCCCGGGCTTCGATCGCAAGCGCGGTTCGCCCCCACGCACGCCGCCGGCACCTCGGCCCCCGCTCGACCGAGCTCACCAATCCCGACTCGGACCGCTCGGCCGCCCCCACCCGGTCCCCGCAGGAACCGGATGGCGCCTGCACCCCATCGTGCGAGCCGTCACTGCAGCATGAAGGACCCCCGACCTGGGCCTCTCCGCTTCAGCGGGACTCTCGACGCCTCTGCCGGAGTGGCAGGACTTGAACCTGCGACCTCTTGACCCCCAGTCGCCCGGCGATGAACATCGCTGCACGTCAGACGGTAGACAGCCCGCGCTGTTCGTTCACCGAAAGGCACCTCAGCGACGGCGATGAACGACGCGCGGTCCCCGGTAAGTCCCCAAATCTCCAGCTCCGATCTCAGAAGCCGTTGTCATCCGATAGTGGCGGGTGCGTTTCCGCTGGTCAGGCATAGTCTCGGTGTCTCGGTGGCAGAGTGGAGCGCGAGCGTGCTGCCCGGCAGCGGGTGGAGGTTCTGCAGGCCGAGCTGCAGGAGGCGGAAGCCGTATGGGAGCGGTTTGTGATTACCCGTCAGACGGTGGCCGAAGTCCTGGCAACACCTCATGCGGGCCGAAGAACGCCTCGACGGCAGCCACCGGGCCGGGGCGCCCACCGGGCCGCGTCTTTCCTGCCGGGCCCGGACGCCGGGCACGAGCGCGCGGTCCGCAACGTGCACGTCCTCGTGGATCTGGCCGCCGCCCTCGCCCAGATCGGCGACCGCGACGGCGCGCTCACCCTTGCCCGTCGGGCCCGGACCGTCCTCACGACCATGTCCGACCCCGACGAGCGGGAAGGACCGATCGCGCGCCTAGCACGCTTCCTCGCGGAACAGGGGTACGACGACGAAGCGTTCGAACCTGCCAGCACACTCACCGACTGGGGCATGCTGATCACCACCCTCGCGGATGTGGCCGCCGCACTCGCCGATCAGGGACGCACCCGGGAGGCCCGCTCCCTCGCCGACGACCTCTCCACCTGGCTGATGCAACTGGACGACGACGACCATGATGCCAGTCTGACCGCAGAGGTGGCCTTCTGCCTCCAACCGGTGCGGTGCAGCCGAACAGGCCGCGGTACTGGTCCGACGGCTGAGCCCGCTGTCGGTACGAACGACGTGCCTGGCCGATCTCGCCGAACAGTTCCACGTCGCCGGCGACACCGAGCAGGCACATCAGTACGCCCGGCAATGCCTGGTACTTCTCAGCCGGCTCTCCGATGCGGACCACGAACGGCTCACTGCAGGCCTCAGCGCCGACTTCGCGTCCGTCCTCGCCACCAGCGATCTCGACCTCGCAGTCAGCTTCGCGACGGGGCTGCGCAAGCCCACCGCCCGCATCCGTGCCCTGATCGCCATCGCCTCCGCGCTCCCGGCCGCGCAACGAGCAGGCGAGATCTCTGACCTCCTCCGGCAGACACTGGCGATTGCGCGTGAGCAGGGCATCGGACACCCCCAGGACGCCGCCCTCTGGGCCGAAATCGCCCAAGTCCAGGTCCGCTCAGGAGATTTCCAGGCAGCGGAGAAGACCGCCCGACACCTCCAGGGAACACATCGTGTCTTGGCCCTGGCCCACATCGCCATGGCACTCGGGCCCACGCCGCAGGGACGCCGACTGTGCGCCGAAGCCATCCACCTCGGCGGCTGGCGCACCGCGTTGGACGCCATGGAAACTGTCGCCCCCGGCTCCCTGACCGCTCTCACCCAAGCGCTCGACTCCAGGATGCCCACGTCTTAGCCCGGCACGGACACGACGAACACAGGCCCGACCCCACGTGCCCCACAATGGGCACCACCGTCGGACATCTCCCCGCCCATGAACAACCCTGCGCGCCGAACCGGTGATTCTCACGGTGAGCACCGTTGCCGTACTAACCCAACGCGACGCTGAACACATCGCCGTGCCCCGGCCAGTCGTCGCGCTCCTCGTGGCTGTCGACCACCAGCGCCGAGACCCTCAGGGCCTGCGCCCGGTACTCGACGTAGCCGCTCTGGCGGTGGTCCACCGTCAGAGCGGGGGCGTCGGGGAGATGGGCGAGCGCGGTCTTCACCTCGCTCCATGCGAGGTATTCGGAGAACTCGACCCCCTCGTCCTTCTGCCACTCCTCGGCCAGCCCGTCCACGGTGGCAAGGCGGTGGAGTTCGACGGAGCCGCCAACCACGACCCACTCGGGCCCGTTGAAGTACAGCTCGACCAGACCGTAGTCCCGCCGCAAGGACAGGTTCGGCTCGTCCACGTCGTCGATCCACCGGCTTCGGAACGCCCGGTCGACGTCTGCGATCGGGGAGCCGATGCCGATGCCGTGGAGTCTGCCGGTGGCGATGACAGAGGCGATGAATGCAGCACCGTTCACGACAGTGTCTCCAAGTACTCGATCAGATGTTGCATCTCGTCCGCGCGGTTCTGCTTGTTGCCCCAGTTGCCGCCGTTTCGCATATGGTCCTGGGCGGACTTGGCCTTCGCGATGAGGTCGGCCCGGAGCTTCGGGTCGGAATGTACCAGGTCGGCCGCCGTGTCCACGCTGCGCTGCGAGGCCATGCCGTGGCTGAGGCGAATCCCCTCGGACTTGAACTGGAACGACACCTCCTCCTCGCCGTTCTTCAGCTTCTTCGTCGTCTTCTCGGCCCAGACCCGGACCTCGTCCCGGCCGACGTGAATGTGGGCGCCCTTGGTCGCCCAGTCGGGCGCCATCGCGGACACGTGCGGCTTGTCCTTCTTCTTGCCGTGCGGCGACAGACCGTACGGGTCCGACCAGGTGTGCGGGTTGCGGACGTAGGACCCGGGGTTGGGCGACGGTGCCAGACCCAGCGGGTCGGGGCTGGTGTAGCGGGCGGTCTCGGGGTCGTAGTAGCGGTTGAGGTTGTAGTGCAGGCGGGTCTCGGGGTCGAAGTACTGTCCGGGGAAGCGCAGCGGGGTGTAGGTGGTGCTGTCGGCCGGCCAGGTGGTGTTTCCCCAGAGCGTCGGGGTGGTGCGCCAGGCGATGGTGCCGGTCACCGCGTCGACCAGTTCGTTCGGCGTGCCGATCAGGTCGGTGACGATGGCGAAGAACCGGCGGTCGGTCCGCGCCTGTTCGGAGTCCGCGGCCGGCCTGGTCTTGATGGACTCGGTCTGTGCGAGCGGGTCGAGTCCCAGGTGGTCCCAGGAGAGCGTGTGCGGGCCCGGCAAGTACGCGGCGTGCGTGGTCTGTTCGGCGAGCGTGAGGCCGTCCCAGGTGAAGTCGGTCCGCTCCTCGACGGTGACGCCGTCCGAGCCGAGGCGGTTCTTCGCGATGCGCCGCCCGAACGGGTCGTACAGGTAGCGCCAGCGGGTGCCGTCGGGGGTGGTGACCGCGACGAGACGGTCCTCCGCGTCCCAGGTGTACTGCCAGGTGTCGGGCTTGCGGGACAGTCGCGTGACCTGTCGAAGCGTCAAGTGCCCGTCCGCATCGTACTCGTAGCGAACCCGTCCGGCCGCGGCAAGCTGGGCGCCTTGGTAGGTTCGGGCCCCGAGGGCGGCTTCGCCGGCGGACGTGGCGGGCCATTCGGCAGCGGTGACGTTGCCGGCCGGATCGTAGGCGTAGCGCTCGGTCCAGCCGTCGGCGTGGACGGCGGCCACCTGGCCTGCGGCGTCCAGGTCGAAGGCCCGGTGTCCGTTCAGCAGGTCGTCGATGCCGGTGAGGTTGCCGTCGGCGCGGTAGGCGTAGGCCCGGTGTTGGAGAACCTCCGGCCCGGCGGGCCCGGTTCGGCGCAGGGTCTGTGCGGTCAGGCGGTGCAGCGGGTCCCACTGGCTGGTGAGGGTCACCTGGTCGCCGATGGTGCGCTGCTGCTCCCGGCCGGCCTCGTCGTAGCCGAACGCGATCCGCCCGCCGGTCGTCGTGACGGCGCTCGGCCGGCCTGTGGCGTCGTACGACCAGTCACTGACGTGGCCGGCGGGGGTGGTGCGTCGTTGCCGACGGCCGATGGGGTCGCGCAGGTGGCTGAGAGTCCGCCCGTTGACGGTCTCGGCCAGGAGGTTGCCGGCCACATCGACGATCCGGACCACGTCCGCGTCGGCGTTGGTCGCACGGATCAGGTGCCCGCCGGCGTCGTATCCGAACGTGGTGGTCCGGTCGCCTGCGACCTTGGTGAGGAGGCGGCCGAGGAGGTCGTAGGAGTAGCGGGTGGTGCGGCCCGAAGCGTCGGTGATCGAGGCGACCTGACCGGCGCCGTCGAACTCGTAGCGCCGGTTGCGGCCGTGGAAGTCCGTCTCGCCGATCAGCCGGCCGGCCGGGTCGTAGCTGTAAGTCCAGATCTGGTCGAGGGCGTTGGTGACCGAAACCAGTTGCATGTCGGCGTCGTAGCTGAACCGGATCCGCGCGCCGTCGGGGTCGGTGCGGGTCGCGAGGTTCTCGAAGTGGGTGTAGTCGAAGGTGCTGACCTGGCCGAGGGCGTCGGTGTGGCTCAGCAGGTTTCCCTCGCCGTCGTAGCTCCAGGACTCGGTGCTGTCGTCGGGGGCGGTGCGGGTGGCGAGGTGGCCTTCGGTCGTCCAGGTCAGCCTCGTGCGCGCACCGAGGTGCTCGGTGATGACCGAGATCCTGCCGAACGCGTCGCGGTCGAACCGGGTGGTGGTACCCACCGGGTCGGTGACCTCCAGGGGAAGCCCGGCGCGGTCGCACCGCACCAGCGTGGTGCGGCCCAACGCGTCGGTGACCGAGGCGAGATGACCCGACTCGTCGTAGGCGTATGCCGTGACCGCTCCGAGCGGATCGATCAGTGACGTGCGCCGACCGGCCTCGTCGTAGGTGTGTCGCCAGGTCGCTCCACCCGGCTCGGTCACGGTGACCGGAAGGCTCAGGCTGCCGGTGTATTCCGCTGTGGCCTGCGCCCCGTCGGGGCGGGTGACGCATATGAGGTCGCCGGCGCCGTCGTACTCGTAGCGGGTGGTGCGCCCCAGCGGGTCGGTCTCGGCCAACAGGCGGTCATAGCCGTCGCGTTCGTAATGGGTGGTGTGGCCGAGGGGGTCGGTGACGGCGACGACCTGGGCGTGGTCGTTGATCAGGTAGGTGGTGGTGTGACCGAGGGCGTTGGTCTCGGTGTGGGTGCGCAGGCCCGTGGCCGGGTCGCGGTCGCCGTAGCCGAACGTGAAGCGCAGGGCGCCGGTGGTGCCGCCCTCGTCGGTGACGCGGTCGTGGGCGTCGTAGGTGTAGCGGTACTGGGAGTTGTTGCGGTCGGTCCAGGACAGGAGTCGGCCGGCGGTGTCGTTGGTGAAGCGCATGGGCTTGCCGCTGGAGTTGTAGACGGCGGTGAGGTGGCCGTCGGTGTAGCTGTAGCGGGTGAGGAGGGCGTCGCCGCCGGTGTCGGTGGCGTTGGCGAGGCGCAGGGCGGTGATGCGGTCGTTGTCGACGGTGACGAGGAGTCGGTAGCCGCCGGAGTGGGTGATCGAGACGGGGACGCCGTCCTCGTCGTAGGCGAGGGTGTAGTGGCGGCCGTGACGGTCGCGGACCTCGGTGAGCAGGGCCTCGTCGCCGTCGGAGGTGGGGGTGAAGGTGCGGACGAGGCCGGTTGAGGGGTCGGTGACGGTGAAGTGGCCGTCGACCAGGTCGAGTTCGTGGCGGGAGCCGGCGGAGGCGTGGACCGGGTCGCCGGGCTCGGGGTGCGGGTAGGCCTGGGTGATGCGGTCGGCCCGGACGTGGACGACGCCCTGCTCGTCGATCTCCAGACGCTCGTCGAAGGTGCAGATCCACTTCGGACCCATCCAACGGCCCGTCAGCAGCCCCGATTCGAAGCTGCGGGTGAACTCCAGAGGCAGTGAGCCGGGAAGGGTGACGTCGTTCTGGTCGATGAACATCCGCCCCGTCGCGATGTCGACCGGCTCGCCCGGACATTTGCGGGAACCGTGGTCGCGACCCTCGGTCCGGGGGCTCTTCACCTGGTCACGGCCCCGCCTCTTCGGATGGGAACCGCCGCCCTTCCCCCGCCCGCCACTGCCCGAACGGGGGTGTGGGAGACCGCCCTTGCCGTCGCCCTTGAGGATCTTCTCCAGATCCTTGACGTGCTTCTCCTCGATCTCCCGGACGTTCTTGGCGACCTTCTTCAGGTTGTCGCCCGCATGCCGGTACAGGTTCTTCAATGCCTTGCCGGCATCCTCCGCCAGCGTCTTGCCGAGCTTCTGCGCGCCGTCCTCCAGCGCCTTCACGATCTGGTTGCTCATTCGAAGCTCACCCCCGCGATCTTCGACTGGAATGCCTGCGCGTGACCGGCCACCGTCTCCGCCTGCTCGTGCATCATCCGCGCGTGCTCGTCCAAGGCGTCCGGATCGATCCGGAAGCCCGTTCCTCCACTGCTGCTTGAGACCCCCAGCGCCGCCTCCGCGGCCTGGAACACCAACCCCTGCACCGCATTCGCCACCGTGTCCACCAGCGGACCGATCGCCGCCTCCACCACCTGCGCGATGATGTACTGCTCCAACTGCTGTTCCAGGTAGTTGATCAGACGCTTCGCGGTCTCCTCGATCAGGACCACCGCCGCCTCCGCCAAACCCAGCGTCGCCACCGCCGCAGCCTGGTCCGCGACGAACGCCGCCGCCAGCGCGATCAGTTCACCGATCGTCTCGACCTTCATCGCCACGATCACGTCAGCCGCGACATCCAGCGCGTCCGCCACCACATGACACGCCCGCACCAGCTCGGTCAGATGGCTCTCCGACAGCGACGCCCACTTCGCCAGCAGCGCCTCGTACGACGCCCCCTCGTACGCCTGCCCCAGCCGCTGGACCGTCGCCGTCGACTCCTGGTGCACCGACTCCACGTTCTGCGCGAACTCCCGCACGTGCGAGCCGAACTCACGCACCTTGTCCTCGTTCACCGTCGGCCAGTTGATACCGATGAACGACAAGAACTCCACTACCTCGCCGGGCAGTTCGATCGCCACGTTACGCCCTCCCCCGACGGCACCACATGTCCGTACGACCCTAGGCCAAAATCGAATACCCGAAGAGGGGAACGAGGAATCCCACCGAACGAAACGACCCCGGACCGCGGCAGCTGCCCCGTGGCGCACCCGAGGGTGCCCCAGCTCCTTGGACGCCTGGGTTCCCCGAGCGGGACTGGTGATCGGCTGCTTGTGACTACCGAAGAGCGGGTTTCGCCACATCCGGTGAGGAGTGTGACGAAACCCGTCCCAACGCGGCAAGGCTGACTCATCGTCAGCCATCAGCGCCGCCAGGTCACACTCATCTCGCACCAGAGCGAGGCCCAGCGAGTAGCGGCGGGAGTTCCAAGAGGTACTCCCGCAGGTCAGATGCGCTGAAATGACTCCCGGCCAACGGCCGCGGAGGCCGGCTCAGAGGTCGTAGAACGTCTCGATCTGCGCGCCCAGGGAGTTCAGACGCATGGCCAGGTCCTCGTACCCCCGGTTGATCACGTACACGTTCCGCAGCACCGAGGTGCCCTCGGCCGCGAGCATCGCCAGCAGCACCACGACCGCGGGCCGCAGGGCCGGCGGGCACATCATCTCTGCCGCGCGCCAGCGGGTCGGGCCGTCGACCAGTACGCGGTGCGGGTCCATCAGCTTGACCGTCGCGCCGAGGCTGTTCAGGCCGGTCAGGTAGATCGCCCGGTTGTCGTAGACCCAGTCGTGGATCTGCCTCGAGCCCTGCGCCATGGCCGCGATGACCGCGAAGAACGGCACGTTGTCGATGTTGATGCCCGGGAACGGCATCGGGTGGATCTTGTCGATCGGCGCTTCCAGCTTCGACGGGCGCACCGTCACGTCGACGAGGCGGGTCCGGCCGTTGTCGGCCGGGTACTCCGTGCTCAGGTCGTAGTCGAGGCCCATGCCCTCCAGGACCGCGAGTTCGATCTCCAGGAACTCGATCGGCGCCCGGCGGACCGTCAGCTCCGAGGACGTCACCACCGCGGCGGTCAGCAGGCTCATCGCCTCCACCGGGTCCTCCGACGGCGAGTAGTCCACGTCGCAGGCGATCCGGACCAGGCCGTGCACGGTGAGCTGGGGGTGCCGCCGCAGCTCCCGGGCCCGTGTGCGTCGTTGACGGGGCGCTCCCAACACGCGCTGCTGCTGGTGCCGGACGGCCTTCGATGCGGTGACGGCACGGGCCGCGGTGTCGGTGCGGGGTGCGCGGGCGTGCGAGGCGGCACGGATCGAGCTGTACGGCGGCAAGCGCAAGGGTGCGGTCCGCCGGGAGGCGAAGAAGGTGGTGGCGAAGTGACGAGTGAGGCGGCGACGGTCGGGCAGGTGCCGCAGACGCCGGCCGGCCGTATCCCCCGGCAGGCCGGCCGGACGCGGCCGACCGGTCCGAAGGCGTTCACCCGCTGGGTCGAGCAGCGGTGCGCGGCGGACCCGGGGGTGCGGGCGGCGCTGCGGCAGGGTGCGGGCAAGGGGCTGAACCAAGTGCCGTCGATGCACCGGTTCGTAGCCCCGTGGCTGCCGACCGATGCCGGCCAGGACGTGCAGCGGGCGTACTACGCGGTGGCGGCAATGATCGCCGCGCAGCGCCGCAGCCAGTACACCCTGGCCGACTTGGAGGAGATCGACGGATCGGCGGAGAGCGTCGCGGGTGCTCACACCTGCGGCGCTGCCGGGGCTCCTCACATCGCCGCTGCTGCCGAGGCTCCTGGCAGCGGCGGGACACCGAACGCCGGTCGGCCGGGGGCGGACCGGCCGGTCCGGTGGAGTCTGGGCAGGTCGTTCGCGGAGGCGGTGGCGTCCGGGGGGATGCGCGAGAGCTCGGCGGAGACGCGGCTGAACCTGCTGGCCCGTCAGAGCGTGGAGGGCCTGCTTCGTCATCTTCCGGGTGCGGTACGGCAGTTGCGCGAGGCCGGGGCGCGGGTGGACTGGTCGCTGCTGCTGGTGGACCTGTACCAGTGGCGCCAGTACGGGGGCCCGGTGAAGCGGTATTGGCTGCAGGACTTCTACCGGGCCCGACACCGCGCGGGATTGCAGGCCGCGATGGACAGCGACGAGGCGACCGGCGTCGCGGAGGCCCCGGCACCTCCATCACCGCCCGCGCCCTGACCACCCTCGCCCGCCACGGCACCACCGTCGTCGCCGCCGGATCCGGCGGCGTCCGCTGCTACGCCGCGACCCTGCCCGAATCCCTCAGCACCACCTGGCTCGAACGCCAGGCCCGCGCCGCGAGTCCTCCCCGCGCGAGCGGGGGTCTGCCGGGTCTGACCGTTGACGGGCTGGTCGGTCCCGTGCCCTCCCCGCGTGAGCGGGGGTCTGCCGGGCCGGCGGTTCTTCGGGGCTCTTCCGGGGAGGGTGCTGGAAGGGTCCGTGCGGCGTCATGGGTGGTGCGGTGGTTCCGGGTCGCCGTAGCCGCCGCCGCCCGGGGTTTCGACCTCCAGGATGTCGTTCGGTTCGACGTTCACGGTCGCGAAGCCGGGCAGTGGCTCGATCGTGCCGTCGTGGCGCAGCAGGCGGTTGGCGCCGAGTGCGCCGGGTGTTCCGCCGGCCATGCCGTACGGGGGGACGCGGCGGTGGCCCGACAGGATGCTGACCGTCATCGGCTCGCGGAAGCGGATCCGGCGTACCGCGCCGTCACCGCCCTGTCGGCGGCCTGTTCCGCCGCTGCCGGGTCGGACGGCGAACTCGTCGAGCAGGACGGGCAGTCGCCATTCCAGGACTTCCGGGTCGGTCAGCCGGGAGTTGGTCATGTGGGTCTGGACGGCGGCGGCCCCGTCGAAGTCGGGGCCCGCGCCGGAGCCGGAGGCGATGGTTTCGTAGTACTGGTGGTGGTCGTTGCCGAGGGTGAGGTTGTTCATGGTGCCGGATCCTTCGGCCTGCAGGCCGAGGGCGGCGTAGAGCGCGCCGGTGACGGCCTGTGAGGTCTCGACGTTGCCGGCGGCGACGGCGGCCGGTGGGCGTGGGGCGAGCATCGAGCCGGGTGGGACGACGATCCGCAGCGGGCGCAGGCAGCCGTCGTTGAGCGGGATGTCGTCGGCGACCAGGGTGCGGAAGACGTACAGCACGGCGGCGTTCACGACGGCGGACGGCGCGTTGAGGTTGCTGTCGAGCTGGGCCGAGGTGCCGGTGAAGTCCACGGTGGCGGTGCGCCGGCGGCGGTCCACCCGGATCTGTACCGCGATGACCGCGCCGGTGTCGGTCTCGTACCGGTAGGAGCCGTCGGACAGCGAGCCGATCGCCTCGCGCACCGCCCGTTCGGCGTTGTCCTGCACGTGCCGCATGTAGGCCTGGACCACGTCGAGCCCGAACTGTTCGATCATCGCGTTGACTTCGTCGACTCCTTTGCGGTTGGCGGCGATCTGGGCCCGCAGGTCGGCGAGGTTGGTGTTCGGGTCGCGCGAGGGGTGGGGCGCGTCGGTGAGCAGACGCAGCGTCTCGGCCTCGCGGAGTCTGCCGTCCGCCACCAGCAGCCAGTTGTCGAAGAGGACGCCTTCCTGTTCGATCTCCCGGCTGGTCGCGGGCATCGAGCCGGGGGTGATCCCGCCGATCTCGGCGTGGTGCCCGCGGGAGGCGACGAAGAACAGGATTTCGTGTCCGGCCGGGTCGAAGACCGGGGTGATGACGGTGATGTCGGGCAGGTGGGTGCCGCCGTGGTAGGGGTCGTTGACGGCGTAGGAGTCGCCCGGTCGCATCGCCGGTCCGCGGCGGCGGAGCACTTCCTTGACGGTGGTGCCCATCGAGCCCAGGTGCACCGGGATGTGCGGGGCGTTGGCGACCAGGTTGCCCTCGGGGTCGAACAGTGCGCAGGAGAAGTCCAGCCGTTCCTTGATGTTGACGGACTGGGCGGTCGATTCCAGCCGGGCGCCCATCTGCTGGGCGATCGCCATGAAGAGGTTGTTGAACACCTCCAGCAGCACCGGATCGGCCTCGGCGGTGACGGCGGGCCCGGCCCGGTCGGCGATCTGCTCGATCCGCAGGTGGCCGGCGGGGGTGACGGTGGCGCGCCAGCCGTCGTCCACGACCGTGGTGGAGCCGGCCTCGGCGATCACGGCCGGCCCGGTGACGGTGTCGGCGGGGCGCATCCACTCGCGCTGCAGCAGCGGCACCTCGCGCCACTGGCCGCCGATGGCCATCCGGACGGCGGGCGGCACGGCTGGTCCCTGCCGGTGGACCTCCGGCGCGCCCAGGTCCGGCTGCTCGGTGAGGCCGGTGGCCTCCACCGTGAGGGCTTCGACGACGATCGGACGGTCCATCAGGAAGGAGTAGGTGGCCCGGTGCCGTTCCTCGAACTCCCGTGTCATGTCGGTGAGTTCGCCGAGCGTGACGTCCAAGGTGGTGTCGGTGCCGTGGTACCGCAGCCGGGCCCGGTGGGCCAGCCGGATCCGCTCCGGCGCGATCCCCTGGTCCCGCAGCTCGGCCGTGGCGCCCGCCGCCAGTTCCTCGGACAGGGCGCGCAGGTCCGCCATGGCCCCTGTCTCCAGCCGGCGTTCGACGGCATGTTCGCGCAGCACGGTGGTGTCGGCCAGGCCGATGCCGAGCGCGGAGAGCACCCCGGCCATCGGCGGGACCAGCACCGTGCGGATGCCGAGCGCCTCGGCGACCGCGCAGGCGTGCTGGCCGCCGGCGCCGCCGAAGGTGGTCAGCGCGTACCGGGTGACGTCGTGGCCCTGTTGCACCGAGATCCGTTTGATCGCGTTGGCGATGTTCCCGACGGCGATCCGCAGGAAGCCTTCCGCGGCCTGCTCCGGCAAGCAGCCGGTCCCCGAATCTGCGGCGATCTCGCCTGCCAGTACGGCGAATTGACGCCTGACCAGGTCGAGATCGGGCGGCTGGTCGCCGTCCGGCCCGAGGACGCGGGGGAAGTGCTCGGCCTGGATCCGGCCGAGCAGCAGGTTGGCGTCGGTGACGGTGAGCGGCCCGCCGCGCCGGTAGCAGGCGGGCCCGGGATCGGCGCCGGCCGAGTCGGGGCCGACCCGCAGCCGTCCGCCTTCGAAGCGCAGCACCGAGCCGCCGCCGGCCGCGACCGTACGGATCGCCAGCATCGGCGCCCGCAGCCGCACCCCGGCGACCTCGGTGGTCACCACCCGCTCGAACTCGCCCGCGTAGTGCGACACATCGGTGGACGTGCCGCCCATGTCGAAGCCGATCACCCGCTCGAATCCGGCCAGTCGGGACATCCGCACCATGCCGACGATGCCACCGGCGGGGCCGGACAGGATCGCGTCCTTGCCGCGGAAGTGGCCGGCCGCGGCGAGGCCGCCGTTGGACTGCATGAACATCACCGGTACACCGCTCAACTCCCCTTCCACCTGCCGGACATAGCGCCGCAGGCCGGGCGAGAGGTAGGCGTCGGCCACGGCCGTGTCGCCGCGCGGCACCAGCTTCATCAGCGGACTCGTCTCGCTGGAGAGCGACACCTGGTCGAAGCCGAGCCGCTCGGCGAGCCGGCCGATCTGCTGCTCGTGCGCGGGGTGCAGGTAGCTGTGCAGGCAGAGCACCGCGAGCGCGCCGATGCCGTCCCGCCGGCACTGGCGCAGCTCCTCCGCGAGCCGGTCCAGGTCGGGTCGGCGCAGGACCGTTCCGTCGGCGGTGATCCGCTCGTCCACCTCGATCACCCGGGTGTAGAGCGGTTCGGGCAGGGTGATCTCCCGGGCGAAGATCTGTGGGCGGTTCTGGTAGCCGATCCGCAGCGCGTCGGCGAAGCCCCGGGTCACCACCAGGGCGGTCGGCTCGCCCGCCCGCTCCAGCAGGGCGTTGGTGGCGACCGTGGTGCCCATCCGCACGGAGTCGATCCGCTCGCCGCCGGACGGAAGCAGGGCGCGGATGCCGGCCACGGCCGCGTCGCGGTAGCGGGCCGGGTCGTGCGAGAGCAGCTTGCGGGTCAGCAGCCGGCCGTCGGGTGCCAGCGCGACGACGTCCGTGAAGGTGCCGCCGCGGTCCACCCAGAACTGCCAGCCCCGGCCGGGCATTTCGGCCCCTTCCGCCGCTTCGGGACGCCGGTTCGGCGGGCCACGCCCGGCCGCGCCCCTCGTCGAGTATCCGCCCGGGGGAGCCGGGGTCGCAAACAAGGACATACTGGACATACGGCCAGTCCCGGAGGGCGGTGAGACGCACATGGAGACCGGAGCGACCCGGACCGTTGTCGGCGTTTTCCGGGAGACCGTGCCGGGCGAACGACGGGTGGCCCTGGTGCCCGAAGTGGTTCCCGCCGTCGGACGCCTCGGGCTGACGGTCCTGATCGAGCCCGGCGCCGGCGCCCAGGCCTGGCTGCACGACGAGGCGTTCCTCGCGGCCGGAGCCGAAGTCGCCGGACACGCCGAGCTGTTGCACCGTGCCGACGTGCTCCTGGGGGTGCATCCGCCGGGCCTCGACCGACTGCCCGACCTGCGTCCCGGGCACCTGCTGATCGCCCTGCTGCGCCCCACCGCGATCCCCCAGCTGGTGGGGCAGTGGGCCGACCGCGGGGTCACCGCGATCGGCCTCGACCTGGCGGACCCCCGGCTGCCCGCGGCCCGCCCGATGGACGCCATGGCGTCCCAGGCGCGGATCGCCGGCTACCGGGCGGTGCTGCTCGCGGCCGGACGAATGGGCCGGTGCCTGCCGCCGTGGGGCACGGAGGGCGCGGCGTTCGATCCGGTCCGGGCGCTGGTGGTGGGCGCCGGGCCCGAGGGGCTCCAGGCTGTCGACACCGCCCGCCGCCTCGGCGCCCGCGTCCAGGTCGTCGAACTGCGCCGCCACGAGCGGGCGCAGGCCGTCGCGCTCGGTGCCGAGCTGCTGGCCCTGCCCGGACTCGACCCGGTGGCCGGTGACCTGGAGCTGAGCGAGCGGCTGGCGCACCGCCGCTCCGTGCTGAGCGAGGTTCTCGCGGCGGCCGTGCCCCACTACGACCTGGTGGTGACCGCACTCGCCCTGCCCGGCGAGGACCCGCCGACGCTGCTGCGCACCGAGGCGGTGGCGGCGATGCGCCCCGGCTCGGTCCTGGTCGACCTGGCGGCCGGCCCCGCACACGGGCCCGCCCCGGCCGACGGCTGGGCGCGCGGCAACCTCCAGTGCGCCCGGCCGGACGCCACGACACTGGTCGGCGACGGGGTGATCGTGATCGGCGCCGGCGAGCTCGCCGCGCAAGTCCCCACGACGGCCTCGCAGGTGTACGCGCACAACATGCTCGCGCTGCTGACCCATCTGACCCGCCCCGGCGGGCTCCACGTCGATCCGACCGATCCGGTGCAGGACGCCATGGTGGTGACGCACCACGGGGCCGTCCGGCACGCCGCCACACGGCGCCTGCTCACCAACGCGATGGCTGCTGCCGGCCCGCCTCCGCCTTAGCTCCGGCCGTGGTCCCGGTCTCGTTGGTCCCGTCGCTGGTCGCGGTGCCGCGACAAAGGGCCGGCGAGCAGGAGGGCGTACCGCCCGATCGCACCGGCGTGCTCCGCGCACTGCCGGTAGTCACCGGACAGCAGTACCAGGTCCGCGGCGGTGCCTGCGTCGAGCGGAGCCTCCACCGTGAGCAGCCTCTCGTACAACAGGCGCTGCCGCCGGGCCGTCCCGGGCACCTCCGACAGGAGGTCCGCGACGCCCTCCGGCGTGGGCTGCTCCAGGACGTCGGCCGCCCGGCCGACCAGGCCGACGGCCGCCTCGGCGATTCCGCGCAGGGGCGTGAGCAGCCGCTCCGGAAACGGCTCGCGGCCCTGCCGCGCCCAGGCCAGCTCCAGCAGCCGCTGGGCGAGCACCCCCAGCCACTCCACCTCGCGGCCCACCTGGACGCCGACCACCACGGCCCGCAACCCCGCAGGCACGGCATCCGCGGCCTCCTCGATCCGCCCGCGCAGTTCGGCCAACGCCTTCTCCGACCGCACCACCCCGCCCGCCGCGACCACCCCGCCCGCTGCGCCGACCTCGGCCGTCAGCGCCGCGCTCGCGCCGTCCAGCGCCTGCTCGGCGAGCCGGACCAGAGCGGCCAACTCGCCTACCAGATCCCGCAGTTCACCCTCACCGGTATCCGACATCGGTCGGCTCCCGTCTCGCTCGGAACACCGGGCCGCCCGCTCGGCCACGTCGCGCAACCCCTCCCCGACAGTCTCCTCTCGGCGACCACCGCCCGACACCTGCGACGTACGACCGTCACGCTCCACGCCCGGCAGGCCACTCCACGCGAAAGCCTCCTGGCCCGCCGACCCCTCCAACCACCCTGCAGGGCCCGGCGCCTCACCCTGCCGGGTGACCGCCATTCGGCCCAATGCCCACCCCCGTACGGCGGAGTGCCCGCAACCGGTGATCCCGAAAGTCGTTGTCCCTGCGCACCCGTCACCACACGCACCGGACAACGGGAGACCTCCCCCCATGAAGACCGCCTTCCGTGGCACCCTGCTGGCCTCCGCCCCACTGCTCGCCACCCTGCCGCTGATCGTCGACACCTCCGCCCGCGCCTACTCCGCCACGCCCACGACCGATGCCACCTGCGTCCTCCACGCCCACGGGGTCTTCACCACCGCTGTCGATGCCGGCGGCACCGACACCCCGATCCCCGACACCCTGACGATGACCGGAACCGTGACGTGCGTGGATTCCGCGGGCGCGCCCCTGGCCTCCGGCGCCTTCGAGCGAGTCGTCACCATGCCGTCCACGGAGTGCACCGGCGACGAACACGGAGACACCTCCACCACCACCATCCACTGGAGCGACAAGACCACGTCCACGTTCAGGTTCGACAGGACGGACGTCATGAAGGTGAACGGCACCGCCTCCCTCGTCGTCAGCGGCGCAGTCACCGACGACAGCGCGGCCTTCGCGAACGACACCATCAAGGCCGTGGGCACCAGTTACGGCGCCGGCTGCGGCACCCCCGCCGGCGAAACCGCCCTCGACTCGACCCTCGTGCTCCGTCTCACCCACTGAAACGGTCCTGCACGACTCCTGAACGCCCCCCCACCGGCCGCTGCCCGCGCCCGTACACAGCTCGCGCCCGCACGCAGCCCGCGCCCGCACGCAGCCCGCGCCCGCCCGCCGCCCGCACGCGAAGGAAGACCCGACATGTTTCCCTCCCCTCCCCTGTCGCAGGCCGCCCCGGCCGGACTCATCAGCCCCAAGGCCCGCGTCTACGCGATGCTCGACACGGACGGCGACGGAACCGCCTCCCGGCACGACTACTTCGTCCGGATCGAACGGGCCCGGCAGGCCACCGGCCGGGCGCAGGACGATCCCCTGGTCCTCGCCGCCCACGCGGCGGGCGAACGGGCCTGGGCCGCGATGGACGCCAACGGCGACGGCGTCATGACCTTCGAGGAGTACGACGCCTGGGTGGATGCGGACAAGTTCGACCACGTCTGCCGCCACGCCTTGGCGGCCCTGTTCGACCTCGCCGACGCGGACCAGGACGGTGCCGTGCAACGCTCCGAGTTCACGGCACTGCGCCAGGCCCTCGGCAACCGGGCCGACAACGCCGAGGCCGCGTTCGACGCCCTGGACACCGACGCGGACGGCCGGGTCGGCCGCGACGAGTACCTGGCATCGATCCGCGCGTACGTCACCGGCGACGGATCCCCGATGGGCGAGGCACTGTACTGACCGCCCACCCTCCCCGCGTCGTCCGCGACAGAACCTGCGCCGCCACTCCCGCCCCCTGGAAGCTTTCCTGACGGACTGTCAAACTGCCTTCCTCACCGCCGAGTTGGAGAGGCAGAGGGCATGTCGAACATCGAAGCGCGCAGACCGACGGCACCGCGTCTGCGGTCGCTGCTGAGCCTGCTGATACTCGCCGCCGCCGCACTGCTGGCCGGGCCTGTGCCGCACGCGGCCGCCGCCACCGGAGAGGCGGACGCGTACTACATCGGCCGCGACGGCGGCCTGTGGAGCTACCGCTACGCGGACACCACTGGCACCTGGACCACCGCCACCCGGCAAGGCCCCGCCGCACTCGCCCCGCCCGGCGCGCGGGTGGCGGCGGTCCGGGTACCAGGCCACCGGCCCGCCGTCTACGTCGTCGCGACGAACGGCGCACTGTACGAGTACTGCGGGGACAACCCGACCAGCGCACCGATCGCACTCACCGGCCCCGCCAACGCCCAGCCCGGTGGACGCATCACCGCCACCTGGTCCGGCTCCCAACTGGCCCTGGTCACCAGCACCTGGACGGGCCCGGCGGCGGCACCGACAGCGGTGGCCTCGCGCCTCGGCGACGCCTGCCTCTCGATGAGCGTGGACTGGCGCCAACTCCCGGCCCCCGCCGCCTACCCGCCCTCCTCGGAGGCCGCCGTCGTCCTGGTCTCCGGCCGCCCCGGCATCTTCACCGTCGACGACACCGGCGCCGTGACCGTCGGCTGGACCTCCCCGACCACCGGCGGCCTCTTCACCTACATCATCGCCCCCACCGGCAGCGCCAAGCCGGGCGCCGGCATCGCCGTGACCCCCGGTACCACCGCCAGCACCTTCACCGTGTTCTTCGCCGGCCGCGACGGACGCCTCAACCGCGCAACCATCGGCGCCGGCGCCGGCCCCATCGGCCTCCCACAGCCCAACACCACCGCCCCGACCGGCAGCGTCCCGGACGGCGCCACCCTCTCCGCCGCAAAGAACGCCGCCGGCACCGCAGTTGGCTACGTCGCCACCGACGGCACCATCACCCTCGCCCACCTCTCCACCACCGGCCTGTGGCAGAGCACCCAACCCATCAGCACCTCCGGCTTCTCCACCCCCGGCAGCTCCGTCGCCATCTCCGACATCGACGGCTACCCCGCCTGCGGCACCAACGGCCCCCTCCCCGTCCACTTCGGCCCCAACCGCGGCCCCTCCCCCGACCCCTGGGTCACGGCCGGCCCGAACGTCACCACCGGCGCCAACATGACGTTCGTGTAGGCCTCGCCACCGCTCGACCCCAAGGCGGGCACAGGCACCGGCGATCACGGGGGGTTCCCCCACCCCGTCACCACCCGGGCGACCCGTGCCCGCCCCTCCGTTCCCACGACCGGCAGTGTCCTCACCCGCGGGCCCGGGTTGACCCTCTCCTGGCGTCAGGGTTCAGCATGGGGGCGTTCGGAAGGAGAACGGGTGTGGCTGAGCAGGGTGTGACGTATTCGGTGGGGCAGGTGGCGGGGTTCGCGGGGGTGACGGTGCGGACGTTGCACTATTACGACCGGGAGGGGTTGCTCTCGCCGAGTGAGCGGAGTGCGGCGGGGTACCGGCTGTACAACGACCGGGATTTGGCGCGGCTTCAGCAGATCCTGTTCTACCGGGAACTCGACTTTCCGGTGGAGGAGATCCGCAGCATCCTGACCGATCCGCAGGCCACCGCGCTCAGCCACTTGCGCGAGCGGCACCGTCAACTCAACGAGCAGATCGGCAAGTTGCAGCGGATGGTGGAGGTCGCCGAGCAGGCCATCGAGATGGAGCGGACGGGCGTGCGGCTCTCGCCGGAGGAGCGGTTCGACATCTTCGGTGAGGTCCGCTGGGACCTGAGCTACGCGACGGACGCCCAGCTGAAGTGGGCGGACAGTGCGCGGCAGCGGGAGTCGATGGAGCGGGCGGCCCGGCACAGCAAGGAGGACTGGCGGCAGCTGATGGCCGAATCGGCTGCGTGGCGACGGGAGTTGATCGTCGCGTTCGAGGACGGCCAGGCCGCCGACGGTGAGCGGGCGATGGATCTCGCGGAGCAGCACCGGGCGCATGTGGAGCGGTGGTTCACGCCGTGTCCGCCGGAGTCGCACCGGGTGATCGCGGGCGACTATCTGACCGATCCGCGGGCGTTCGCGATGCTCGTCCCGCCGTCCGAGCAGTTGCCCGGGCTGGCCCGGTTCCTGCACGCCGCGATCGAGGCCAACGCCCGTCGCATCATGGAGGGTTGAGGAAGAGATGCGCATTCTGGTCACGGCGGCGGGTTCGCACGGGGACGTCGCGCCGTACACGGGGCTCGGCGTCCGGCTGGCGGAGGCCGGGCACGAGGTCGCGCTGGCGACGCACCGGAGCTACGCCGGGATGGTGGAGCGGTGCGGGCTGGAGTTCCGGCCGCTGCCGGGGGATCCGCGGGCGGGCGGGGAGGGGGTGAAGGGGAAGGGTGCGCTGCTCCGCCGGGCGAAGGAGTTCGTCGGGGAGCTCGGGCGGGGGATCGCGGAGGTGGCCGAGCCGGGGGCGGACGTGCTGCTGCTGTCCACCTCGACGGCGCCGTTGGGGTGGCACGTGGCGGAGGCCCTGGGTGCGGCGAGTGCGGGGGTGTATCTCCAACCGGTCGAGCCCACGGGGGAGTTCGGGCCGGTGGTGGGGGGTGCCAGGTCGCTCGGCCGGTGGGGGAACCGGGCGGCGGGGCGGGCCGCGCTGGGGGTGGTGGACCGGCTGCACCGGGACGCGGTGACGGAGCTGCGGGCCCGGCTCGGCCTGCCACCGCTGTCCGGACCGGCCATGCGGCGCAGACTGGTGCGCGAACAGTGGCCGGCGCTGCACGGGTTCAGCACCGCGCTGGTGCGCCGCCCGGCGGACTGGCGGCCCGGGCTGGAAGTGGTGGGCAACTGGTGGCCGGCCGACACGGGTCAACTCCCGGACGAGGTGGAGGAGTTCCTCGCGGCCGGCCCGGCGCCGGTGTTCATCGGGTTCGGCAGCATGGGCGCGGGCCAGGGCGAACGACTGGGCCGGCTCGCGGTGGAGGCACTGCGAGCGGCGGGGCAGCGGGGGGTGCTCCAGGCGGGCTGGGCCGGGCTGACGGCGGACGCGGACGACGTGCTGACGGTGGGGCAGCTCGACCACGCCGCGCTGTTTCCGCGCATGGCGGCCGTGGTCCACCACGCGGGGGCGGGCACGGCAGCGGCGACGCTCCGCGCCGGTGCGCCGTCGGTTCCCGTCCCGGTGACGGCGGATCAGCCGTTCTGGGCCCGCCGGTTGACGGCGATCGGCGCGGCAGTGGCGCCGATCCCGTTCGACGGCCTCACCGCGGAACGCCTCGCGGCCGCGATCCGGCGGGCCTGCGCCGAACCGTCCCACCGGGAGCACGCGGCAGCGGCTGCCGCGCGGATGGCGAAGGAGGACGGCGCGGGCCGCGTGGCGGACCTGGTAGCCCAACTGGCCCGGGGCATCGGCGTCTGAGCACGCCAGGAGGGGGCGGCGGGGCCGACCCCGCTCGCGGGCTCGCCCGCCGCGCCGGGCGGGCACCGCAGGACGCAGGTCCCAGGCAGGGGGCGGCGAGTTGCGGGTCGGCATCTCCTCCCAGCATGCCGGAGGCGGTAGGAGTTCGAGCACGCCATCGATGGGGCGACGCCCGACACGACGCCACCAGGCCGGGCACCGGCCGGAAGCAGGTGCTCGCCGGGCACCCTTCGGGGACGGCGGCGTCCGGCCGGTCGGGTACGCCGCCTGCTGGGCCACTGATCGACCGCAGCCCGTCCGCCGGAGAACGCCGACCCCGCCGGGGGCCGCCACCAGCAGCCTCCGGCGGACCGGGCCCGGGTTGTCAGGCGTCCGAGTAGCTGAGGTCGCCGACCGACCAGGCGCTGATGTCGCCGATGGCGATGCGGTACATGCCACCGGTGTGCGGGAGGCCGAAGTTGCCCTGGAGGATCCTCGCCCGGTGCAGGTGGAGGTGGGTGGGGCGGGCCGGGGGGCCTTCGGCGGGTGGGGCGAAGAGGGCGGCGAAGGGCTTCAGGTGGTCGGAGGCCTGGAGGACGTCGGCCACGCGTTCCCACCACAGGGCCACCGGGGCCAGCCTGCCGGTGATCACGGCGCCGGGGACGACCACCGTGAGGGACATCTGGTTGCTGTGCTCGGACTCGACCATTGCGGCGATCTCGACGAGCAGCCCATCGGGGTTCGACATGCTGCCCAGACTAGGACACACCTGCCGCGGCCACCCGCCTTCCCCCCCGTGCGGCACGGAGCACCCGCACCGGCGGAGCGCCCGCACTCATAGGAATCTCAGAGGTTGAGGCGCTTGGCCGCCGCACTGACCCACCGTCAGAATTGTCGGCGCTTCGTCAAAACGGGAGCGGGTCCGGACCCCGATCCCCTCTCCGGTGGGCTCCCAGCAGCCGGTCGTCAACCGTCTCGTCCCCCATACGAGGAGTTCACATGCTCGAAGAGCTGTCGCGGCTCGCCGAACGCGCCCGTCCCACGGTGCTCGGCCTGGCCCGGATCGCCGTCTCGCTCCTGTTCGCCTGCCACGGCGCAGCCACGCTGTTCGGGGTGCTCGGCGGCCCGCACGGCAAGGCCCCACAGGTCGGGGAGTGGCCGGGCTGGTGGGCCGCGCTGATCCAACTCGTGGGCGGTGTCGTGGTGTTGGCGGGCGTCGCGGTGCGCCCGGCGGCGCTGGTGTGCTCGGGTTCGATGGCGTACGCGTACTTCAGCGTGCACCAGGAGCACGCCCTGTGGCCGATCCAGAACGGCGGCGAGTCGGCCGCCATGTTCTGCTGGGCGTTCCTGCTGATCGCCGCCGTCGGACCGGGCGGCCTGGCCCTCGGCACGCTGCTCCGCCGCAACCCCCGGACCTCGGCCGCCGCCACCGCCACCGCCTGACAACCCGCCGCACCCCCTCGCACCGGGCCCGCCGGAAGCCTCCCTCCGAGGCCGCTGGCGGGCCCTCCGCACGCCCCCCGGCCGTCCGCACGCCATCCCCGGGCCGCCCGCCGGGCCGCCCGCACGCCACCGCCCGGCCGCCCGCACGCCACCGACAGGCCAGAACAGTCGGCATTCCCGCAGGTCAAGGGCCGAACGTCCCTCCTTCGAGCGGCCGAACAGTCCATGATCAACTCGTCTACGCCGATGGTTAACCTGACGTTCATGGAGTACATCAGCAGCGGAGCTCCGCGCACCGCCACCCCCACCCCCACCCACGCCCACACCGCCACCCGCGCCACCGCCCTCACCACCGCCGGCGTCCACGACGAGGCCGGATTCAGCCCGGAGTACGATCGCCTGCTCGCCCGCCACCACGCGATGCGATTGCGCCGCAGCATCCTCGCCCCAACCGGCCGGTCAACCCCGCAGGGGCCGGCGGTGGAGCTTCCGGAGCCCGGGGACCGGGACCTGATCGTGCGCCACCTCGCCCCGCTGCTGCCGTTCGACGCGCTGATCGAGGTGCTGTACGACGCGATGTTCGTCCGGCGGCCGTTCCTGCGGCGGTTGTTCCCGGAGTCGATGGAGTTCCAGCGCCAGCACCTGGGGCACATGTTCCAGCACCTGATCGACCACCTCGACCGCCCGGTCGAACTCGACGCCAGGCTGCGGGCGTTGGGCGCGGACCACCGCAAGCTCGGGGTGTGGCCGGCGCACTACGAGGCGTTCGAGGAGGCGCTGACCACCGCGCTGCGGGTGCGCGGCGGGAACGCCTGGACCGCGCAGGTCGAGGCGGCCTGGACGCGGATGCTGCGGTTCGCGGTGGCGGCGATGGTCGCGGGCGCGGAGGGTGCGGCCACCGAGCCGCCGTTCTGGCACGGCGAGGTGGTCGGGCACGAGCGGCGGCGTCCGGACCTGGCGGTGCTGCGGGTGCGCACCGGCGAGCCGTACCCGTACCGGGCGGGGCAGTACGCGGCGCTGGAGTCGCCGTTGCTGCCGCACAGTTGGCGGCCGTACTCGGTGGCGTGCGCGCCGCGCGAGGACCGGGTGCTGGAGTTCCACGTCCGCCGGACCTCGCCGGGCGGGCTGAGCGCGGCGCTGGTGGAGGGCACGGGTGTCGGCGACCAGGTCCGGGTGGGGCCGCCGCGCGGTTCGCTCTCGCTGGACGCCGACGGGGCGGACGTGCACCGCGATGTGCTGCTGGTGGGCGGCGGGACGGGGCTGGCGCCGATGAAGGCGCTGGCGGAGGAGTTCGCGGTGGCGCACCGGGCGCGTGGCCGCCGGGTGCGGCTGGTGGTCGCGGCGCGCGGCCGCGAGGAGCTGTACGACTGGCCTTCGCTGGTCGAACTCGCCGCCAACCGTTCCTGGTTGGAGCTGACGCCGGTGCTCGGACCGGACCTGGAGGGACTGGCGGCCCTGCTCCGCGGCCATCAGAGCGTGCCGGGGCTGGCGCTGCTCAGCGGCCCGCCGAGGATGGTCGCCGGGGCGCGTTCGCTGCTGCTGGACGCGGGTGTGCCGGACGACCGGATCCGCTACGACGGCGTGGCCGCCGCCGCGCGCTGACCGCCCGCAGGCGGCCGGTCAGCGCCACCGGGCCGCCATCAGGCCCCGGCGGACGGGGCCGTTCGGCCCTTCCGCCGCCGTTTCCGACTTGGGGACAGTGACACCCAGGTCAACAGGTCAGCGTTGTCTGTGTCCGGCCCGCATTCGGCGGGCCGGTCGGGTTGGGCGTGGGTGCCCGGAGAGGCCGAGCGATGGAAACCGACGAGGTCATGCTGGCTGTCCGGCTCACCACCGCGGACCGGACGCTGCTGCGGCGTCTGGCACACGGGCACCGCGGCGATGTGTCCGAGGTGGTGGCGGACGCCCTGCTGGACGTACTGCCCGCCGTGCTCACCGGCGGCACGCCCCAACTCGCCGACGAGCTGCGCCGGTTCGCGCCCTGCGCGGTGACGGTGTGGCTGCCGCCGGAGCTGGCCGAGCTGCTGCCCGCGCTGGCCGACCGGATGACGGACCTGAGCGGCGTCCGCCCGGGCACCCCGTGCGCGGCGCTGGGCGCGGCGGTCCGGCTGTGGCTGCGCCAGGACCCGGCCCTGCTGATGGCCGGCCTGCGCACGCTGCACGGCGCGGACGCCCGCCACCAGCACCACCATGCGGTCGCGGCCTGACGGCCCGTCCACCCACCTGCGGCGAACTGTCCGCTTCCCCCTGCGCACCCGACGGGCGTCCCTGCGACGCCCGTTCGCGTCCCCGCAGCACCGGCGCCCCGCTCGGCACCTCTCGGCATCCCTCGGCACCCCTCGACGCCCCGTCCCCTCAGCGTAGGGACGGCGCGCATTCGCGCTCTCCCGGCGCCGCGACCTGGTGGCCCGTCAGTCCCTGCCGTCCCCGGGCCGTTCGGCTCGGAGGGGCCCGTGGACCGGGGACGTCGGGCCGCCGGGGGCGGGACCATCGGCCCTGGGACCGCGACCCGTCCACGAACGAGCATGGATCGCCGCCGCTCGGCGAAGGTGCTCCACTCCCCGGAAGCACCCCGCGGACCGGGTGGTCCGGCATTGCGCCGCCGCCCGGTCGCGGGCGTCGCGTCGTCCGTCTCCTGTCATGGCGGGTGACGGCCCGTCGGGCGGTGGCGCCACCAGGTTCGGCAAGGACGAAGGAGGGCGGCCGATGGCTGCCATCGAGGCGAGTCGGGGGGCGGCCGAGGCCGCTCCACGACGCACACCGGGCAGCGCGATAGTGCGGATGCTCACCACAACCGATCACAAGACGATCGGCACGATGTATCTGGTCAGCGCATTCGCGTTCTTCCTGATCGGCGGCGTGCTGGCGTTGGTGATGCGGGCGGAGCTGGCCCGCCCGGGGACGCAGATCCTCTCCAACGAGCAGTTCAACCAGGCGTTCACCATGCACGGCTCGGTCATGCTGCTGCTGTTCGCGATGCCGCTGTTCACCGGTTTCGCGAACTGGATCATGCCGCTGCAGATCGGCGCGCCCGACGTGGCGTTCCCGCGGCTGAACATGCTGTCGTACTGGATGTTCATGTTCGGCTCGCTGATCGCGGCGGCCGGCTTCCTCACCCCGCAGGGCGCGGCCGACTTCGGCTGGTTCGCCTATGCGCCGCTGTCCGACGCCATCCACTCCCCCGGCGTCGGCGCCGACATGTGGATCATGGGCGTGGCGTTCAGCGGCTTCGGCAGCGTGCTGGGCGCGGTCAACTTCATCACCACGATCATCTGCATGCGCGCGCCCGGCATGACCATGTTCCGGATGTCGATCTTCGCCTGGAACGTGCTGCTGACCTCGCTGCTCGTGCTGATGGTCTTCCCGGTGCTGGCGGCCGCGCTGCTCGCCCTGGAGATGGACCGCAAGTTCGGGTCCCACGTCTTCGACCCGATGAACGGCGGGCCGATGCTGTGGCAGCACCTGTTCTGGTTCTTCGGCCACCCCGAGGTGTACATCCTGGCGCTGCCGTTCTTCGGCATCGTCTCGGAGATCGTCCCGGTGTTCAGCCGTAAGCCGATGTTCGGTTACTCGGGCCTGATCGCCGCCACCATCGCGATCGCCGGCCTGTCGGTGACGGTGTGGGCGCACCACATGTACGTCACCGGCCAAGTGCTGCTGCCGTTCTTCTCGTTCATGACCTTCCTGATCGCCGTTCCGACAGGTGTGAAGTTCTTCAACTGGGTCGGCACCATGTGGAAGGGCTCACTGTCCTTCGAGACACCGATGCTGTGGGCGACGGGCTTCCTCGTCACCTTCATGTTCGGCGGTCTGACGGGCGTTCTGCTGGCCGCGCCGGTGCTGGACTTCCACGTCTCCGACTCGTACTTCGTGGTCGCGCACTTCCACTACACGCTGTTCGGCACCGTGGTGTACGCGATGTTCGCGGGCTTCCACTTCTGGTGGCCGAAGTTCACCGGCAAGATGCTGGACGAGCGCCTCGGCAAGATCACCTTCTGGACGCTCACCATCGGCTTCCACCTCACCTTCCTGGTCCAGCACTGGCTGGGCGCCCAGGGCATGCCGCGCCGCTACGCCGACTACCTGGCCGCGGACGGCTTCACCACCCTCAACATGATCTCGACCATCGGCTCGTTCCTGCTCGGCCTGTCGATCCTGCCGTTCCTCTACAACGTCTGGAAGACCGCCAAGTACGCGCCCAAGGTCGAGGCCGACGACCCGTGGGGCTGGGGCCGTTCGCTGGAGTGGGCGACCTCCTGCCCGCCGCCGCGGCACAACTTCAGCAAGCTGCCGAAGGTCCGCTCGGAGTCCCCGGCGTTCGACCTGCACCACCCGGACATCGCCGCCGCCGACTACATCGACAACCACGGCAAGCCGGCACCGCACCTCGGCGACGTCACCCCGGCCCGGTTCGACCTGCCGGAGCGCGAACGCAAGCGGCTCACCACGTCCTCCTCCGAGGACTGACCGTTCCGCCCGCCGCCGGCCCGTCCCCGGGCTGACGGACCCACGACCGCCGTCCCCGCCCCGCCGTATCTCCCGGTCCGGGCGGGGCGGGGACGGCACCCCTCAGCTCTGGAGGACCCGCCATGGCCCACCCCGTCCTGGCCCTCGGCACCGCCGCACTCACCGCCGCCGGCAGCGCCTGGTACCTGCCCGCGCTGCTCGACCTGCGGGCCGGCGCGGACCGCCCGCGCGCCGCCCGCCTGGCCGCCACCGGCTGCCTGCTCTGGTGGTGCGGACTGGCCGCGGCCGCGATCCTGCTCACCACCCCGCTCAGCTGGCACATCCCGGTCGGAGCGGCCCTCACCGGTGCCCTGTCGGGTGCGGCGCTGCGGGTCCTCGCCGCAGCCGAGCGGCGCGCCGACCGGCGCGAGCAGGACCGTGCCTGGGGCTCCCTGCCGTACGACCTGCCCTCCGTCCGCGGCGTGCGTCCCTCCGCCGCGACCGTCGGCTGGGTCACGGGCGGACTCGCCGTGGCCGCCGCGACCGCCGCCGCGACCCTGCTGGCGGGACGCCCGGGGCCGGCCGGTTCCGCCGTGGTCACTGTCGCCGGGTCGGTCGGACTGTGCCTGCTGATCCTGCTGGTCGCCCTGAACCGCACCCGCCCGCACTGAACCCCTTCTCCCCCGAAGGAAGGATCGCCATGGACGTCGCCGAGTCGATCACCCTGCACCCGGCCGGCCTGCCGGGCGAGGCGGCCGCTCTCGCCAGGGCCCGGGTCGCCACCGTCGCGCAGGACGCCTCCGCCCTGGTCGAGGCCGTCCGGATCCGCCTGACCGGCGCACCGGGGCGGGTACTCGCCCAGGTCAACGCCGAGGTGGACGGGCGCCGGGTCCGGGTCCAGCTGGCCGCGCGCGGCATCGGCGAGGCCGCCGACCGGCTCGCCGAGGGGCTGCGCCAGCGCATCCGCACCGTCTCCGCCAGCTGGCGGCCGCGGCCCTGGCCCGCCGCGGGCGACCGCGCGGTCGGTGTTCCGGCGACCGGCACCGAGCACATCGTCCGGATCAAGTCGGCGCCGCTGGTGTGGTGTTCGCCCGACGCGGCGGTCCGCACCCTGGACGCCATGGACTACGACATCCACCTGTTCACCGACCCGGCCACCGAGACCGACGCGGTCGTCCACCGAGTGGGCCCCACCGGCTACCGCCTGGCCCGCACCCTCCCCGCCGCACCCCCGGCGCGCCCCGCCACCCCCCTCACCCTCAGCCCCCACCCGGCCCCGCAGCTGAGCGACCGCCAGGCCGCCACCCGCCTCACCGCCGCCGAACTCCCCTACCTCTTCTTCACCGACCCCGTCACCCGCCGCGGCCGCCTCCTCTACCGCCGCCTCGACGGAGACCTGGCACTGGTCGTCCCGGCCTGAAACCCGGCCGAGACCCCGGCCCGCACCACGTCCAGTACTGCCCGGGCTGGCAGCTCTGACGGTCCGTGCGATGGCAAAGCGCAGGCAAAGTACGATGGTTGCCGTTCGAGACCCGACTCTGTGAGGAGTGCCCCCGGATGGTGTTCAAGCGACTTCTCGGTGCCCTGGGCGTCGGCGGGCCCACCGTCGACACGGTGCTGTCCACCCCGTCCGTCCAGCCCGGCGGCATCGTGCACGGCCAGGTCAACCTGGCCGGCGGCGAGCGCGACGCCGAGATCAACGGCATCACGCTCGGGCTGGTCGCCCGGGTCGAGGTCGAACACGAGGACGGCGAGAGCCACACCGTCCAGGAGTTCACCCGGGCGCAGGTCTGCGGCCCGCTGCGGCTGGCCGCCGGGGAGCGGCGCGCCGTCCCGTTCGCGCTGCCGGTGCCGTGGGAGACGCCGCTGACGGCGGTCGGGGGCCACCACCTGGCGGGCATGGCGCTCGGTGTCCGCACCGATGTGGACATCGCCGGTCAGCTGGACCGGGGGGACAGCGACCCGCTCACGGTGGAGCCGCTGCCGGTGCAGCAGCGGGTGCTGGAGGCGCTGGCCGCGCTCGGCTTCCACTTCCACCGGGCCGACCTGGAGGCTGGCCGGATCCACGGCACCGGCCAAACGCTGCCGTTCTACCAGGAGATCGAGTACAAGGCGGCGCCGCAGTTCGCCCGGCGGTGCAACGAGATCGAGCTGTCCTTCGTCACCGCGCCCCACCAGGTCGAGGTGGTGCTGGAGTTCGACAAGCGCGGCATGTTCCACAGCGGCGACTCGGTGCGCACGTTCCGGCTGGACCACGCCTTGGGTCAGCACGACCTGACCGGCACGGTGGACGGCTGGATCCGCGGCGTCCTCGGCCACTAGAAACCGCCGCCCGGGCCCGGGCCTTCGGAGCTACAGCCAGTCGCGCTTCTTGAAGATGAGGTAGAGGCTGCCGCAGACCAGGCCCATCAGGCCGATCGCGAAGGGGTAGCCGAAGGCCCAGTGGAGTTCCGGCATTTCGTCGAAGTTCATGCCGTAGACGGTGCCGATGAGGGTGGGGGCGAACAGGATCGCGGCCCAGGAGGAGATCTTCTTGATCTCGTCGTTCTGGGCGTGGCCGGCCTCGGCGAGTTGCTTCATCTCCTCGTTCTGGCGCTGGGAGACCAGGGTGGCGTTGACGGTGAGGATGTTCTGGAGCATCTGCCGGAAGCCGTCGACCCGTTCGGCGGCGTAGGTGGCGTGGTCGGCGACGTCGCGGAGGTAGCGCTGGAGTTCCTCGTCGGTGCCGTACTTCTGGAAGCCGGCCTCGAGGGCGCGCATGATCTCCAGCAGGGGGCCGGTGGCGCGCTGGAGTTCGATGACCTCGCGGGAGAGCTCGTAGATGCGGCGGGAGACCCGGGGGTCGCCGCCGAAGACCTCGGTCTCGATCTCGTCGATGTCGTGCTGGAGGCCCGCGATGACGGGGGCGTAGCCGTCGACGACGGCGTCCAGGACGGCGTAGAGGACGGCTTCGGGGCCGAGGGCGAGCAGCTCGGGGTCGGCTTCGAGGCGGCCGCGGATCATCGAGAGGTCGGGCGACTGGGAGTGCCGGACGGTGAGGACGAAGTCGGGGCCGACGAAGAGGTGGATCTCGCCGAAGTCGACCTCCTCGACGTCGTCGAGGTAGCGGGCGGCGCGCAGCACGACGAACAGGGTGTCGCCGTAGCGTTCCAGCTTGGGGCGCTGGTGGGCGACGATGGCGTCCTCGATGGCGAGTTCGTGGAGGTCGAACTTCTCGGCGGCCTCCAGGAGTTGGGACTCGGCGGGGCGGAAGAGGCCGATCCAGGCCATGGTGCCGGGCTTGCCGGGGAGTTCGCGGTAGATCTCGGCGAGGCTGCCGGGGGTCTCTATCCGGCGGCCGTCGCGGTAGACGGCGGCGTCGACGACGGAGCGTTCCAGCGTGACGGGCCCCTGGTCGTCGGCGTTCTGGTCGGAGCGCGGGTCCATGGAGTGTTCGGGGGCCGCGGAGTGGTCGGTGACGAGCCGGGGGCTGCGGCTGAAGGGTCGCTTGCTCGCGCGCACGGCGCGCACACGCCAGTCGGACATGGCGGGTACCTCCACGGGTCTGGGTCCGTCACGCCCGCACGGTGGCGGGGGACGGCCGGCCCCGGGTGGCCCGTCCGCACGGCAGGGCCGGGGAACGCGGGGCGTTCAGCGGGCGATGCGCGGGCGGGGGTTCCGGTGGCCGGGAACGGGTGAGAACTTCCCGGAGCGGGGCCGACTTCGGCCCGGACTACTGCACTCCACGGCTCTCACCTCCTCACCTTCCGGACGCACCCCGGCGTCGCGACCGCCGCCAGTCTAGCCCCGCACTCCCCCACCCACCGGCCCCGGGGGACACCCGCCCGGCCTCCCGGGCCCCGCCGGGCACGCCGCGGCCCGGCCACGCGGGCGCGTGTCCGGGCCGTGCGGAAGAGCGTCAGGCGTCGGCGGGCAGCGGGGCGGCGGGGCCGACCAGGCCGACGGCGCGCAGGTCGGGTGCCGGAACGCGGCGGGGACGGTCTCGTTCAGCGCGGCGGTGTCCTCGGCGATGCGGCTGGGCCGGCTCGCGCCGGGCGTGGATCAACCCGGCGCGTTGTCCTCCAGGAGTTCTTGGGTGCGCCGCAGCAGCGCCTGCCGCACCTCCTCCGGTGCCAGCACCCGCAGGGGTGTCGCGAGGCCGAGCAGGTACCTGGCGAGGCCGTCCGCGTCGGGGCCGCCGATCTCGGCGATGGTGGCGTCGGGGCCGTCCGAACGGTGGGTGCCGACGCTGGGCGGGATCAGCCGCAGCGCCCGGTCGAGCGGCAGCGGGAGCCGGATCGTCACGTGGAGCGGGTAGGTGGCGCGTCCGAGGGAGTCGGCGACCAGCAGCGCCGGGTCGGGCGGGTCGCCGAGTTCCACCGGGTGTCCGGTGGGGCGGATCCGACCGACCCGGTCGGCCCGGAAGGTCCGCCACTCGCCGCGCGCCACGTCCCGGGCGACGAAGTACCACCGGCGCCCGGTGCTGACCAGCCGGTACGGATCGACCTCCCGGACGGTGGCCTTCCCGTCCCGGTCGCGGTACGAGAGGCGGCTGCGCTCGCCCCGCCGGCACGCGGCGGCCAGCTCCAGCAACCGGCCGGGCGCGAGCGGCGGTTCGCCCGGCCTGGGGGTGTGCGCCAGGGCGGCGTCCAGTTCGCCCAGCCGGTCCGCGATGCGCGGCGGCAGGACCTGCCGCAGCTTCAGCAGCGCCGACAGCGCGGCCTGATCGCCTCCGAGTGCGCCGCTGAGCGCGGCCTCGCGCAGCCCGACGGCCACCGCGAGCGCCTCCTCCTCGTCGAGGATCAGCGGCGGGACCCGTGCCCCGGCGCGCAGCCGGTAGCCGCCCCACGGGCCCGCGTCGGACTCGACGCCGTAGCCGAGGTCCCGGAGCCGGGCGATGTCCCGCCGCACCGTGCGGTCGGTGACGGCCAGCCGCTCGGCCAGTTCGCCGCAGGTCCACGAGGGCCGGGTGGACAGCAGGGAGACCAGGCGCAGCAGCCGGGCGGAGGTGGTGAGCACGCCCCGAAGTGTGCCGCACGACCAGGACCGAACCTGTCCTGGTCCGGTCGTAGCGTCTCCCCCATGAGCACCGGAACCACTGAGAACACCTCCGCGATCCGCTATTCCGCTGTCACCTTCGACTGCGCGGACCCGGCCGAACTGGCCCGCTTCTACGGCGACGCGCTCGGCCTGCCCGTCGTGTACTCCACCGACGGGTTCGTCCTGCTCGGCCAGGAGGGCGCGGCCGGCCTCGGGTTCAACCGGGTCGCCGACCACCGCCCGCCCTCCTGGCCGGACGAGTCCGGGGCGAAGCAGGCGCACCTCGAACTGGGCGTCGACGACCTGGACGCCGCGCAGGCCCGGCTGGTCCGACTGGGCGCCGTCGTCCCCGAGTTCCAGCCGGACCCGGACCGCTGGCGGGTGCTGCTGGACCCGGCCGGCCACCCGTTCTGCCTCTCCTGCCTGGTCTGAGCGCGGCCCCGGTCAGCTCAGCAGGGCACCCAACGGGCCGGCGATCAGGTGGTACTGGGCGAGGAAGGCCGTGAACGCGCAGCAGGCCAGCGCGGTCGCGGTCATCGCGAGGCGGCCGGGCAGGCGCCACCAGTGGCGCAGCCAGCCGGCCACCGCGCCGGCGGTGACCGCGAGGGCGGCGAGCGGGAAGGCCGCGCCCCACCAGGTGGGAGCGAGGGCGAGCGGGGTGCCCAGCGGGACGGCCTCCATCATGGCGTTGCCGTCGGAGACCAGGGCCAGCAGTGCGGTGAGGAATCCGGCGGCGAGCAGCCCGGCGAGGGCGGCCGCGGCGCGGGCGGCCTGTGCGGGTCGCGGGTGGGCGGGGCGCCGGCGCAGTCGGCGGCCGAGCGCGGTGGCGGGGACGGCGACGGCCGCGCCCAGCAGCACGGTCAGGGCCACGCCGAGCACGGCCAGGCGCGGGCCGGGCCGATTCCGCCAGGTCAGTGCCCGGTAGGCGGTGGACGGGTTGTCGGAGGAGGTCAACACCCCGTTGCGGAACGCGATTTCGGCCTGCCCGTCGCGTTCCCGGTAGCGGCCGTCCCCGAGCGGCAGCCAGTGCTGTTCGGGGTGCCGGGGGTCGAGCGCGAGGCCTTCGGTGCGCAGGCCGCTGCCCTCGGGGGTGACGGTGACCGAGCCGAACAGTTCCTCGGTGCGCATCAGGCTGTCCCGGCTGACGCGGGCGGCGCGGTACGCCCCGGCGACCTTCCCGGCCTCCGCCGCACTCCCCGGACTTCCGCCTCCCGCAGGCGGCTTCGCGCCGGGGAGGGCGTCGACCACGGCGCGGATCAATTCCTTGCCGTCCCAGTTCGCGGTGCCGTCCACGCCGTCGCCGTTGTACACCACGTAGATGCCGAGGCCCTGTTCGGGCAGCACCAGCAGATTGCCGTGGAAGCCGGGCAGGTCGCCGTCCTTGAACCAGCCGGTGAAGCCGTCGCGGGTCCAGCCCTCGTAGGCGTAGCCCATGCCAGGCAGTGCGGGGTCCTGCCGGTAGTGGATGCTCTGCATCAGGCGGCCGGCGGCGTCGGGGGCGAGTTGGGCGCGCAGCCAGCGGGCCATGTCGGCGGCGGTGGTGAGCCCGCCGGGGCCGCTGGGCGTCCACGGGCCGTACTGGCCGTGCTCCTCCACCCAGCCGTCCGCGCCCTCGGGCCGGTAGCCGTGGGCGGGTTGCAGGCCGTCGGGGTGCGGTTGGGCGAACGAGGTCCGGCCCATGCCGAGCGGGTCGAGGACGCGGGTGCGCAGCTGCTCGGCGAACGGGCGGCCACTGACGCGTTCGACCACCAGCCCGGCGAGGGCGGCGCCGTAGTTGTCGTACGCGACGACACTCCCGGGCGGGCGGACCCGGGCCGGGCGGTGCGCGGCGAGGCTGTCGGCCAGGCTGGAAATCCCCTGCGGCGTGGCGGAGTTGACGCCGACCAGGTCGCTGTCGAAGCCGGCGGTGTGGGTGAGCAGGTGGTCGGTGGTGACGGGGTGTCCGGGGAAGCTGTCGGGGATCCGGTTGGCGGGTGGCAGGTAGCGGTTGACGTCGGCGCCGGGGTCGAGCTGTCCGTCCGTGATCAGCTGGGCGGCGGCCTGGGCGGTGAACAGTTTGGCCAGCGACCCGAGGTAGAAGCCGGTGCGGTCCGGGTCCACGGGCGTGCCGGCGGCAATGTCGGCGACGCCGTAGCCCCGGGTGAACACGCCCCCGTCGGCGCTCACCACGGCGACGGCGGCACCCGGTATCCGGTCACGGCTCAGCTGCGCCGTCACCGTCCGGTCGATCAGCCCCGCCGGCGCGGCGGGTGCGACGGGAGCGGCGGGCGTGGGTGCGGCGGCGGGCAGCAGCGCGGCGGCGGGCAGCAGCGCGGCGGCAAGGGCGAGACCGAGGACGGCGGTTCGGCGACTGATCATGCGTCAACGATCGTCCCCGGCCCGGTGGCCGGTGCAGTGCCTGACGCACCTCTCGGCATGCATTCTGCACATCCCCCACCTGCGGGGCGCACCCCTACAGGACGCACCCCGCCGCACCGGGGTGGCAGAAGGCGCCCGTCCTGCTGGAAGTTCAGATCCCGCCGAACAGAACACAGGTCTTGTGCGGCGACTCGCCGATCCACCTCAAGCACGGGAGCTCGGGTCCGTCCTCACCGTCGTTCCTGAAGTCGTCGCGGCTGCGGAACTCGGTCACGATCCGGTCCCCCTCGACGCGCGAGACCCCGACCTGCTTCCTGAAGTCCACTTTCAGCACGTCGGTCTCAGCGGCCAGGCACTCGATGGCATACCTTTTCGAGACTTCCGGGTGCTTCGCGAACACTGCGGCCACGTCCTCGAAGAACTCCGGGTCCCGTCGCGGCCCACACTTGGCCTTGTGAGTCATGGCGACCTCCTACGTCTCCGTCCTCTCAACTCCGGCTTCTCCCCGGCTGCCCAGCCCGCACCCCACCGGGGCACGCCCGGTCCATCGGGAGTTTCAGACCTTGCAGTAGACGGCACAGGTCTTGTGCGGCGACTCGCCGATCCACTCGCAGCACGCGGGTTCGTCCTCACCGCCGTCGATGAAGTCCTCGCGGCTGCGGAACTCGGTCACGATCCGGTCCCCCTCGATGCGCGAGACCCCGACCTGCTTCGTGAAGTCCACTTTCAGCACCTCGACCTCAGTGGCCAGGCACCGCACGGCATATCTCCTGGAGGAATCCGGGTGCTTCGCGAACACCGCGTCCAGCTCCCTGAAGAACTCCGGGTCCCGTTCCGGCCCGCACTGGGCCTTGTGAGTCATGGCGACCTCCTCGACTCCGTGCCTCCATTCCAGCCTCTCGCCGAACCCGCACCGGCGCGCGCCGCGCCGTCCACCCGCCGCCCGGGGCGCGATCCGGATGATCAACTCGGGCACAATGGCCGGGTGTTCGGGGGAACGAAGGACGAGGACGAGGGCCTGCCCGGCCCGGTGGTGCTGTCACTGGTGCTGCTGGGCGCGATGTTCGGGATGGCCGCGCCGGCCGACGGCGGCTGGTGGCCGGCGCCCGCCGCGCTGGTGGCCCTGGCGGTGCAGGCGGTGCACTGCCTGCCGTGGACGACCCGGCTGCGCGGGGCGTGGACGCTGGCCGCCCAACTGCTGCTCGCCCCCTGGTCGGGCGTGCCGGGGTTCGCCGCCGCGTCGGTGCTGCTGCTGGTCCGCCGGCCGGTGCGCTGGGTGCTGTTCGCCCTGGTGGTGGCGGGCGCGGCGGCCCTCGCGGGGGACGGCGGCTACCGGGCGGCGAACGGCGCGAGCAACGCGCTCGCCCAGGGCCTGACGGTGTACGCGCTCACCCGGCTGTTCCACCTGTACGCCGAACTCCACGCCGCGCGTGACCAGTTGGCGGCCGCGCAGGTCGCGTCGGAGCGGCAGCGCGCGGCCCGCGAACTGCACGCCGCGATCGGCGTCCCGCTGGCGGCGATCCTGCGACTGGCCGCCGACGGGGACGCCGCCGCCGTCGCGGCCACCGCCCGCCGCGCCGCCGCCCGGGTCCGCGCGACGCCCGAACCGCCGCATCCCACGCCCGCGCCGGACGGCCCGATGCCGGCGCCGGTGCTGCCGATCCTGGTCGCCGTCCACCTCGGCTACCTGGCGGTCGGCGTCTTCTCCCTCACCGGCCTCGACCTCAATCCGCTCCAACTCTCCTTCGCGCTGGGGGCGTTGACTCTTGTCACCGGCCTCCAGATCCACCACTCGCTCCCCCGCCCACCGGGCATCCGCCCGCCGGGCCACCAGTGGACGTGGGCACTCCAGTGCATCCTCGCGATCGCGGTGCTGTTCGGGCCGGACGGCCCGCACCCGCAACTGCTCGCCTTCGCCGCCGCGTCCGCGCTGGTCCTGCTGCCGCCCGCCGCCGGCTGGCCCGCGTTCGGCGCGGCCGTGCTCACGGCCGGGACGGTGAGCGGGACGGCGGCCGTGGACGTGGTCACCATCGCGCTGGTCTACTACGGCCTGACGCTGCTCACCACCCTGGTGCACCGGGTCCGCGAGGCCCGCCGGGCACTGGCCGAACTGGCCGTCGCCCGCGAACGGCGACGGATCGCCCGAGACGTCCACGACCTGCTCGGCTCCGGCCTGACCGCCATCGCCGTCACCGCCGAACTCGCCCTCCGCGAACGAAACCCCGGCCACCTGCCGCGAGCCGCCGCACTCGCCGAACGCACCCTCACCGAGCTGCGCGCCATCCCCGCCGACCACACCGAACTCGACCTCGACCGCGAACTCGTCTCCGCCCAGGCCCTGTTGGCCGCCGCCGGAATCGACCTCCGGCTCACCGGCACCCCCGACACCACCCCCGCCACCGCCCGCCCCCTCCTCGCGGCCGTCCTGCGCGAGGGCATCACCAACCTCCTCCGCCACAGCCGGGCCACCCACTGCACCCTCACCCTCCACCCCACCGGCCTCCGCCTCACCAACAACCACCCCCACCCCGGCCCCCACCACCCCGGCCACGGCACCCCCAACCTCACCACCCGCGCCACCCCCCACCACGCCACCCTCACCACCGGCCCCCACCCCCCGAACCACTGGACGCTGGCCGTCACCCTCCCGACCTGACGGCGCGCGAACACCGTCGTAGGTCAGGTGGTTCAGATCGCCGCCGCCACCGCCGCCGCCGCGTGGATCCGGGTGGTGGGAAAGACCGGCACCGGGCTGTCCTCGGCGCCGATGAGCAGTTCGATCTCCGTGCAGCCGAGGATCACCCCCTGCGCCCCGGCCGCCACCAGGTCGGCGATGACCTTCCGGTACGCCTCGCGGGACTCCTGCCGGACCACGCCCATGCACAGTTCCTGGTAGATCACCCGGTGCACCAGCTCCCGCCCGGCCGCGTCGGGCACGATCACGTCGAGTCCGTGCCCGGCCAGGCGGTCCCGGTAGAAGTCCTGCTCCATGGTGAAGGCGGTGCCGAGCAGCCCGACCCGCCGAACTCCCGCCGCCCGTACGGCTTCCGCGGTGGCGTCGCCGAGGTGCAGCAGCGGGATGCCGATCGCCGCGGCGACCTGATCCGCGACCTTGTGCATGGTGTTGGTGCAGATCAGCAGCAGGTCCGCGCCGCCCGCCTCGACGGACTGCGCGGCGGCCGCGAGCAGTTCGCCCGCCGCCTGCCACTGCCCGGTGGCCTGGAGTTGCTCGATCTCCGCGAAGTCCACGGAGTGCAGCACGCACTTGGCGGAGTGCAGCCCGCCGAGCCGTTCCCGGGTGAGCTCGTTGAGCAGCCGGTAGTACTCCGCCGTGGATTCCCAACTCATGCCGCCGAGCAGCCCGATCGTCTTCATCGTGTCACTCTGCCACACCCCGGCCGGCCCGCCGGCCCCACGCCCGCCTGCCCCGCGCCCGCGCACGCCCCCTCGCCGGAGCTCGCACCTCAGTGCGCCGGTGGGTCGGGCGATCGGAGAACGTTTTCGCCGGGAATGCCCCTGGATGAACCAATCGCACGACCCGGGAGAGTGTCCGGTGACCGAAGTGATCCCCCCGAACGGCAGCCCCACCGACCCCACCGCATCTGAACCCGCCGGGCCCGTGGTCGTCTTCGACGCACCGTTCTCGGACCGCTCGCAGTGGGCGGCCGGCACCTCCTCCGCGTACCCGCCCGACGGGCGCAACAGCGGCGACAACAAGCTGGACCACCTGGTGCCGGGCTTCGGTCCGGACGGCGACACCTTCACGGCGGTGCGCGAGAACCCGTTCAGCTGGCGGACGCCGCTGGTGACCACCGAGAACACCCAAGGCGGCTTCGAACTCCGGCCGGAGGACGTACTGGAGGCACAGTGCCTGCTGACGGCCACCCAGGGCACCTGGCCGGCGATCTGGACGTGGGGGCGCGACCTCGGCGGGGGCCGTTCCCAGCCGGGGCACGGCGAGGTGGACGTGCTGGAGTACCACCCGGACCACCCGCGGATGCTGGAGCTGAGCAACCACGTCAACCCGGGCAACCCGGCCTACCTCGACGGGCTCGTCACCCCGGGCACCTGGTTCACCGTCAGCTGCCGCTTCGGCACCCACTCGGTGGTCTGGTCGGTCGACGGCCGGGAGGTGCACGCGGACGGCCAGGGCGTCGGCACCGACTGGTGGGCCTGGATCATCGTCAACCTGTCCGTTTCGGCCGGCCAGTGGGGCCACCTGCGCCCCCGCCCCGACGTCCGCCGGATCTCCTGGCAGGTCCGGGGCCTGCGCGTGCTGCGCGACAGCCCGTCGCCCACAGCGCTCTGACGGACAGCCGGCCGCCCGGGCGGTTCTCCGCGCGGCCACTGCGCACACCGCTCCTGAACACCCGCGACCCACCGTGCTACCGGGCGACCCCGGCGGGCAGCCAGCCGGCCTCGCGGGCGATCCGGACGGCGTCCAGGCGGGTCCGGGCGTCGAGCTTGACCTGGGCGGCGGCAAGGTAGTTGCGGACGGTTCCGGCCGACAGGTGCAGGCGCTTGGCGATCTCCTGCGGCTCGCAGCCGTCCGCCGCCAGCGCGAGCGCCTGCGCCTCGCGCTCGGTGAGCGGGCTGGCGGGGGCGGTGAGGGCGCGGGCGGCGAGTTCGGGGTCGATCGCGGTGCCGCCGGCCGCGACCGTCCGGATCGCTTCGGCGAGCCGCTCCGGCGGGGCGTCCTTCGGCATGAACCCGGTCGCCCCGGCGGCGAGCGCCGCCCGCAGCACCTCCGGCCGCCGGTGCGCCGTCAGGATCAACACCCCGCAGCCGGGCAGCCGTTCACGCAGCGCGGCCGCGTTCGTCAGGCCGTCCGTCCCGGGCATGTCGACGTCCAGCACGGCGACGTCGGGCCGGTGGGCGAGGGCAACGGGGAGGACGTGGTCGCCGTGCCCGGTGTCGGCCACCACCTCGATGTCACCGGCGTCGGAGAGCAACGCCCGCAGGGCGCCGCGCACCAGGTGCATGTCCTCGGCCAGCAGCACTCTCACCATGGCGTCCCGATTCCCCCCGTCGGCGCGAAGCGCCCAGAATACCCGCGCCGCAGCTGACGCCCCGCCGGGCCGCCCAACGGCCCGCTGCCAGCTGAGAACGGGAGGTCGGACGGGAGGTCGGACCCCGTTTTCCGGCCCCCGTCGCACGGCCGCCGGACCGGAATGATGAACTGGAGGGATGAGCACCGACCTGAAAACCATCGAGCCACCGCTGCCCGGGACAGCCGTCGAGCGCCGTCCCGCCCCGGTCGTCCGGTGCCGTCGGTGCCACCGGCCGCTGCGTTCCCCCGAGTCCCGGTGGGAGAAACTCGGCAAGCACTGCGCCGACGAACCCGAGCGCACCCGGGTCTACGTCATCGACCAGGACCAGCTCCCCGGCACCTGACAGCCCCTCCCCCGGAAAGCGTCAGCACATCCGCGAGCTCGCAGCCCGGACCCGTCGCCGGGTGCACCGGCGGCCCGTCCCACTCCGCGCGGCGCTCGCGCTCCCGCACCGCGCCCTCGAACACCGCCGCGCGCACCGCCCGCGCCAACCGCGCCCCCCAGTACGAGCGCGGGCCGCCGAACGGCTCGACGGCCTCACCGGCCACCGGCGTCCGCACGGCCACGCAGATCGCGTCCGACGGGGTGCCCGAACAGTCGTGACCGGCCTCCAGCAGGGCCTGCACCTTCGCCTCGGTGGCCGTCGCCAGCAGGTTCACCAGCCCGGCGTCCGCCACCGCCGCCGGGACCACCGCCAGCACGTTGATCGTCCCGGGGACGTAGGAAGCCTTGGCGGACACCGGAGTTGACGAACCGTCAGATTCGGCTTCGCCGGGCGCGGCCGCCCAGGTCGGTACGCCGATCCCGGTGGTGACCACGGCCGTCACGCCGCCGTCCTCCGCCCAGCTGCAGGCGTCCACCTCCGCGGCCGTCATCAGGCCCACGCCGGGGCCCACCAGGCCCTGCGCGGCGGCGAGTTCGGCCAGGTGCGCGTCCGGGTCGAGGCGCCCGTACCCGGCGCGGACCTGCGCGTTGAGGACCCAGTGGCGCTCGCCCAGGCCGCCGCCGAGCACCCCGGAGCTGACCATCCGCCAACCCGGGCCGGCCCGCCACACCAACAGGTGCCGGCAGCCGCCGTCCTCGATCCGCCCGGCCCGCTGCACCGTCACCGGCCGCCCGTCCACGCCCGCCACCTCCACCACCCGCTCCAACACCACCCGCTCCGGACCGGGGGAACGTTCCCGTCCGCCGTCGAACGGCCACCCAATCACACCGCCCCGCCGACCTGGCACGGGGATTGGCCGCGACGCGACCCGATGCGGCAGAGTGTCCGCCATGACCGCGCAGCCCTCCGCCCCCGTCTCCGCCTCCCGCGCCCCGGCGGCCGGCACCCGCCGCCGCCCGGTGCAGCAGCGCAGCCAGGAGCGGTACGAGCGGCTGCTGGACGCGTGCGCGGGCCTGCTCGACGAGGTCGGCCCGGCGGGGCTGACCACCAAGGAGGTCGCGCTGCGCGCCGAGGTGCCGATCGGCACCCTGTACCAGTTCTTCTCCGGCAAGGAAGGCCTGCTCGCCGCGCTCGCCGAACGCAACCTGGCGTGCTTCCTGGACGGCCTGGCCCGCCGGGTGGACGCCGCCGGACGACCGGGCGTCGCCGAGTTCACCGACCTCGCGGTCGAGGAGTTCGTGACGATGAAGCGCACCCTCCCCGGTTTCGGCCACCTCGACTTCGGCCTGGTCGACGCCGTCCCCGTCGAGATCGACGACCTGCACCTGCTGGACGCCGAGCTCGACAACAACGCGGCCGTCGCCCTGCGCCTGCGCACCATCAGCGGCGAACTGTTCGCCGCGCCCGGCTACGCCCTCGCCCTGCGGGTCGCCATGGAGTGCGCCGACGCCGTGCTCAAGCTCGCCTTCCGCGCCGACCCGGACGGCGACCCGCAGCTGATCGCCGAATGCAAGCGCCTGGTCCGCAGCTACCTCGCCACCCCGCCGGCCGCCGGCTGAGCCGCGGGCCCGAGCGCCCTCGTCACCCTTCGACCGCGTGGCCCGGTGACCACGCCGCCCTTCGCCGCCGCCGTCCTTCGACCGCGCCGCCCGGTGACCGCGCCGCCCCGCACGGGCCAGCCCCGCACGGCCCGGCGCCACGTGGGCGCACCGCCGCACCCGGACCCGCCACCCTGTGACCGCGCCGCCGCACACCGTGGGCTGACCGGTTCCGCCATTGCACGGCCCGGAGCGCCGCCGCACAGTGGAATCAGGGGCTCGCCCCCGTCCCACCGGTACCGCCGAACCGCAGGAGCAGCGATGCAAGCCACAGTGGGAGACCACGTTCACATGTACAGCAGGTCGGTCGGCATGCACGACCGCAGGGGCGAGATCGTCGAGGTGCGCGGCACCGACGGCGAACCGCCGTACCTGGTCCGCTTCGAGGACGGCCACTCCGGCCTCGTCTACCCCGGCCCCGACTGCGTCGTCGAGCACCGGCTCGCCGAGGAGCAGCGCTGATCCCGGGCCACGGCCCGGTGGGAGGAACGGTCCGCCTTGCCCCCGCCCCTGCCGGGCCCACTGGCCCAGCTCGCCCCGCTGCTGGACGACTACGGCTATCTGGCGGTCGGCGTCCTGGTATTCCTCGACAACTGCCTGATCCCGGTGCCCGGCCAGACCATCCTGGTGCTGGCCGCCGTGTACGCGGGCGCGGGGCGGCTCTCGTTGCCGGTGGTGCTGACCGTCGCGGTGCTGGCCGCGTTCGCCGGTAACGCCCTGGCCTACCTGATCGGCCGCACCGGCGGCCTGGCATTCGTCCACCGCTGGGGGCGCTATCTGCGGCTCACGCCGGAACGGATGGCCCGCGCCGAGGACTTCTTCCGCCGCCGCGGCACCCTGGTGGTCACCGGCGCCCGCTTCGTGGACGGGCTTCGCCAGACCAACGGCGTGGTCGCCGGCACCACCGAGATGCCGTTGCGGCGCTACCTGCCCGCCAACGCGGCGGGCGCCGCGCTGTGGGCGGGCGTCTGGGCGATGGTCGGTTACTTCTCGGGCAGCAACATCACCGTCCTGTACCGGCAGGCCGTCCGCTACCAGGTTCTGCTGCTGGTCTCCGTCCTTGCCGTGCTCGCCCTGCTCGCGACCCGCGCCTGGCTGCGCCACCGCCGCCGCCCACCACAGGACACCGCGGGCCGGATCCCGCACCAGGACAACGGCGAGGACGTCCCGGCCGACGGCAACGGCCACCGCTGACACGCCCTCGGACGTACTCCGGTGCGGGTGGACGCCCTGCTCGCCGTACTCCGCCGCCACCCCTGCGTAGCCATCGTGCTCCCGAAACCGGGCGCGCCACCGCCCTGACCGACTTCAACCCCGGCCTGCTGACCACCTCACTGGACCTGCTCCCGGCAGGACCCCACCCACAGCGACCCGGCCCAGGACGACCCGGCCCCGGGGCTCAGCGGAACGTGATCACCTCGAAGGACGCGGCGAAGGCGGTACCGAGCCGGCTCCCGGCGGCGCGGCCCATGGACTCCAGGAACTCGGCGGCGTTGGCCATCTGCCCGCCCAGGCCCTCCAGGTAGGCACGGTGGGCCTCCAGCGAGGCGACCCCGGCAGCAAACGTTTCGGTGGTGTCGACGGCGTGCTGCCCGTCCGGTGAGCCGGCCGCCCAGAGCTGGCGGACGCCGTTCCACGGCCGGTGGCCCTCGGCCGTGAGCTCGCGGAACACCCAGCGGTTCCCGGCGTCCCGCACCGCGTCCAGCGCGGCCCGGCCGACGGCGATGTGGTCGGCCTGGTTGGGGAACACGCCGCCGTAGGTGTCGCGGAAGTTGGTGGTGATCACAATGTCGGGGCGGTGCCGGCGGATCGCCCGGGCCAGGTCACGGCGTAGTGGCAGCCCGTACTCGACGATGCCGTCCGGGTAGCCGAGGAACTCGACGGTGTCGACGCCGACCACGGCCGCGGACTCGACCTGTTCGCGTTCGCGTATCGGCCGGCACTGCGCGGGCTCCAGGCTGTCGATGCCGGCCTCACCGCTGGTGACCATCAGGTAGCTGACGCGTTTGCCCTGGCCGGTCCAGCGGGCGACGGCGGCGGCCGCGCCGTACTCCATGTCGTCGGGGTGGGCGACGATCGCGAGGGCGCTGTCCCAGTCCTCGTCCAGCGGGAGGTACGGGGGCTGCTCGGCGGGGGTGCTCATGGTGGCGCCTTCCTTGTTCGGTCCCGACCGGCTCAGTTCGCGGTGCGGATCGAGTAGTTGAAGTCGGCGTGGCCGAAGTGCCGCATCAGCCGCATCCAGAACGGCATCAGCATCTCCATCCCCCGGGCGGCGTCGATCCCGCCGAGGTCGAGGATCCGCTCGGCGGGCCAGCCGAACTCGCCGAGCAGCGCCGTGACCTGCGCCTTGGCCTCGGCGTCCTGGCCGGCCACGAACAGCTGGTGCTCACCCGGAACCCGGCTGGGCTCCACCATCACGGTCACGGTCACGGTGTTGAGCGCCTTCACCACCCGGGTTTCGGGCAGGGCCCGCTGCAACTGCTCCCCCACGCTGTCGTCGTTGACCGGGTCGAGGGTCATCTCCCCGGTCGGCGAGAACACCAGCGGGTTCGAGACGTCCAGCAGGACCTTCCCGGCGAGGTTCTCCGCACCGGCGAGCTCCACGGCGGCGAGCGCGACGGTACCGGCCGTGGCGTTGATGACGAGCTCGCCGAACGCGGCGGCGTCCGCGAAGGTCCCGGCCCGGCCGCGCGGGCCGTTGCGCTCCGCCCAGTCGATGGCGGCGGCGTTGTCCTTGCTGCGCGACCCGAGCGTGACCTCGTGGCCCAGGGCGACCAGCTTGGCGCCGAGCGTCTGGCCGACCGTACCGGTACCGATGATTCCGATCCGCATTGCTACTCCGTCCCCGTCTGTCCGACCGGCTCGTTTCTGTCCGACCGGCCCGTCCAGGACCGGCCCACAAGCCGAACGCACCTTACCCGAGCCGCCACTGACACACAGTCAGTCAGCCTCCCCCATCTCTCCAGGCACGCTCACCCCCCGCCCACTACCATGCGACTCCCACCGCCCCCACGCCACCCGCACCGCCCGCACCCGCGCGCGCCACCGCATGCGCAAACCCGCACTCCGGAGGGGTGGAAAGCGCTTACCAACTGGGTGTCCGACCCGTTGACGCCCCAACGGGAAAGCGCTTACCGCCCGCACCCGGAAAACGCTTTCCCAGTCCCCGCCCCGCACCCACTCCCCTCCCGGAGGCGTCGTGTCCTGCCTGCCCTTCGGGCAACGCCGGCCCGATCACCGCCTCGGCGCCGTGCTCGGTGCTGGTCCGCGAGTCGGGCGGCACCGTGAGCATCTCGGTGGCCGACCCGTCCCGCACCGTCGCCACGGTGCGGGTGACGGTGGCCCGCCCGGGCTACGTCACGGCGGACCCGGCGACCGGTGTCACGGTGCTCGCCACCGGCCCCTCGGTCCAACTGCTCGCGGAACTCGGCGGCACCCAGAGCGCCGCCCGCACCGTGACACTGCGCACCTCGGGCCCGGCGGCGGCCGCGAACGCGGTCCTGCTGGCCCCGGTGCAGGACACCTACGTACGGGACGGCTCGTACGCCGACACCAACTACGGAACGGCCACCATCCTGACGGTGAAGAACACCAACACCTCGGGCTCCGGCTTCTCCCGGCGGGCACTATTCGCCTTCGACACCTCGCAGTTGACGGGCAAGGTACGGCGTGCGGTGCTCTGGGTGCGCGGCGTCGTCGCGGACTCGGGCGGCACCGAAACGGACCTCCAGGCCTTCGCCACCGCGCCCGGCGCCTGGCAGGAGACAGCCGCCACCTGGAACCGCTGCCCCGCCTGCTGCCCCGCCCCGGGTGCCGCCCTCGGCACGGGCCGGATCTCCACCGCCGCCGACTGGGTGGCCCTGGACGTCACCGCCGCCGTCACCGCCGACCCGGCACTCACCCTGACAGTCGGCCGGCCCGCGGGCCGGGTGGGCCTGGCGGTCAACCTCAACAGCCGCGAGAACGCCGCCTGTCCGCCCGTCCTCCAGGTGGTCACCACGGGCTGACCGGGCACCGATGTTGACGTCTAACTCCGTGCCCCATACGCGGAGTTGCGAAACGAACAAGTGGGCGCACCGTCCCCTGTTCCAGTGAATTCCCGGATGCTCTGTTGTCGACCGATCCGCCCGGCTCCTACCGTCGATTCCATGGCAATACGTTGGCGTTCTGTCACCCGCATCGCCGCAGTCGCGGCGACCGCCACCGGCGTCCTCACCCTCGCAGCGGCCCCGGCCGGCGCGTTCTCCCAGTCCTTCGGCAGCGGCTCCTACCACGCCAGTAAGGACTTCACCCCCTCCTCGGGCAGCATCAGGATCGGCGGAAAGGGCTGCGCCGGCGGCGCGGCCCGCAGTTTCTACGTCCAACTCGTCCGGACCCACAACAGCTCCAAGGTCTTCTCCAGCTACAGCTACGGCGCGGATGGCCGAAGCCACACCGACCCGCGCCACATCGCCGTGAACACCGGAACCTCCTACTACCTCCGCTGGTTCGGCAAGGACAACGGCGGCCACAACGCCTCCGCCCCCTGCGCATCCGCCTACACCGCGTAACCCCACCACCCCACCGCCCCACCTCCCCACGGCCGGCCCCGGCTCCTCGACCCCGGGACCGGCCGTGAGCTTCAACTGCCTGGAAACGCCCCCGACTTCGAGGCGAAGCCGCACGACGCCACTGAGCGCCCACACCCTGACGTCCACCACCGCGCGCCTGCGCACACCGCCCAGCCGCTTGCCTCAACTAACCGGCAGAACCCGCAACTTCGAGGCAATGCAATGTCACCCCCTCCTACCCCACGACACCTCTGACCCGCCCGGGCCCGACTGTGAACATGCCCACCCCCCGGTCACGACGCGTCCGCCCCTGCGCGGCCGCTTCCACCGCGCACCCCACCCACGGCCGGCCCGATTCCCTCGGCGCCAGGGCCGACCGTTTGCTTCAACTTCCCGGAGGAACCCGTGACTTCGAGGAGCGTTCTGGTCGCCTTCTCCTGCCTCACCGCACTACTGACCGCCTGCGCCCCGACCCGCGCCACCGCGCCACCGACCGTGGACATCTCCGCGGCCCCCGTCGCGCTGATCGGCGAAGGCACCCAGGACGGAGTCCCCTGGCGGGTGGACCTGGTGTCCGTCGGGGGCGAGCTCTGCACTCAGGCCACCGTCGCCGGACACCCGGCCGGCAGCGGCTGCGACCCGCCCGTCTCCCGCGCGGCCCCGCTCAACGTCGCCCTGGACGCCTTCGACCCCCGCGTCCTACTCATCTACGGCGCAGCCGACCCCACCGTCGCCCACCTCACCGCCAGCCCCCCGCAACCCGTCCCCCTCACCCGCCCCCACAACGGCCGGGCCTTCTTCGCCTACGCCGTGGTCCCCGGTACAGCCGTGGACCTGGCCGCCTTCGACGCCGACGGGCGGCAGCTCTGGTCGGCAGCCGAAAAGATCCGCGACTTCGAGGCACCCTGACGCCCCACCCCCCACTATCGGGGCGCGACGAGCCGCCGGTGCCGACAGGCACGCTTCTGCCACCGCCGGACGCACCGCAACGCCAACCCGAACACCGTCCCGACGCCCACCGGAGCTTCGGCGAACACCACGATCGTCAACCCCGTCCGAACCCCGTCCGGAAACACCGGAACGACACCCCCGGCCGCCGCCGCAAAGATCGCCTCCCCCAGCAGGAAGACCGCGGCCGTACTCCCCGAACTCACCAACGGCAGCCACGTCTTGAGATACCCGAGGTGGACGCCGAGCAGAAATCCGCTCCCCACCATCACGACGAGCAGTATCGGCGGGGCACCCATGACCCCGGCCATCGCCGGAACGAAGTAGGCCAACGCCGTGAACGCGCCCAGGCCGTCGACCAGCAGTGCAGATGATCGCGATTGCGAGGCCGCCTGCTCGCACCACCCGACTACGGGGTGGACCACACGCTGGTCGACCCGCCGAGCGGCGAGTGCATCAGCTTCGGCCTCCCCGCGAGCGGCGCAGACAACGAGACGGACAGCACGGCGACCGTCTACGAGAACACCGGCTGCAGCGGCACCCCCCCTGGACATGCTTCCGCCCAACACCGGAATGTCCTGGGCTCCGTCCGCCCCAACGCTGTCCGATTCAACTTCCTCCAGTACCCCGGCTGTAGACCGTTGTCCTCATGGCTGTACGGCGGCCCGGCGGCGGCGGTAGTGGGAGTTGCGGGCGCGGGCCTGGTGTCGCCGCCGCCACTGTGACCAGCGGAAGCGGTGTCCGCGGCTGCGGATCGGACTGATCCACGTGGTGAACAGCCCCGGCGCCCCGACGGGTGATCCGCAGCAGCCGCTGCCCTCGTCGTTGTCGATCTCGCGCACGCGTACACGTTCAGCCACCCGAGCACCCTGACACGGCGCGCCGCCGGGCACGGAACCCGGCGGCGCGTCACCTCACAACAGGCCGGACACCAACTGATCCGGTGTCATACGCCGGTGGTGCCGTCGATGCGCTCCCGGAGCAGGTCGGCGTGGCCGTTGTGACGGGCGTACTCCTCGATCATGTGGACGTAGATCCAGCGGAGGTTGACGTCCTGCTCCATGAAGCGGCCGGTATCGGTCAGAGCTCGGTCGGCACAGAGCTCGCGGGCGCGGGCGATCTCCGCGTGCCAGGTGGCGAGAGCGTCGTGCAAGGTGGCGCCCTGGGCCAGTTCGAAGCCGCCGTCGGGGGCATTCGGGTCGGCCTGCGGGTCGTAGATGGGCGGGGCCTGTTCTCCGGCAAATACTCGGCGGAACCAGTTCCGCTCCACCTCCGCCATGTGCTGGACGAGGCCGGTCAATGTGAAGCCGGACGGTGGCACGGACGCGACGGCGGCCTGCTCATCATCCAGGCCCTCGCACTTCATGGCGAGGGTGACGCGGTGAAAGTCGAGCCAGCTTTCGAGCGTGGTGTGCTCGTCGGCGTTCAGGGGCGGCAAGGGGCGTTCGATGGCGCTCATCGGTCGATTATCGCAGCAGCCGAAGCCGCCGACAGGCAGAACCTCCGACACCTCGACCGCACCCCGACCACCCAACGCCCGTACGCACACCGCCGGTTGACGCACAGCCAGCCACTCTCCGAACAACCTTGGCGGAAACACATATCGCGATATAGCGTGTCTCTGTCGCGTCGCCGCGCCCCGACGCGGGAAGACCCATGCAGACCCTCGTAGCCTTTCGCCAAGCTCAGGACAGGAAGTATGCCCGGAGAGATCTCGCCCGCTGGGAAGCCCACCAGCCTCAGCGCCCGGCCCGAGCTGCGGGCCTCGCACGCGGACCGGGACCGGGTGGCCGACATTCTGCGGGTTGCGGCAGGCGACGGCCGGCTGACGGCGGCCGAGCTCGACGAGCGTCTGGAGGTCGCGCTCTCGGCGCGGACGATCGGCGAACTGGCCGTGCTCACCGCCGACTTGCCGACCGCCTCGCTCTCGGTCGATGGGGTGGCGGCGGAGGTCAAGGATGTCCTGCGGATCGAGCAGAAGTGGAGTCCGGTCAAGCGGGTGGGGCGCTGGGTGGTGCCGCGACGGCTGGTACTCGACGTGGAGTGGTGCGACGTGACACTCGACTTCACGCAGGCGGTGATCACGCAGGACACCCTGCAGATCGATGTGGACATGCGCGGCAAGACCCTGACGCTGATCGTCGCACCGGGCGTGGTGGTCGACACCGACGGCCTGACGCTGGAGTTCAGCAGGGTCAGGAACCGCCAGACTCCGGACCCGGCCACGCCGACCACGCTGCGGGTGGAGCTGGTCGGCCGGAAGAACTTCGGTCGCGTCGTCGTCCGCCACCCCCGGAGGACGACCGACCGGTGGCGGTCGAGGAGGCACCCGGCCCTGCCCGCCGGCAACTGAACGCGCCTCGCACGGGCCGTAGTTCGACCCGCGGGACGAGAAGGATGAGAAGGGCAAGAAGGACGACAGAGCCCGACCCGCGCCACCCAGGCCCCTGCGGACGCCGAGTCGGACCGGCCACTCGAGCGTCTCCACCGGCGCAAGACGCACCCGCCCCCTGTCGGGGAACGCGAACGCAGTCACCCGACCGGCATACTCCCCCACCCCAGGAACGCACACCGCGCGAGCGCGAACCCGGCACCCGCCACGAACGCCAACCCAAGCGCCCCCGGCCCCCGATGGTCGAGGGTGGTCGAGCAACCGCCCGGGGCATGGGCCGGCAACGTATCGCCCCCGCAACGGAGTTACCGGTGCAACCGCAGCAACAGGCCGTGCAGGGTGGCGCGTTCAGTGACAGTCAGCGGCGCGAGGACGGTGTCCTGGACGCCCCGCGCCAGGGCGTCGAGTTCGGCGAGGCGGGTGGCTCCGGCGGGGGTGAGGGTGAGGGTGAGGCGGCGGCGGTCAGCGGGGTCACGGGTGCGGTCGAGCCAGCCGGCGGCGGCCAGTTGGTCGGCGGCCTTGGCGAGGTCGCTGGGGTCGAGGCGCAGGCGGGTGGCGAGGTCGCGCTGGGTGTGCGGGCCGAAATCGGCGAGGGCGGCGAGGGCCGCGTGGTGGTAGAGCCGCAGTCCGTCGGCGGCGAGGAGTTCGGCGAGGCGGTTGCGGGCGTCCTTGCCGACCCTGGAGAGCAGGTAAGTCGTCAACTCCAGGAGCGCAGGCGGGGTTTCATGCGGGTCAACCATGCCGAACATGGTAGGTGCCGCCCTATAGTGGGTCGGGACCCACGATTTCGTTCCGGAAGGATTCCCGTGGACGCACTCCACCCCCGCCTGCTGGTCGCCGAGTTCGCCGCCTGCTTCGCCTTCTACGACGCCGTCCTGCCCCCGCTGCTCGGCGCCCACCTGGTCAAGGGCACCGACGCCGGGCCGTACGCGCACTGGGATGTGGATGACCAGGCCGTGCTGGTGCTGTTCGACCGGGCGGCGATGGCCGCCACCCTCGGCACCGCCCCGGCGCCCTCCGACGTTCCCCCGGCCGACACCGGCATGTTCGTCTGCCGGGTGGCGGACGTGGACGCGGCGTTCGCGCTCTGTCTGGCCCACGGCGGGACGGCCGTGCTGCCGCCGACCGACCGGCCGGAGTGGGGGCCGACGCTGCGCAGCGCCCACCTGCGCGACCCGCAGGGCACGCTGATCGAGCTTCAGTCGTACTGATCGCAGCGGCCGATCAGTACGCTGGCGGGGTGTGCTGGAGCGCCGGGGCCGATCTGCTCGTCGGCAGCGCCGTCTCGGCGGTCGGGGTCGCCACGGTGCTGCACGCGAAGACGGGACGTCAACTTCCGCTGGCTGCACTGCCGTTGTTGCTCGGCGTGCACCAGCTGGTGGAGGCGGGCGTCTGGTCGGGCTGGGCGTGGGCCCGCACGGTGTGGGCGGTCATCGCGCTGCCGCTGCTGCCGGTGTACGTGCCGGCGGCGGTGTGGTGCGCGACCCGCCGCCGCTCGGCGGCCTGGTTCACCGCGCTGGGCGCGGCCGTCGCCGTCCCACTGGCCGTCGCCCTGGCCCGGCACCCCGTCACGGCGCACGCGCACGGCCGCACCCTCGACTACGCGGTGGGCGTCCCGGCCGGAGGCCTGCTGCTGGCGGGCTACCTGGCCGCCACCGTGGGCGCGCTGCTCTGTTCGGGCGACCACCGCCTGCGGCGCCTCGGCGCGGTGCTCGGTGTGGGGGCGCTCGTCTGCGGCGTGCTGTGGCGGCTGGCTTTCATCTCCACCTGGTGCGCGCTGGCGGCCATCGCCTCCGTCCTGCTGTACGACTGGGCCCGCCACGCCCGCATCAACCCCGGCGTCAACTCCCGCCAGCAGCCGCGTCGCTGAGCGCCAGAGCGTCCGGCGCCGAGCCCCGGGCAGGGGGCGGGGTGGAGCACGCCGCGCACCGTGCGACCGGCGTCGATCAGCAGGGTGTTACGCGTGAGCCGCGAGGCGCAGCGCGGCGCTGGGGAGGGGGGAGTGATGCTTTGATGGGCAGTGAACGCGGCCTGCTGGTCGGGGCGTTGGGTGGAGACGCCGTGGACGGTGGCGCCGGGAGCGGGGCGGGGCTGCTGCCGTTCATGCTCGGCAGCGCAGGGTTCGCGGCGGGCGTTGAGGTGCTGAGCATCCCGAACCCGATGCACCGCCGGTCCACCGTCCCCACCGCGTTGCTGCCCCGGGTGGTGGCGACGGTCCGCTTCGTCGCCTGGGGCCGCGATCCCGACCGGCGCGCGCCCCGACCTTCCGCTCAGTCCGACAGTCGGACGAATCGGCGGCCCGCGTCCAGCAGCCGGGGCAGCGCCTGCGCGTAGCCGGGGCCGGTGCCCGCGTCGGGGTGGTTGAAGTGGCTGATCACCACGGCCCCGGGCGGGGCAGCTGCCACCGTCTGCGCCACCTGCGCGGCGCTGAACGTCGCCCCGCCGTCGCCGTTGACCGCGAACCCGGCCACCCGCTCGCCGAGTTCGCCCACGATCCGCACCGCGACGTCGTCGTAGTGCGCTGTCCCGGACCGGAACCAGCGCGGCGGCTTCCCGAGCAGCCCGGCCAGTTTCACCTCGTTGTCCGCGACCTCCCGGTAGGCGTCTTCGGCGTCGGCGGTGCCGGTGATGCCGTACGCCGAGCGGCCGGTGACGGACAGTGGGCGGTGCGCGGTGCCGTGGTTGCCGAGTTCGAACAGCGGGTCGGCGGCCAGTTCACCGAACGGCCCGGGGTTGGCGTCGATCCACCGGGCGTTCAGAAACAGCGTGGCGGGCACCCGGTGCCGGCGCAGCGTGTCGATCAGCGCCGTGTCGTAGCCGTTCCCGCCGGGCCCGCCGCAGGCGTCGAAGGTCAGCGCCAGCGCCCCGTCCGGCACCTCCGCCACCACCCCGGGCAGGTCGGTCCCCCATCGGGTGGGCCGCTCCCCCGCGTACCGGGCGAGCACCTCCTCCCGGCTCGGCGGCGCAAACGTTGCGGAAGCAGACGCGGAAGCAGCAGCAGAAGCGGGCGAGGACAAGACGGCCGTCTCAGGAACCACCGGACTCGCCGAACCCACCGAACCCACCGGACCCCCCGACCCCCCCGAACCCACCGAACCCACCGGACCCCCCGACCCCCCCGAACCCGCCGAACCCCCCGGCCGCGCCGACACCGATCGCGCGCACCCCGTCGCGAGTCCTAGCGCCGCTGTCAGTACCGTCCGCCGTCCGACCATTCCGCTGCTCCTCACTGTTCGTCACCGTCCGCCGTGGCCGCCGCCACGAGTGTCACTTCCGGGCCCGACAGGTGCCATCTGCGAAGCTCGGCCGTATGGCTCCCTCCCAGCGACCGCAGTATCTCCAGTGGACGACCGTCGCCCCGGTGATGGCGTTCATGCTGCTCCTGGCGACCTGGCACCGTGACCTGCGGTGGCCGGTGGTGGCGCTGGTGGCGTGCTTCCTGGCGGTGTCGGTGGTGGCGGCCGTGCACCACGCGGAGCTGATCGCGCATCGGGTCGGCGAGCCGTTCGGCTCACTGGTGCTGGCGGTCGCGGTCACCATCATCGAGGTGGCGCTGATCGTGACGCTGATGGCGGGCGGCGGCGACAAGACCGCGGGCCTGGCCCGGGACACCGTGTTCGCCGCCGTGATGATCACCTGCAACGGGATCCTCGGCCTGTCCATCCTGGTCGGCGCGTTGAAGTGCCGGGTGGCGGTGTTCAACGCGGAGGGCACCGGCGCGGCGTTCGGCGCGATCGCCACCCTGGCGACGCTGAGTCTGGTGCTGCCGACGTTCACCACCTCCACGCCGGGCCCGGTGTTCTCGCCTACCCAGCTGGTGTTCGCGGCGACCGCCTCGGTGGTGATCTACGGGCTGTTCGTCTCCACCCTGACGGTCCGGCACCGCGACTACTTCCTGCCCGTCACCCCGGCGGGCGAGGTGCTCGACCCGATGGACGAGCACTCCGAACCGCCGACCCTGAAGGCGACGCTGGTCAGCGTGGCGCTGCTGTCCGTCGCTCTGGTCTCGGTGGTCGGGCTGGCGAAGGGCGTTTCGCCGACCATCGAGCGCGGGGTGGAGTCGGCGGGCCTGCCGAACGCGGTGGTGGGTGTGGTGATCGCGCTGATGGTGCTGCTGCCGGAGTCGATCGCCGCCGTCCGGGCGGCGGTCCGCAACCGGGTGCAGATCAGCCTCAACCTGGCGCTCGGCTCGGCACTCGCCTCGATCGGCCTGACCATTCCGGCCGTCGCGATCGCCTCCACCTGGCTGAGCGGGCCGCTCGAACTCGGCCTCGGCGCCAATCACATGATCCTGCTGGCGCTGACGGTGGCCGTCGGCACCCTCACCGTCATCCCGAAGCGCGCGACCCTGCTCCAGGGCGGCGTGCACCTGACGATCCTCGGCGCCTACCTGGTCCTCGCCGTCAGCCCGTGAGCCGCTGGCCCGTGAACTGACAACCCGCGAGCCGACAGCCCGCGAGCCATCAGCCCCTGAACTGACAACCCGCGAGCCATCAGCCCCTGAACTGACAACCCGCGAGCCGACAGCCCCTGAACTGACAACCCGTGAACCGCCAGCCCGCGAGCCGACAGAACTGACGTCCCGCAAGCCCACAACCCGTGAGCCGACAGCGAGGGACCCAGGAGGACCCCCGTCACTCCACGGTGACGCTCTTGGCCAGGTTGCGCGGCTTGTCCACATCCCGGTCGAGGGCCACCGCGGCGTGGTAGGCCAGCAGTTGGAGCGGGATGTTGAGCAGCAGCGGGTCGAGTTCCGGCTCGCTCTTCGGGACCACCACGCAGTGGTCGGCCAGCTTCGCCTCGATCGGCCGGTGTGCGATGGCCAGCACCCGCCCGGAGCGGGCCTTGATCTCGCCGAGCGTGGTGAGGTTCTTGTCGAGCAGTTCGTCGTCCGGCACCAGCGCGACGGCCGGCAGTTCGGGGCTGATCAGCGCCAGCGGGCCGTGCTTCAACTCGGAGGCGGGGTACGCCTCGGCGTGCACGTAGGAGATCTCCTTGAGCTTCTGCGCGCCCTCCCGGGCCACGGGGTAGCCGCGCACCCGACCGATGAACATCATGCCCTGGCTCTCGGCGTACTCGGCGGCGAGCTTCTCGATCTCCTTCTCCTGCCCGAGGATCTCGCGGATCTGCTCGGGCAGCGCCTTCAGCGCGCCCACGATCCGCCGGCCGTCGGCGGGCGACAGGTCGTGGATCCGGCCGAAGTGCAGCGCCAGCAGCGCGAACGCCACCACGGTGGAGGTGAACGCCTTGGTGGAGGCGACCGAGATTTCGGGCCCGGCGTGCAGGTAGATGCCGCCGTCGCACTCGCGGGCGATCGCCGAGCCGACGGTGTTCACCACACCCAGCACCCGGCCGCCCTTGCGCTTGATCTCCTGCACCGCCGCCAGCGTGTCGTAGGTCTCGCCGGACTGGCTGACCGCCACGTACAGGGTGTCCGCCTCGATCACCGGGTTGCGGTAGCGGAACTCGGAGGCCGGTTCGGAGTGCGCGGGGATCCGGGCCAGTTCTTCGAGCAGCTGCGCGCCCATCTCGCCCGCGTAGTACGCCGAACCGCAGCCGAGGATCTTCACCCGGCGGATCTCCCGCAGCTCGCGGGCGTCCAGGTTCAGCCCGCCCAGGTGCGCGGTGGAGAACCGCTCGTCGAGCCGGCCGGACAGCGTGCGCTCGACGGCGCCGGGCTGCTCGTGGATCTCCTTCAGCAGGTAGTGCGCGTACCCGCCGGTGTCGTAGGAGCCGATCTCCCAGTCCACGGTGGACGGCTGCCGGGTGACGGTCCGGGCGTCCTCGGTGAAGGTCCGGAAGCCGTCGGCGCGCACCGTCGCCAGCTCGCCGTCCTCCAGGTGCACCACCTGGCGGGTGTAGCGGACCAGCGCGGAGACGTCGGACGCGGCGAACATCTCCTTCTCGCCGATGCCGAGCACGATCGGGCTGCCGTTGCGGGCCACCACGATCCGGTCGGCCTGCTCGGCGTCGAGCACGGCGATGCCGTAGGTGCCGATCACCAGCTTCAGCGCGGCCCGTACCGCGTCCTCCAGCTCGCCGCCGTCGGCGCGGTGCGCGGCGATCAGGTGGGCCAGCACTTCGGTGTCGGTCTCCGAGCGGAACACCGCGCCGTCCGCCGCCAGCTTGGCGCGCAGCTCGTCGGCGTTCTCGATGATGCCGTTGTGCACCACCGCGATCCGGCCCTCGTTGTCGGTGTGGGGGTGCGCGTTCGCGTCCGAGGGCACGCCGTGGGTCGCCCAGCGGGTGTGGCCGATGCCGACGCTGCCCTTGAACCGGGCCGGCAGCGCGGCCGCCAGGTCGGCGACCCGGCCCTTGACCTTGCACACCTTCAACTTCGCGGGGACGGACTTGGTGGCGGGGGCGACGACCGCCACGCCCGCCGAGTCGTATCCGCGGTATTCCAGCCGCTGCAGGCCCTCCAGCAGGAACGGGGACGCGTCCTTGGGGCCGATGTAGGCCACGATTCCGCACATGACGTGAACTCCTGGTGTTTTCGAGGGTTGTCGTGGACCGGGCCCGATCAGCCGTAGACCATCCGCCGCAGCTGACGCACCGACAGCTGCGGCGCGGCCACCCGGCGGGCGGCCAGCTCCGCCGTGAGGCGGGCGAAGATCCGATCGTTGGTCAGGCCCCTGGCCTGCAACTCACCGTGACGGCGGCGCACGTACTCCTCCGTGGTCTCGGAGAAGTACGCCAGCACCTCCGCGACGACCCGCGACGCCTCCCCGGGGGCCAGCGAAGTGGTCCGGGCGAGGTGGGCGAGCAGGTCCTCATGAGGGTGCGGTGAGACAGGCACGATCGGGGAGCCTAGGCGTGAAGTGTTCATTTGCCAAAGATCTTGCCCGATTTCGGGCAGGACGGCGAGCCGATGCACCCCGCGAGTAGGGTGACGGCATGCGCGCACTGGACGACGATCAGGTACGGGCCCTGCGCTCCAGGGGGCAGGGCATCGGCGGCGGCGTCACCTTCCCGACCGCCGCCGAGGCTGTCGAACGGGTGGTCGGCGTCCAGGCCCAGGACGCCCGGGCCGGCCTGGTCGGCATCGGGGTCAGGACCCGCGATCTCACCGCCGCCGACGTCCGGCCGGCCCTGGAGGAGGACCGCACCCTGGTCCGGAGCTGGTTCCTGCGCGGCACCCTGCACACCGTCACCAGCGCCGACCTGCGCTGGCTGCTCGCCCTGCTCGGGCCGCACTTCCTGCGCCTGAGCGCCCGCCGCCTCCGCGAACTGGGCCTCGACGAGGCCCTGTGCGACCGGGCCGAGACGGTGATCACGAACACCCTGGCCACCCACGGCCCCTCCACCCGCGCCGAGTTGACCGGGCACCTCGCCACGGCCGGCCTCCCGGCGCAAGGCCAGGCGCCGTTCCACCTGATCCGCCGGGCCGCGCTGCGCGGCCGGATCTGCTTCGGCCCCGACCGCGACGGCGACGCCACCTACGTCGTGCTCGCCGACTGGCTGCCGGACGCCCCCGAGGGCCCCGCCGGCGACGGAGCCGTCACGGAGCTGGCCCGCCGCTACCTGCGCGCCCACGGGCCGGCCGCGCCCGAGGACTTCGCGGGCTGGTCCGGCCTGCCCGTCACGGCCGCCCGGCGCGCCTGGCGGGCCCTCGACACGTCCGGCGAACTGCTGCACGTCCGGGTCCGCGACCAGGACTGCGCGCTCCCCGCCGACCGGGCCGCCGAACTCGACCTCGCCCCGCCGCCCGCCCCCGACGTGCGGCTGCTGCCCGCGTACGACAACTACCTGGTCGGCTACCGCTCCACGGCGCTGTCCGTCCCGGCCGCCCACGAGAAGCGGATCCGCCCCGGCGGCGGCCAGATCCACGCCGCCGTCCTCGCCGACGGGCTCGCCCGCGGCACCTGGTCCTGGCGCCGCGGCCGGGCCGACGTCACCCTCTTCGACCCCTCCCCCACCCCCGCCCTCGCCGAGGGCATCGCGACCGCCTCCGCCGAGCTGTCCCGCTTCCTGCGAGCCGGCTGACCTGCCGGAACTCGCCGAAGAACGGCCCGCCGCCGACCGGGAGGCGCCCCGTCGTGTGCGGCTCGATCGAGTCGCGGAGCAGGCGGCCGAACCCGCGAAGAGTCTCCCGGTCGGACGACACCGCCGCCGTTGCCGTACAGTGCGCGCCCACACCAGTCCGGCCGCCCGACTACGCGTCAGAGGACCTGCCCCATGCGCACATTGAGCCTTCCGCCGGCCCCCCGGTGGGCGGTCGCGGCACTCGCCCCGCTGGCCCTGATCGGCCTCGGGGTGCTGTCCGCGAATCCGGACTACGCGTACATCGGCGATCCCGCCCGGCTGGCGGTGCTGGCGGGCGCGATCCTCGCCCTGGCGGCGCTCCGGGTCGGCTGGCCACGGGTCGTCGCGGGCATGCTGGTCGGGCTCCCCCTGCTCGTCCTCCCACCCGCGATGTACGAGACCGAGATCCTGCAACTGCGCGGCGAAAAAACCGACCTCGTCGTGGTGGCGGCGCCGCCCGGCGCCGACCTTCCCTGCGTGCTCCGCCGGGCGGACGGCGGAGCGCTGCCGCACGACGTGTACGAGTACGCCGGCTGCGTGCCGCCGTCGGAGCCGCAGCCCTTCCCGTACCTGGTGGACCCGGCCGGCTGGGTGCGCCCGCAGTTCAACGAGGGGAACGATCTCTTCGGGCCGGAGGTCCTCCCGATCGCGCTGACGGTTCTCGTCGGGCTCTGGGCCTTCGTCGTGCTCGGCACCGGCCGCCACCCGTCGGTGAACCGCCGGCAGCATCCGGACGCAACCGATCGCCTCCCTGACGCGTAGTCATTCCAGACGGCCGAACGGGTGGGCGGGGACCCACTCGGGTGGGGGGCCGTCACTGAAGGACGGTGTGCGGGCGGTGCTCGGGTGATCACGGCCGGGCGCCTGCATCCATCGGCGGTGTCCGGGCGGGGGTTTCCGGCGGTCACCCCGCAGGATGGGCCGCGTACTGTCCGTGTCGATCACAGGGGGACCGTCCGTCATGCAACCGCGTGTGTTCGCCGTCGTCACCGCCGTCCTGCTGGCCGCGCTCGGCCTCGGGTCGGTCCTGGTCACCGACTGGACGCCCAAGCCCGCCTCCGCCGCCGCCTCCCCCGCCGACCCGGCCGGCCGCACCGCCACCGCGCCCGGCGCCGCCTCGCCCTCCCCCACCGGCGACCCAGCGGTGTGGACCCGCTCCACGCTGCGCAACAAGCTGATGGCCGAGATGGACGCCAACGACCCCGGCGTCGCCCTCGCCGACCTGGACAAGATCACCAAGGACAAGCCGTACACCGTACGGTTCTGCCACCCCATCGCGCACGAACTCGGACACGCCGCCGTGAAGCGCTACCACCAGGACTTCCAGAAGGTCATCTCCTTCCCCCACGAGACCTGCGCGGCCGGCTACCTGCACGGCGCGGTCGAGGAGATGCTCGCCAACTCCCAGGACCCGCAGCACGACATCCTCACCCTGTGCGCCCCGTCCAACACCGGCCCCTGCATCCACGGCGTCGGCCACGGCATCATGTTCGTCACCAAGCAGGACATCCCCGGCGCCCGCGCCCTGTGCGACAAGTTCCCCTCCCAGAACCGCCGCATCACCTGCTCCGAGGGCGTCTTCATGCAGCTCTTCGCCCCCGACGAGGAGGACGAGAAGGCCAAGGCCAACCTCCCCGCGGACAAGCTCGCCGCCGACCCCCTGTACCCCTGCCCCGAGCAGCCCGCCCTCTACCAGTCCGCGTGCTTCTTCTACGCCCCCACCTACTTCCTCTCCTCGCACGACTACGCCAACCATCCCGAGGTGTTCTCCCAGGCCCTCCAGTGGTGCCTGAACGCGAAGGCCAGCGGCGGCGAGAACGACTGCTCCCGAGGCGTGGGCTCGCGCACCATGAAGTACAACCTGGACCGCGAGGACTGGGCGGCGCAGCAGTGCGCCACCGCGAAGGACGCCTGGCAGCGCAAGGCCTGCGCGCAGGGGCTGGTCAGCTACTACACCGTCAACTACACGGACAACGGCGCCGCCGGGCGCCTGTGCAGCAAGATCACCGACAAGGAGATCCAGGGCTACTGCCGCTCGGCGGGCGGGCTTTCGAGCACCCTGGACTGAAAACGCTCCGGGTATGGAGAGCACCACCAGGGGCGCGGGGAACTGCGCGACAAGCGCTCACCACGTCCGCAAGGGCGCGATCAAGTGCAGGTCATTGTCCTGCGTCGCGATCTTGCGGCTGGATGCCTTCCGCTTCGCGCAGTTCCCCGCGCCCCCGGTGGTGCTCTCCCTGTTCTCGTACCCGCCTGCTCTACCCTCCCCTCCCATGAACGACGACTTCAGAACTGCCGCTCAGGCGGCCGCGCGGCTGGTGGCCGACTTTCTCGACGAGTTGCCGTCGAAGCCGGTGTGGCAGCCGATGGACCCGGCGAAGCGGTCCGCGCTGCTGGAGCTGGAGCTGCCGGAGGGCGGGGCGGGGTTCGCGGAGCTGCTGGAGATCGTCGAGCGGAAGATCATGCCGCACCCGATGGGCAACGGGAACCCGCGGTTCTTCGGGTGGGTGAATTCCTCGCCGCAGCCCGCAGGGATTCTCGCCGCTCTCGCCGCGTCCGCGATGAATCCGAGCTCGGCGGGTGGTGATCACGCCGATGTGCACCTGGAGCGGGCCGTGGTGCGGTGGATGGCCGAGCTGGTGGGGTTCCCGCATCCGGCGGGTGGCGGTCTGCTGACCTCGGGTGCCTCGATGGCGACCATCGTCTGTCTGGCGGCGGCCCGCAATCGTGCGGCGCGGCGGGCCGGTCGGGACGTCCGGGAGGACGGGCTCGCGGGGCTGCCGCCGCTGGTGGGGTACGTCACCGGCGAGGCGCACAGCTGTGTGCGCAAGGCCGCTGAGCTGCTCGGTCTCGGGTCGAAGCACCTGCGGGTGGTGGAGTCGGACGCCGGGGGCCACCTGCGCCTGGACGGCCTGGAGGCGGCGATCGCGGAGGACCGCGCGGCGGGCCGGGTGCCGTTCCTGGTGGTGGCGTCGGCGGGGACGGTCGGTACGGGCGCCGTCGACCCGTTCGAGCCGATCGCCGATCTCGCGGCCCGCGAGGGGCTGTGGTTCCACATCGACGGCGCGTACGGGGCGTTCGGGGTGCTGGATCCGCAGATCGCGCACCGTTACGCGGGGCTCGATCGGGCCGACTCCCTCGCGCTGGATCCGCACAAGTGGCTGGGTGTGCCGGTGGACTGCGGCTGCGCGCTGGTGCGGGACGCGCAGGAGTTGCGTGGCACGTTCAGCCTGGTGCCGTCGTACTTGCGGGACGAGGGCGCGGGCGCACTCGGCTGGTTCTCGGAGTACGGCACGGAGCAGACCCGGCCGTTCCGTTCGCTGAAGGTGTGGGCGTCGATCGCGCATCGCGGCCGCTCGGGGGTGGCCCGGGACATCGCGCACTGCACGGGGCAGGCCCGCCGGCTCGGCGAGTGGGTCGGGCAGGATCCGGAGTTGGAGCTGCTGGCGCCGGTCGAGACGTCGATCGTGGCGTTCCGCTACCGCCCGTCCGGCCTCGGCGAGGAGGAGACCCAGCGGCTCAACTCCCTTCTGCCGGTGGCGATCCAGCAACGCGGCCGGGTGTTCGTGACCGGCGCGGTGTACCGGGGGCGGGAGATGCTGCGGGCGTGCCTGCTGAACTCCTCGACCACGGATGCGGATCTGCGGCTGCTGCTGGACGAGGTGAAATCGGCCGGTGCGGAACTCCTGGACCGGGGCCGCACGTCCAAGTGATCGCGGGAGCGGATCAGCGCCGATCCGACGGGGGCCCGCGCAGACATTAACCGTCGGGTCACGGGGGGTTCGTGATCGTGAAACAGCGGAGCGCCACCATTCAGGCATGGATGACATGGCGTACACCCACAGAACCGCGAATCAGCAGCGTCGCAGCCACCGTTGGCGCCGGGAGACGGTCGAGCTCGCGGCGGTGTTCGCCGCAGTCGCGGCCGCCGACCTGGTCGCCAATGTGGTGGTGCACGGGCACGACGGGCCGGTGCTGCTGCTCGCCTCCGCCGGGGCGCTGCTCGCCACGGCGCTGTTTCGCGGCTGGCTCGCGCACCGGCACCCGCCGGGTCGGGACGCCCTCGCACCACCGGGCGGGCCCGAGGTGACGTCCCCGGAGGAGCCGACAACATTGTGGCGGCTGCGGACCAGCGTCGCGGACGCGCCGGGCAGTCTGGCCCGGGTGTGCGCCGCGCTGGCGGAGCGGCGGGTGAACATCGTCTCGATGCAGGCGCACCCGCTGCCGGACTGCACGGTGGACGAGTTCATCGTCCGGGCGCCCGCCGCGCTGAGCCGGGCGGAGCTGGTGGCGGCGGTCGCGGCGGGCGGCGGCCGGGAGATCTGGACCGACCGGGCGGACGCCCACGAGCTGGTGGACGTGCCCCGGCAGGTGCTGGCGCTGGCCACCCGGACCGCGCTGGACGCGGCGGAGCTGCCGCTCGCACTGCGGCAGTTGTTCGGGCGGGCGGCGATCCGCCAGTACCCGGGGCGGGGCGCTTCGGCGCAGCCCGGCGCGGACGGGCACCTGATGCGGCTGCCGCTGCCGAACGGGGACCTGTTGGAGCTGTCCCGGCCGAATCTGCCGTTCACGCCGACCGAGTTCGCCCGGGCCCGGGCGCTGGTGGAACTGGACGCCGTGCTGGGCTCGCGGGTGCCGCAGGTCGAGGCGCGGATCAGCCGTCCGGCGGGGGACGACCTGACGGTGCGCCGGGCCACGCCGGCCGACCGGGGCGCGGCGGTGGCGATGCACGCCCGGTGCTCGCCGGAGTCGCTGCGGCGGCGCTACCACGGGCCGGTGAAGGACGCCGACCGCTACCTGGACCATCTGTTGGACCCGCGGCACGGGCAGACTCTCGCGGTGGAGACCGCGCAGGGCCGGCTGGTGGCGCTGGCGCACCTGATGTGGGACGACGAGGGCGCGGAGATCGCGCTGCTGGTGGAGGACGCCTGGCAGCGTCGCGGCCTGGGCGTGGACCTGGTGCGGCGGATGGCGGCGCTGGCGCTGGAGGCGGGCGTGGGCACGGTGTACGCGGTGACCACGGCGGCGAACACCGGGTTGATCGCGACCATGCGCCGGCTGTCGGCGCCGCTGGACTTCCAGGTGGAGGACGGCACGGTGGTGATCACCGCGCACCTGTTGGAGGCGGCGGAGAAACTGCCCGCGCCGTGGGCGGCCCGCTGACGGCCCATCGGGCCCGGCGGGCCCGGCAGCGGGGCGTCCCGTTCCGTTGCCGGGCCCGTCGCGGCGCGGTCAGTCCGGGTCCGGCGCGGGCCGGTAAGTCGCCCCTGCTCAAGTGTGCGGGCGGGAGTCGGTAGGCTGAGTCCGTCCCTGCCGCCCGTGGGTCGCCGAACGGCCCGGGCGGTGCCGCAGCAAGGAGGAACCCCTGAGCATGCCAGGCACCGATTCGGAAGCCGCGCGCGACGCCTCGCTGCCCGCCCGCGCAAAGATCGCCGTGACGGCCGGCAAGATGGCGGCCGCGCTGTCCCAGAAGGCCGGACGCGGCAGCGGGTCGGTGATCGGCGGCAAGGTGGCGCTCAAGCTCGACCCCGATCTGTTGAAGACCCTCGCCGAGCACCTGGACGTGGTGCTGGTCAGCGCCACGAACGGCAAGACCACCACGACCCGGCTGATCGCCGAGGCCCTGCGGGCGGCCGGCCCGGTGGTCTCCAACGCGCTGGGCGCGAACATGCCGGCCGGTATCACGGCGGCGCTCGCGGGCGGCACCGACGCCAGGTTCGGCGTCATCGAGGTGGACGAGAAGTACCTGCCGATGGTCGCCCGGGACACCCGTCCGAAGGCCATAGCGCTGCTGAACCTCTCCCGTGACCAGCTCGACCGCGCGGCCGAGACCCGCATGATGGCCGAGAAGTGGCGCGAGGGTCTGAAGGACACCGAGGCCGTGATCATCGCCAACGCGGACGACCCGCTGGTGACCTGGGCCGCCTCGTCCTGCAAGAAGGTGGTCTGGGTGGCCGCCGGGCAGGCGTGGAAGGAGGACGCCTGGTCGTGCCCCTCGTGCGGCGGTGTGATGCAGCGTCCGGGTGACGACTGGTTCTGCGGTGAGTGCGGTTTCCGCCGCCCGAACCCGCACTGGGCGCTGCAGGGCACCCACGTGATCGACCCGCACCGCGGTGCCTGGCCGATCCAGCTCCAGCTGCCGGGCCGCGCCAACCTGGCCAACGCGACCAGCTCGGCGGCGGTCGCCGCGGTGTTCGGCGTGGCCCCGCAGGTCGCGCTGCAGCGCATGCAGTCGGTGGCCGCGGTGGCCGGCCGCTACGACGTGGTGCAGTACCGCGGCCGGGACATCCGGCTGCTGCTGGCGAAGAACCCGGCCGGCTGGCTGGAGACCTTCTCGCTGATCGACGGGCCGCCCGCGCCGGTGATCCTGTCGGTGAACGCGATGGACGCCGACGGCACCGACACCTCCTGGCTGTGGGACGTCGACTACGAGCGCCTGGCCGGTCATCCGATCTTCGTGATGGGCCAGCGCAAGCTCGACCTGGCGGTCCGCCTGGAGGTCGCCGGCCTGCAGTTCCAGGTCGTCGACTCGCTCGCCCAGGCGGTGGACGCGGCCCCCGAGGGCCGGATCGAGGCGATCGCCAACTACACGGCGTTCCAGCAGCTGCGCAAGGCCGTGGTGGCCTGATGAGCGACCAGTCCTATCAGCAGTACGGCCAGCAGCCGTACGGCGGGCAGCAGTTCGACGAGCACCAGCAGTACGGCGAGCAGCAGCAGTACGACCAGCACCAGCAGTACGGGCAGCAGCCGTACGGCGGTCAGTCGTACGGCGAGCCGCAGTACGACCAGCAGCACGGCCAGCAGCAGCAGTACGACCAGCAGCCGTACGGTGAGCAGCAGTTCGCCGGGCGGCAGCGGGGGTTCGAGGAGCCGCAGCAGCAGTACGGGGGCGGTGCGCCGGAGGCGGCGCCGCAGTACGGGAGGTCTTCGAGGATGAGCGAGAGCAGCCTGCGGGTGGTCTGGGTGTACCCGGACCTGCTGTCCACGTACGGCGACCGCGGCAACGCCCTGGTGGTGGAGCGGCGGGCGCAGCAGCGCGGCCTCGGGGTGCAGCGGATCGACGTGCGCTCCGACCAGTCGGTGCCGACCAGTGGTGACATCTACCTGATCGGTGGCGGTGAGGACCGTCCGCAGCGGCTGGCGGCGGAGCGGCTGCGCAATGACGGCGGGCTGGTCCGGGCGTCCGAGAACGGTGCGATCATCTTCTCGGTCTGTGCGGGTTTCCAGATCCTCGGCCACGAGTTCATCAACGACCTCGGCGAGCGCGAGGCGGGTCTGGGTCTGCTGGACGTGTGGACCACCCGCGGTGAGGGCGCGCGCTGTGTCGGCGACGTGCTGGCGGAGGTGAACCCGCAGCTGAACCTGCCGCAGCTGACCGGTTTCGAGAACCACCAGGGCGTCACGCACCTCGGCGAGGGCGTCAAGCCGTTCGCCACGGTGCAGGTCGGCCGGGGCAACGGCACCGGTGACGGCACCGAGGGCGCCTGGCGCGACACCGTGTTCGGCACCTACCTGCACGGCCCGGTGATGGCCCGCAACCCCGGCGTCGCCGACATGCTGATCAAGCTGGCGCTGGACGTCAACGCGCTGCCGCCGGCCGACACCACCTGGTACGACGCGCTGCGCACCGAGCGGATCGCCGCGGCGGCCCGCCCGGCGTAGCCGCCGGCCGTTGGCCCGGTGGACGGCTGACCGCCATGTGGTCAGCCGTCCCCGGTGGAACAACTTCATAGGAGAATGAGGAAGCCCGGGCGCAACACCCTCCTCGGCGGTCGGGTCGCAGTTACGTGTGGTGCGTCGAGGAAGCCGCCCCCGCGTCGGTTTCGGCCCGGCCGGACGCAGGAACCGTATGCTGTGCAGCAGGTCCGTTTCGGGCGCTATGTCCGATTCTCAACCACCAGTCCGGCCGTCCGAATCCTGCTCGGGAGTTGGCAAAGCAATGCGTATTGGTGTCCTGACCAGTGGCGGTGACTGCCCCGGCCTGAACGCCGTCATTCGTTCCGTGGTCCACCGGGGGGTGGTCGACCACGGCGACGAGATCATCGGGTTCGAGGACGGCTGGCGCGGTCTTCTGGAGGGCGTGCACCGCCCGCTGACCCTGGACTCGGTGAGCGGCATCCTCGCCCAGGGCGGCACGATCCTCGGCTCCTCCCGGGTCCAGCCGAGCCACCTGCGCGACGGTGTTGAGCGTGCCAAGCGGTACTGCGCGGACCTGGGCATCGACGCGGTGATCCCGATCGGCGGCGAGGGCACCCTGAAGGCCGCGAAGCTGATGAGCGACGCGGGCCTGCCGGTGGTCGGCGTGCCGAAGACCATCGACAACGACATCGCCTGCACCGACGTCACCTTCGGCTTCGACACCGCGGTGTCGGTGGCCACCGAGGCGCTCGACCGGCTGAAGACCACCGCCGAGTCGCACCAGCGGGTCATGGTGGTCGAGGTGATGGGCCGCCACACCGGCTGGATCGCCCTGAACGCGGGCATGGCGGCCGGTGCGCACGCCATCGTCGTCCCCGAACGCCCGTTCCACATCGACAAGTTGACCGAGGTGGTGCGCGAACGCTTCGACCGGCAGAAGAAGTTCGCGATCGTGGTGTGCGCCGAGGGCGCCAAGCCCGAACCCGGCACCATGCCGTGGGAGGAGGGCACCAAGGACATGTACGGCCACGAGCGGTTCACCGGCATCGCCACCCAGCTCTCCCGCGAACTGGAGTACCGCCTCGGCAAGGAGGCCCGCCCGGTGATCCTCGGCCACACCCAGCGCGGCGGCACCCCGACCGCCTACGACCGGGTGCTCGCCACCCGCTTCGGCTGGCACGCCGTGGAGGCCGCGCACAAGGGCGCGTTCGGCCAGATCACCGCACTGCAGGGCACCGACATCCGACTGGTGCCGCTCGGCGAGGCCGTCGCCGAGCTGAAGACGGTGCCGTCCGACCGCTACCTGGAGGCGGAGACCGTCATCTGACGGGCCCTCAACTCTCAAGCCGGGGGCGCGTCGTGGTTCACCGCGCGCGCCCCCGACGATAGCCTTCGCCGCATGGAGATCCTCGCGTACGGCGTCCAGTCCGACGAACGGCCGCTGCTCGAAGCCGCCCTGGCCGCGCACCGCCCGCGCCTGCTGGACGTCTTCCTCACCGCCGACACCGCCCCACTGGCCACCGGCTACCCCGTGGTCTCCAGCAGCGTCAACGACGAACTGACCGCCGAGACCCTGCGGTTGCTCGCCGCCGGCGGCACCCGGCTGATCGCCCAGCGCTCCACCGGCTTCAACAACATCGACCTCGACGCCGCCGCCGAACTCGGCCTCACCGTCGCCCGGGTCTCCTACTACTCCCCCTACTCGGTCGCCGAGCACGCCTGGACCCTGGCCCTGGCCGTCAACCGCCGGCTGATCCGATCCGTCAACCGGGCCCGCGAGTTCGACTTCCGGCTCGACGGCCTGATGGGCCGCGACATCCACGGCATGACGATCGGCGTGCTCGGCACCGGCAAGATCGGCGAGTGCTTCGCCCGGATCGCCGCCGGCTTCGGCACCAGCCTGCTCGGCTGGGACCTCACCCCCAATCCCGAGTGCGAGGCGCTCGGCATGCGCTACGTCGAGAAGGACGAACTGCTCGCCCACAGCGACATCGTCTCCCTGCACGTCCCACTGCTGGACGCCACCCACCACCTGATCGACCACGCCGCACTCGCCCGCATGAAGGACGACGCGATCCTGGTCAACTCCTCCCGCGGCGGCCTGGTCGACGCCGTCGCCCTGGTCGAGACCCTGCGCGCCGGACGCCTGGCCGGCGTCGGCCTGGACGTGTACGAGGAGGAGGCCAACGTTTTCTTCACCGACCGCTCCGGCCAGGGCATCGCCGACGACGTCCTGGCCCGCCTGATCAGCTTCCCGCAGGTCCTGGTCACCTCCCACCAGGCGTACTTCACCCGCACCGCCGTCGGCCAGATCATCGACGCCACCGCCCGCAACATCGACGACTTCACCGCGGGGCGCACCAACGAGAACACCCTCGTGCCAAGGAGCTGACCCGCCGCCGGGCGGGCACTGGTCCGAGGGCTTGGGCCTGGTGATGGCCGCGCTGGTGCTGGTGGTGGCGTTCGGGTCGTGGCGTTCGGGTCGTAGCGTTCGGGTCGCTGGTGGCGGCGGGGCTGCCGCTGCCCGGCCCCGCGCCCGGGTGAGCCGCCGTTGCCTGGCGAGCGGCGGCCGGACGGCTTCGTGGCGGGGGCCGCTGGCGGGCGCGCCGTAAGCGACGCCTAGGCTGGGTCCGAACGAAACCGACCAAACCGGACCCGCGTCGTCGCGCGGTGCCGGACGGCAATGGACGAAAGCGGGGCCGCCCGATGGGCGACGGCATGACGGGGATGCATCACCACGGCGGGGGCCCCCTGCCGCCGTTCAGTCTCTCCCGGGCGATGGAGTTGTCGCCGGACTGGCCGTACCTGATCTTCTGCGCGCTCGCCCTCGGCCTGTACCTGGCCGGGGCGATCCGGCTGTGGCGGCGCGGCGACAAGTGGCCGGTGAGCCGGGCGCTGTTCTGGACGGCCGGTGTCGGCACCGTGTTCATGGTCACCAACACCAAGCTCAACGACTACGGCATGGTGCTGTTCAGCGCCCACATGATGCAGCACATGGTGCTGTCCATGCTGTCCCCGATCCTGCTGCTGCTCGGCGCGCCGATCACGCTCACGCTGCGCTCGCTGCGGCCCGCCCGCAAGGGCAGCGGACGCGGCCCGCGCGAGCTGCTGGTCGCGCTGTTGCACAGCCGGCTGGTCCGGATCGTCTCGCACCCCGCGTACACCATCCCGATCTTCATCGCGAGCCTGTACGGGCTGTACTTCACGCCGCTGTTCGACTACCTCATGCAGTACCAGATCGGGCACGTGGCGATGATGCTGCACTTCCTCGCCGTCGGCATGCTGTTCTTCTGGCCGATCATGGGCGTCGACCCCGGCCCGCACCGCCCCGGCTTCGTGATGCGGATCCTCGAGCTGTTCATGGGCATGCCCTTCCACGCGTTCTTCGGCGTGGCCGTGATGATGGCCTCCGGGCAGTTGGTCAGCACCTTCACCGCCGAGATGGCCCCGCTCGGCACCGACCTGCACGCCGACCAGCAGCTCGCCGGCGGCATCACCTGGGCGTTCGGTGAGATCCCCACCGCGATCGTGCTGATCGCCCTCACTCTCCAGTGGGCCAAGTCCGAGGAACGGCAGGCCCGCCGCCGCGACCGGGCCGCCGACCGCGACGGCGACGCCGAGCTGGCGGCGTACAACCGGTACCTGGCCTCGCTGAACCGCAGCGCCGGGTCGGCCGGGTAACCGCTTTCCGTTTCCGTTTCCGTGGATCCGCCCTGGAGCTTCTCCCGGGCGGATCCTGCTTTTTGTTCTGGGGCCGGGGTGTCTCGGCTCAGCTTCTCAGCCGATGCCCTGGCGGTCGGGGCTGAGCGCGAAGACCCGGTTCTGCTCGTCCGGGACGGCCACGGCGACGGCCCGCTCCAGCAGGCGGCGCTGCGTCTGCAACGGGTCGCGCCGCGGCTCCGGGGTGATCCGCAGCAGGTCGTCCAGGGCGGCGGCGAGCCGGCGGGTGACCTGGGGCTGGCCGGCCCCGCAGATCCGGATCTCGGTGAACGCCAGGTCCACCGTCGCCTCCCAGCCCGGCACCGGCTGCACCAGCCGCACCGCGCCGTCGCGGTCCCGGTGGCGCAGCTCGCCCACCTGGTACGGGGCGAGGACGGCAAGCAGCTGATGGATCCGGTCGAGGGCCTGCACGGCGGTGGTGGGGTCGTTGACGGCCGGCGACAGGGCGCGGATGGCGATGTCGACGAGCTGGCGGAAGCCGAAGCTGAGGTCCTGGTGCATGGTGCGGTCCACACCGACGTTCAGCGCGGTGGTGATCCACCCCGGCCGGGGCGGGGTGCCACCGGACACCAGGACGGTCGGGGTGCCGGGCGCGATGAAGTCGCCGATCCGCGGCACCAGGTGCAGCACCGCCCCGTGCCGCCGGGCCACCCGCACCAGGCGGCGGATGTTGACGTCCCGCAGCACGCCGGCCCGGCCCTCGTGCAGCAGCGTCGGGCCCTGCGGCGCAGCGCCCGCTGCGGCAGCATTCGGGGCCAGCCAGCGGTAGGCCAGCAGGACCTGGAGCGACTCCCGGGTGATCCGGTCGATCATGTGCGGCACCCGCAGCAGCCGCATCGTCGCCTGCACGTACAGCACGAACAGCGCAAGGCTGAGCATCACCAGGGCCACCGCGACGATGGTCGAAACCACCGGGACGGAGACGGCGCGCGCCGGGTCGGTGGTGTCGTCGTAGCCCAGCTGCACCAGCAGGGTGAAGACGAACGTCGCCAGGCAGGTCGAGAACGTCGCCTTGGTCAGCCGGCTGCGCACGTACAGGCGCAGCACCCGGGGGCTCATCTGGCTGGCGCCCATCTGGAGCGCCACCAGGGAGATCGAGAACACCACGCCGATGAAGGTGAGCATCGCCGCGCTGACGGTGGACACCACGCTCTTGGCCGCGGTGGCGAAGGACTGCAGGTTCTCGGTGCCCTGGGTGGCCGCCGCCTCGAAGAACAGCTCCTGGTCGATCAGGTCGGTCAGCCCCGCCAGCAGCATCGCCCCCACACAGGCCACCAGCGGCGCGAACCAGAACGACTCCCGCAGGAGCTCCCGCAACGGCGACAACGCCCGATACCGCGGCCGGCGCCGCCCGCTGTGCTGCTCGCTCATCTCGCCAGGCTAGCCACGGCCGGGCCCCGCCCTCGGGAAGGACGCGGGTGGGCGGTGGATTCGGCCGCGGGCGCCGGTCGGGGGGTGGCACTGGCGCACGGTCGGGTGGTGCGGGCCGGGCCGGCGGACGGGCGGAGGGGCGGGTGGTGCGGGCGGACGGGCGGACAGGCGGACGGGCGGACGGGCGAACGGGCGAACGGACGATGTGGCGCTGCACGGTCCCGGTGCGGTGAGCGCCGTTGCTGCCTACCTCGCCGGGGTGAGCTCCGGCAGGGCCTGGACGGGCACGTTCGCCGTTTCCGACCAGGACGAAGGTGGCTGCCGCGGCCGCCAGGACGCCGAGGAGGGCGGCTGCCGCCCAGCGTGTCCGTGACTTCACCGCACCGCCCCGGCGGACCCGCTTGTTCTTGATGCTCACCACGCGGCGGGATGCTGACAGAACTCCAGTACGGTCTGCGGAAGTTGGCCTTCCCCTTGTTTGAGTTTCGGTCAACTTGTGGGAGATTCCGGCTAGTTGTCGGCTCAGCAGCCGGCCCAGCGGCCCCTCGGCCGGCGGGGTCGCACCGGAGCCTGCCCCCGGTCGTCGCCCGCCGCCGGCAGGCTGGTGTCGGCGGTGGATCGGCATGGTGTTCCGCTGCGCCGTTCCGTGACCTCACCATCGACGCCGGCGCGTACGACCCGCAGGCCGGCTCGCCGAGCCCCAGCCCGCCGGGCCGCCCCCGAGCGGTGCGCCGCAGGGTGCGCTCGTCTGCACCGGCAGTTCCGGTCTCGCCCGGGGCGCCACCCTCGGCACGCTGGTGGTCGGCACGGGCACGGCCTTCGTCCTGGCGAGCCGCCCTCGGCATGCCAGGCGCCGCTGGCGTACCCGAACCACCCCTGCGGGCCGGTGCACCCGCACCGGCCCGTAGGCGTGCGCGGTACGAGAGGCCGGATCCATCCGGTGCCGAGATGATCGGAGGTGGGTGCCCGCCGGGCGCCGGGGTGGGTGCGGTGAGCGTGAGGAGGCCTCTGATGGCACAGGAGTCGACCACGGCGCTCCGGGCCGTGCCGAATGCGACGCCCGAGGAGCGGGTGGCGCGCGGCAAGGAGGCCCGGCGGCGCGCTCCGCGTTCGAGCCACGCGGAGTTCCGGCCGGGGAAGAACCGGCCGGACCCGTTGAAGATCCTGGAGGCGCAGTCGGCGGTCCGGGTGCCGGAGCTGGTGCCGATCCGCTACGGCCGGATGACGGAGTCGCCGTTCCGGTTCTACCGGGGCGCCGCCGCGATCATGGCCTCGGACCTGGCCGGCTCGCCCGACTCCGGCATCCGGGCCCAGCTGTGCGGTGACGCCCACATGCTGAACTTCCGGCTTCTGGCCTCGCCGGAGCGTCAACTGCTGTTCGACATCAACGACTTCGACGAGACGCTGCCCGGCCCGTGGGAGTGGGACGTCAAGCGGCTGGCGGCCAGCCTGGTGATCGCCGGGCGGGCCAACGGCTTCGACGACCGGGTGCGGGCCGGCATCGTGCGGGCCTGCGTCCGCTCGTATCGCGAGTCGATGACCCGGTTCGCCGGAATGCGCAACCTCGACCTCTGGTACACCCGGATGGACGCCGAGCAACTCCAGGCGATGGCCACCGAACGCCTTCACAAGCACGGCCAAAAGACGCTCTCCCGCACCATGGCGAAGGCCCGAACCCGCGACAGCCTTCAGGTCTTCGACAAGCTCAGCCAGGTGGTCGACGGCGAGGTGCGGATCGCCCCCGACCCGCCGCTGCTCGTGCCCATCGCCGAACTGCTGCCGGACCTGGAACGCGCGGTGCTGGAGCAGGAGTTCCGCGGCCTGATCGAACGCTACGGCACCACCCTCGCCTCCGACCGGCGCACCCTGTTGCAGGACTTCCGGCTGGTGGACGTGGCCCGCAAGGTGGTCGGCGTCGGCAGCGTCGGCACCCGCTGCTGGATCTTCCTGCTGCTCGGCCGGGACGACCGGGACCCGCTGTTCCTCCAGGCGAAGGAGGCCGGCCCGTCCGTCCTGGCCGAGCACGTCGGCGCCAGCGAGTACCGCAACCAGGGCGAGCGGGTGGTGGCCGGCCAGCGGCTGATGCAGGCCTCCAGCGACATCTTCCTCGGCTGGGAGCGGGTGCTGGGCATCGACGGCAAGCGCCGCGACTTCTACGTCCGCCAACTGCGCGACTGGAAGGGCATCGTGGTCGCCGAGGAGCTGCTGCCGTCCGGCATGAAGGCCTTCGGCGAGGTCTGCGGTTTCACCCTGGCCCGCGCCCACGCCCGCTCCGGCGACCGGATCGCCATCGCCGCGTACCTGGGCACCAAGGACGTGTTCGACCGCGCGCTGGTGTCGTTCGCCGAGGCGTACGCCGACCGGAACGAACGCGACCACCAGGCGCTGGTCGATGCCGTCCGGGCCGGTCGGCTGCCCGCCGAGGAACTGCCGAGCCCCTAGGGCCGGACAGGCTAGCTTCCGACCGCGGCCGACAGGACGTCCAGCAGCGGGGCGGCGTCCGTCCCGTCCGGGCCGCTGAGGCAGAGGCGGTCGGCCAACTGGCCGTAGCGGTGGTGGAGTTCGCGGGCGACGGCGGTGGGCTCGCCGGTGAGGGCGAAGGTGTCGAGGACGGTGTCGTCGATCAGCCGGCCCATCTCCTCCCAGCGGCCGCGCACCGACAGGGGGTGGAGCTCGTCCTGCAGAGCGGCCCAGCCGTGGGTCTCCAGGACGGGACGGTAGGCGGGGGTGGAGGCGTAGAAGGCGAGGCGTTCGCGGACCAGGCGGAGGTTGGTGCGGTACTCGTCCTCGTCGCGGCCGGTGGCGACCAGCACGTTGGCGACCACCTCGAACGGGCGGGAGGTCCAAGGGGCGTTCTCCGCCTCGGACTTGGCGCGGGCGGCGCGGACGGCCGGCAGGACGGCGGCGGCCAGGTGCTGCGGCGAGCCGAACGGGTGGGCGAGGAACCCGTCCGCGACCGCCCCGGCGGTGGCCGTCATCAGTGGCCCGACGCCCGCCAGCAGCAGGGGCGGCGGCTGGTACGGGAGTGGCGCGGGTGCGAACACCGGGGTCATCAGGGTGTGCCGGTAGAACTCGCCGCGGAAGGCGAGGCGTTCGCCGGTCTGCCAGCTGTGCCAGATCGCCCGCACGGCCGCCAGGTACTCGTGCATCCGGGCCGCCGGGCGGTCCCAGGGCATGCCGAAGCGGCGCACGACGTGCGGCTTGATCTGCGTCCCGAGCCCGATCGCCGCCCGTCCGCCGGAGCTCTCGTGCAGGCCCCACGCCTCGTAGGCGAGCGTCATCGGGGTGCGGGCGAAGGCGATCGCCACGCCGGTGGCCAGGCCGATCCGCTCGGTCCGGTCGGCGGCCCGGGCCAGTTGCAGGAACGGGTTGTGCGAGGTCTCCGACAGCACGAACCGGCCCGCCCCGCGCTCCTCGGCGGCCCGGGCCAGGTCGGGCGCGGTGGCGGGCAACGGCGGTACGGCGAGATCGATCTGCATGGGCGGACGCTCCTGCGGGCGGTGCGGGGCTGTGACGCCCCGATGCTATGCGCGGCCGCCCGCGCCGCCCGTCGGCGGGCCGTCAGGACGGGAGGCGGCGGGCCCTCGGCGGGCTGACGGTGGGCGGGCGGCGGGCGGCGGGCCATCAGGACGGGAGGACGAACGGCGACGGGGTGACGAGGAAGGTCTGGCCGTGGGTGTCCACCTTCTCCTTCGCCTCGTCCGGGTCGCCGGGGTTGATGGAGAAGACCACGGCGGTGTCGCTCGCCGGATCGAACCACACCGTCACCTCGGGCCAGGCCTTCACCAGCACCTCGTTGAGCTCCGGGGCGGCCACCCAGGCGGCGTTGGTCGGCACGTACGGCGCGAGCGAGGCGGGCAGGCCGCCCGGCAGGTCGTCGGGCAGCGGCAGGCCGTAGGCCGGCAGGTCGTCGGCGGCGAAGGTGGGGGCGGCCACGGGGTCGCTGCGCCGGCCGTCGAGCAGACGCTTGACCTGGCCGGGCTTCAGGTGCAGGACCGCGTACAGCACATACGGCTGGTCCTGGTTCGGCAGTGACCGGGGATGAACGCCGGGCGCGTGTGTCACCCACTGCGCGCTCTCCAGCTCACCGAAGCGGTGGAACCGCCGCACCATCGGCTCCAGCTCGGTGCGCAGCCCGGTGGTCTGGGCTGCGTACTCGGCCTGCTTGTCGAACACAGTGCTCTCGGGGTCGCAGGCCGCCAAGGCGCCGAGGGTGGCGCCGAGAACGAGGAAAGCGCTTACCAACATCGTTCCTCGCCGCACTGCCCGTCCCCCTCGCTCGTGGGCGCCCCGGAAGCCGCCCCCTTTCCGCTTGTCGGCCCCCATGCTGGCCGACGGCACCGCGGTGATCATCGGCTCGGAGGATGAGCCGTCCGGCCCGGGTACGCCCGAGGGAGGAGAACGCCTGCCGACGGGCCGTCAGGTGGGCAGGACGAATGGGGACGGAGTCACGTAGAAGGTCTGGCTGTCGGCCGTCTTCGGTCCGGAAGCGCGCGGGGGCGGCTTCGGGGCTACCGTCTCGGGCCGGCGGCCGGTCAGGAGCACCTCGGCGCCGTCGGCGGCGAACCGGGCCGCGACGGCCCGGCCGATGCCGCTGCTTCCTCCGGCGACGAGCGCGGTGCGGGTCACGGTGTCCTTGCTCGATGACTGCTACGTTTAGACCTAAACATAGCCGAGAAGCCGGAGGCAACTCCCCAAATGCCCGAGCCGGCAGAGGACTTCGACCCGTCGGACGACGGCCGCTCGGCCGCCGCGATCGCCGCGGCCTGGCGGCGCGAACGCCCCGGCACCCCCACCGACTCGATCGGGATCGTCACCCCGGTCTGGCGGCTCGGGAAGCTGTTCGCCGACGACCGCAACCGCGTCCTGCGGGCGGCCGGGATCGACGCGGCCACCCTCGATCTGCTGTCCGTGCTGCGGCGTTCAGGCGCGCCGCACGAGCTGACCACCCGTGAGCTCGCCCGCCGGACGCTGGTCACCGCCGGCGCGATCTCGCAGCGGGTGGCCCGGGCCGAACGCGAGGGGATGGTGCGCCGCTCCCCCGCGCCGACCGGCGCCAGGGCCGTGCTGGTCACCCTCACCCCCGCGGGCCACGCGCTGGTCGAACGCTCGGTGGACGCCGTTCTCGGGCGCGAGGCCGAGCTGGTCACCGGCCTCTCCCCCGCCGAACGCGCCCGGCTCGCCGAGCTGCTCGACCGGCTGCTCACCGACCTCTACGGGCGCCTTGATTGACGGCCCCTCGCCCGGTATTGACGACCGTCACCTGCTTCTGCCGCCGCGCCGTTCCCGGTTCGGGCCAACCCCTCACTTGCCGCCGTCCTTCGCGTCGCAGAGCGCGTCGTCCACCAGCTTGTTCTCGGCCGCGGCGATCCGCACCACGTCCTCCGGGCCCGCGATCCGGACGCCCGACAGCGAGACCGTGACGGCCCGGCGGCCGTCGGCGGTGACGCCGGTGGCGGTGATCCAGCCGGAGTCGCCGCCCTCGTGGCCCCAGTACACGCCGCCGCAGGACAGCGGGCGGGAGAACAGGCCGAGTCCGTCGCGGGCGCCGGGCATCAGCTGTTCGAAGTCCTGGCCGACCGGCACGGTCTGCTGCATCAGCGCGAGTTGGGCGGGCGGCAGCAGGCGGCCGCCGAGCAGGCCCTGGAGGAAGCGGTCGAGGTCGGCGGTGGTGGAGATCAGGCCGGCCTCGCCGTTGGTGCCCGCGCCGACCTGCTCGGTGACGTCCACCAGCGGCCCGCCCTCCTGGAAGCGCTGGTAGGTGGCAGCGTGCGGCTGCGGCAGGGTCGGGTCGGTGCCCGGCCGGGAGGTGTGGTCGAGGCCGAGCGGGCGGACGATCCGCTCGCGCACCTCCTGGTGCCAGGGGTGTCCGGTGACCCGCTCGATCATCATGCCGAGCAGCACGTAACCGGTGTTGTCGTAGTTCCAGTTGGTGCCGGGCTTGAAGTCGGGCTGGTGGGCCATGGCCCGCGCGACGGTCTGCTGGGGCGTGACGGTGTCGTTGCGGTGCTTGCGGAAGTCCTCCTCGGAGGTGTAGTCCGGGTAGTCGTCGTGCAGGCCGCTGCGGTGCTGGAGCAGGTCGCGGACGGTGATCGCCCGCCCGTCGTTGCCATTGCCGGACACCACGCCGGGCAGCCGGCTCTCCACCGTGTCGTCCAGCGAGAGCTTGCCGTCGGCGACGAGTTGCAGGACCACGGTGGCAACAAAAGCCTTGGTCATGCTGGCGATCCGGAAGTACCCATTGGCGGGGACGGCCTGCCGGGAGGTCGTGTCGGCGACGCCGCCGACGGCGGTCACGTCCAGGCCGTCGGGGCCGCTCAGGCGGGCCTGCACCCCGGTGGCGCCGAGGGCGGTGAGGGCGTCGACGTTGCGCTGGAGTACGGGGTTCGTCCGGTGTCCGCCGTCGTGCCGCTTGACGGCGGCGTTCGCGCCCAGCAGGCCGGCGGTCAGCGCGCCCGCCCCGAGGACGGCCAGCAGCAGGGTGCGGCGGCGGGAGCGGCGGGGAGTGTCGAGGGGGGTGTCAATCGATGTGCTCGTCATGGTGGTTGACGCTAGGTGGGGCGGGGGTGCGCGGTCGGTACCCCGTACTGGTGGGAAATTGGTGCAGCTGGCTGTAGTGCCGGGCTCGGTGACGATGGCTCAGACTGTTCCGAATGAATGATCAACGGGGCGGCCGGCTGAGGGCGTTGTGGCGCGGCCTGGGGTATCTGCTGGGCAGTCTCGGCACGGGCGCGGCCACGCCGGCCGCGCTGCCGGTGCTGCTGGTGCCGCGGGTGGCGCGCGGCTGGGCGTCCTGGCACCGGCGGCGCGCGGACCGGCTGCTGCGCGCCGCGCCGTCCGGTCCGGTCCGGGTCGGCACCGGACGGGTGCTGCTGTGGGTCGCGGCGAACCTCGCCTGCGGCCTGGTGTTCGGGCTGCTCGCCGTCCTGTGCGCGGGCAACACGCTGACCACCGCCGTCACCGTCCCGCTGTGGTGGGCGCTGCCGCCCGGCACCCGCGCGGGCGGCTTCGCGGCCGGCGTCCCGCTGACCGGCTGGGGCACCGCGTTGACGCTGGGCACGGCGCAGGTGGCCGGGTTCGCCGCGCTGACGTACTTCGTGGTCCCGCCGCTGGCGCGGCTGCACGCCCGGCTCTGCGTGGCGCTGCTGTCGCCGTCGGCCGCCGAGCGGCTGGCCCTTCAGGTGGCGGCGCTGACCGAGACCCGGGTCGGCGCGATGAACGCGCACGGCGCGGAACTGCGGCGCATCGAACGGGACTTGCACGACGGCACGCAGGCCCGGCTGGTGTCGATCGCGATGCGGCTCGGGGTGGCGCGCGACCTGCTCGGCGAGGAACCGGCGGCCGTGGCCGGGCTCCTCGCGCAGGCGCAGCAGGGCACGGAGGACGCGATGGCGGAGCTGCGCGCGGTGATCCGGACGATCTACCCGCCGATCCTCGCCGACCGGGGCCTGACGGGGGCGCTGGCCGCGCTGGCCGCCGGGGCGGCGATCCACACCGACCTCGACACCGGGCCGCTCGGTTCCGTCCCGGCGGCGGTGGAGGCGGTGGCCTACTTCACCGTCGCCGAGGCGCTCACCAACGCCGCCAAGCACAGCGGGGCGGGCCGGGCGGGCGTTCAAGTACGCCGGAACGGCGACCGGTTGACGGTGCTGGTCACGGACGACGGAGTGGGCGGCGCGGACGCATCGCGCGGTACCGGCCTCGCCGGGATCCGGCACCGGGCGCTGGCGCTGGACGGCGCGGTGCACGTACACAGTCCGGTCGGCGGGCCGACCACGATCGAGGTGGAGTTGCCGTGCGGGTCGTGATCGCCGAGGACAACGTGCTGCTGTCCAGCGGGCTGGAACTCCTGCTGACCGCCAAGGGTTTCGAGGTCGCGGCGATCGCCGAGGACGCGCCCGGTTTCCTCGCCGCGGTCGACGAACACCGGCCGGACGTCACCATCGTCGACGTCCGCCTGCCGCCGGGCTTCCGCGACGAGGGCATCCGCGCGGCGATTCAGGCCCGCCGCCGGCACCCCGGCCTGCCGGTGCTGGTGCTCTCGCAGTACGTCGAGCGGCAGTACGCGGGCGAGTTGGTCTCGGACGGGCGCGGCGGCGTCGGCTACCTGCTCAAGGACCGGGTCGGCCGGGTCAGCGAATTCGTCGACGCCCTGCGCCGAGTGGCCGCCGGCGGAACGGTCATGGACCCCGAGGTGATCGGCCAGCTCCTCACCCGCCCCGCCCACGACCCCATCGCCGCCCTGACCCCCCGCGAACGCGAGGTGCTGGCGCTGATGGCCGAGGGCAAGGACAACGCCACCATCGCCGCCCGCCTGGTCATCACCGACAACGCCGTCCACAAACACATCGGCAACATCTTCACCAAGCTCGCCCTGTCGCCCACCGACAGCGGCCACCGCCGGGTCCGCGCCGTCCTGACCTACCTCAGCCACGACTAGCCCTGGCGGGGCCGCTCCGGGTACCTCCGTCGAGACGGGGGGGCAGGCCGGCTGCCGGACGGGGCGCCGGGGAGCGAGGCGCCTCCGGCGGGGAAACGGGGAGCCGGGCCGTTGGCGACAGCGGCCACCGCCGGGTCCGCGCCGTCCTGACCCACCTCAGCCACGACCAGCCCTGGCGGGGCCGGACGGGGGCACCTCCGGCGAGACGGGGGGCAGGCCTACTTGCCGGACGGGGCGCCGGGGAGCGAAGCGCCTCCGGCGGGGAAAACGGTAAGCCGGGCTATTGGCGACAGCGGCCACCGCCGGGTCCGCGCCGTCCTGACCCACCTCAGCCACGACCAGCCCTGGCGAGGCCGGACGGGGGCACCTCCGGCGAGACGGCGGGCAGGCCTACTTGCCGGACGGGGCGCCGGGGAGCGAAGCGCCTCCGGCGGGGAAAACGGGGAACCGGGCTACTGACGACAGCGGTTACCGCCGGACTCCGACCGCACCCACCGACCTCAACCACAGCTACCCGACTGAACGTCAGAGAGCGTCACAGCTGGGCGGCGGGCCTCGGGGCGGTGGTTGACGGTCCGTCATCTCCACCGCTGATCACAGTCGTTCGCTACTCGCCGGTGCCATTGATCAACATCGCCCCGCGTGGCATTGTCACCTCACACCCCGTGGCCGACCGGCCCCGTAGCGTTGGGAGATGAGCGGATGAGCACGCAGAGCCCGTGGACGGCCCGGACGGTGGCCGGTGGCGGAGTCGAACTGCACTGCCGTGACTGGGCGGGTGCGGCGGGCGCGCGGCCGGTGCTGATGCTGCACGGGCTGGCGGGGCATGCGGGCGAGTGGGATGTGCTGGCGGCCGCTCTCGCTCCGGCGCACCGGGTGGTGGCGGTGGACCAGCGTGGTCACGGCCGTTCCACCCGCCGCCCGGCGGATCTCGGGCGGGACGCGTTCGTGGCGGACGTGATCGCGGTCGCGGACGCGCTCGGCCTCGAACGTCCGTTGTTGGTGGGGCAGTCGCTGGGCGGGCACACCGCGCTGCTGGCGGCGGCCGCGCACCCGGGGCGGTTCGCCGGGGTGGTGCTGGTGGAGGCCGCCGCCGGGGCGTCACCGGACGCGCCGGCCGAGATCGGGCAGTTGCTGGAGGCATGGCCGGTGCCGTTCGCGCAGTACGCGTCGGCGGTGCGGTTCTTCGGTGGCGGCCCGCTCGGCGAGGCGTGGGCGAACGGCCTGGAGCAGCGCGCGGACGGCTGGTGGCCGCGCTTCGACCCGGAGGTGATGGTGGCGGCGCTGGCCGAGAACGCCGTCCGAGAGCGCTGGGACGACTGGGCGGGCGCGGCGCACTGCCCGGCACTGTTGGTGCTCGGCCAGCACGGCATCATCCCGGCTGCGGACGCCGACCGGATGCTGGCGCTGCGTCCGGACGTGCATGCGGCGAGCGTGCCGGGTGCGGGGCACGACGTCCACTTGGAGCATCCGGCCGAACTGCACCGTCTGGTGGCCGAGTTCCTGCACGGCCTGCCCGCCTGAGGCGGCGAGCGGGCCCCACCGGAGCAGTGCCGGTGGGGCCCGGGGATCGCGGGTGCCGGCGGCGAGCGCGGCGGAGGCGTGCTGCGGGATGACGTACGGGTCGCCGTTCTCCTGCCGGGTGAACGCCAGCGGGACGTTGCCGTGCTCGTCGGGCAGCACGGTGACGGCGGCGCGGCCGTCGGTGCCGGTGCCGACCTGCACCCGGTCGCCGGTGATCAGGGTGACGGTGTGCGGGAGGGCGCTCTGACGCTCCGTCAGGGTGGACCCGGGGTTTGCGGGCTGGGCGGCCCATGCCTGGTCGATCATGGTGAGCGTGCCGGTGGCGAGGATGCCCGCCGCCATCAGTGCCATCGCGCCGCGTATCCGCGCCGGCCGTGTCATGAACGCCTCCAGGTGTCGGGTTATGGCCGGTGAGCCTGGCAGAAAACGGGGCTGACCGGTCATGAGGTGGCCTGGCGGGTCACCGCCCGGCGGCAAACCGCCACTGGCCTGCGGCCGGCGTGGGGGCCTGTGCGCGGCAGGTGCGTGGGGGCCTGGGCGCGTGAGTGAGCGTGCGGGCCAGTGCGCGTTGTGCGTGCGGGCCTGGGCACGTGGGCGTGCAGGCCAGTGCATGCGGGCCTCGGCGCGTGGGCGTGCGGGCCAGTGCATGCAGGCCTCGGCGCGTGGGAGTGCGGCGAACGGAGCGCGGGTGCTGTCGGCGATAGGTCTGGACGAGCACGCGGAGCGGGTTTACACCCACCTGGTGGCCCACGGACCGGCGACGCGCCGAACTGGCCGCCCGCTGCGGCCCGTTGCCGATCGGCTCGCTCGAACTGCTCCAGGCCTGTGGGCTGGTGGCCCCTGGCGCCGGGCGCCGCTACACCGCCGCTCCCCCGGCGGTCGCCCTGGAGGCTCTGCTCACCGGCCAGCGGCACGCCCTGCGGAAGGCCGAGTTGACGGCGTCCACCCTCACCGAGGTCTACCGTTCGGCGACCGCCCGGGAGGGCCAGGCGCACCCCGACCTGATCGAGGTGGTGGCCGGGCGGGCCGCGATCAGTCACCGCGTCACGCAGTTGCAGGCCGGTGCGGAGCACGAAGTCCTCGCGCTGGTGACGGGCCGCCACCAGGTGGTTCCCGCCGACGAGACCGGCGCCGAGTCGGCGGCCGTCGAGCGCGGCGTCACCTACGGGGTGGTGCTGGAGCGCCGTGCCCTGGACGAACCGGGCGCCGCCCAGCCGCTGTTCGAGGCGATGGGCCGTCAGCAGCAGATCCGGGTGGTCGAACAGGTCCCCACCAAGCTGATCGTCGCGGACCGGGCGCTCGCCCTCGTCCCGCTCAGCGAGTCCGCGTCCGACCCGGTCGCCCTGGTGGTCCGCGCCCCGGCCCTGGTCACCGCCTTCACCGTCCTGTTCGAACAGACCTGGGAATGGGCCCACCCCCTCGGCCGCACCGGCCCCGCCCGCGCCGTCGGCCCTGTCCCCGCCGGCGACCCCGACGAGACCGACCGCCGCATCCTCGCCCTCCTCCTCTCCGGCGCCACCGACCCCGCCGTCGCCAAACAACTCAGCCTCGGCCTGCGCACCGTCCAACGCCGCATCAGCCGCCTCATGTCCCTCGCCCGCGCCGACACCCGCATCCAACTCGGCTGGCAGGCCCACCGCCGGGGCTGGGTGGACTGAGGCCGCCGCCTCCGCAGCACGGCCCGGCAGGATGGCCCGCAGGACGGACTGTTCGCAGTTGAAGCACGCGTAGGGCACCGCCGAGGACGCCCTGCGGGAGGGAAGGGTTCGTCTCCATCGGCGCGAGGCCGGCCACTACTTCTCCGCCGTGGGCGACTGGGAGCCCGGCGACCCGGCGGGTACCCCCCACCCGTTCCCTGCACGGGTGTTGTGCGACGCCGCCATCGAGGCCGGGCTCTCCGCCGTCGCGCTCGCACCTGTTCGGCGTGGCAACCTGCGGCGAGTGCGGCGCCGGGTTGTCGATCGCCCGGCAGGTCGGCGAGCGGTGCTGGGAGCCCGGTTCGCCCCGACCGTGGCCGGCCACCTGCCCGGCGCCTGCGGGAGCAGTCTCACAGTTCCTTGTAGGTGAACTCGGTCACCGGACCGGTCGGGGACGAGTAGCCGTTCGACAGCACGGTGACGTCGATGGTGTGGGGCTTGCCGGCGCCGGTGGTCGGGTCGGGTGCGGTGGCGACGATCTCGCTGGGCGCGCCGGTGCGCTTGACCTCGACGGACGGAGAACGGTTGTCGCCGAAGAAGACCTGGGCGTCGGAGGAGAAGTTGACGCCGGTGATGGTGACGGGGTGGCCCTTCCGGCCGCTGTCCGGAGCAAGGCCGGTGATCACCGCCGGGGCGGGGCCGTCGTAGGCGAACTGGCCGAAGGGAACGGCCGGCGAGGTGCCCAGGTTGGTGGTGACCCGGACGGCGACCACGCCGACGCCGGGAGGCGCGTAGACGCTGATCCCGAGGCCGTCGCTGCTGACGACCGGATCCTGGCACGGGACGGTGCCGAAGTCGACCGTCGTGCCCGCACCGAATCCGCTGCCCGCGATGGCGATCGCACTGCCGGCCTGGCCGGCGTTGCTGGAGATGGCCCGCACCACCGGGCCGGACAGCACATCGCGGGCACCGAGCAGACCCAGGTAGGTGGAGTTCGCGTGCTGAAAGGCGACTTGGCCCATGAAGTCCTGGAGCGTCTTCCTGACCATGGCATGGTTGTAGTCGCTCTTGTAGTCCGGGTGCAACAGGTGCGCCGTGCCCGGCTGGGCGTAGACGTGCGGACCCCGCAGGGCTGCGATCGCCGTGATCACCGCCTTGACGTCCTCGTTCGCCTCCGGGCCGGGCGGATGGGGGTACCACTTCTTGGCGTCGTCGAGACTCGTCCAGGCCTGCGGCACCAAGTCCCAGGCGTTGTAGTAACGCTCGTTGACGACCCAGTCGAGGAAGTCGACGTACGCCGCGAAGTCCTGGCCGCCGGCGGTGGGGGCGGCGAAGGTGCAGAGGCCGAACCGTGGGGTGGCACCCTGCCAGTGCTGCGCCCGGAGGTAGGGCGCGACCATGGTGGCGATGCAGCCGCCCAGACTGTGACCGATCACGTAGACGGTGGGCTTCGACTCAGTGCCCACAAACGCCTCGGCGAGCGCCTGCCGCAGGGTGACGCCTCCCGCGCTCATGGTGACGACCTGGGTGAACGCCTCCATCGCCCCCTTGGAGACGGCCACCGGGGCGGGCGGCGAGCCGGCGGCGGTGAACGGCACCACCGTGCCCACGTCGAGGTCCTCCAGCAGGTCGGTGACGTTGGCGACCGTGCCGCGCAGGACCACGGCGAACGCATTGGAGGAACGGCTCGCGGCCAGGTACGCCATGTTCGCGTTGTCCGGGCTCAGCGCCAGCCACCTCAGGACCCAGTCGTCCCCGGTCGCGAGGGAGGACTCGGCCAGCTGCTCGCTGACGCCCAGAAAGATCCGGCTCTGCTGCTCCGCCACCGTCTCGCCCGAGGGACGCGGCGTGGCCGCCGTCGCCGCGATCGCGGCCAGCGTCATGGCCGCCTGCGGCGTGATCGGTGTGCTCTGCTCCGTCGACATACCTGCTCCCTGGGAACGGATCGCCTCACCGGAACGGGAGGCCGTGTCCCTCTGGGTTCCGCCGGGGGCGTCCGGCGATGTGTCCGGGCCCGGGACGTCATGCCATCGGGCGTACGCCCTCGCGGCCCGGTCCCCGATGGTTTCGAGGGCCGGGCCGCGAGGGGCAGAGCCGGACGAGGAGTGAGGACGTGCGGGGAGCCCTGCGGTGGTCAGGGGCAGTGGACGGTGAAGGTGCCCTCGTGGGTGCCGGACACGTTGCTGCCCCAGTTGCCGAGAACGTCCTTCATCTGGACGCCGTAGTAGCTCCACACGTTCCAGCTGCCTTCCTGGCAGGGGTATCGATCGCTCTCCGATGCGGCCGCGCTCGAACCGGACGCGCCGGGAAAGGTGCCCTCGTACACCGTGCCGTCCGGTGCTGTGAGCTTGTAGTAGCTGGGCTCCCAGATCCGACAGCCATTGGGCGGCGCGGACCAGCCGATGATCTTCCACCAGCGGCATTCGGTCCACAGGCCCGCATAAACGTTCTTGGCGTCTCCGGCGTCGTACATGCACAGCCAGCTCTTCATCTCCCGCGTGTCGTCGGAGTTGGAGTCGATCCATTCCCCGGCGCAGTGCGGTTCATCGACCGATCGCGGCGCCGTGGTGACGGATGCGGGGACTGCCCGCACATATCGGTTCGGCGAAGTCGGGGCGGCGGTGGCGGTGGCCATCGGCACGAAAAACGCAGCCGCGGAGGCGGAAGCCACCAACCGCACCAGTCCAGCGAAACGCATAACGGCTCCTTTTCGCGAACGCCCACGAACGAGGGAAATCGGACCGGCCCTGAGCGATGTCGGAGTCCGAGGTGTCGCCCACCCAAAGCCCGAGCAAAGCCCTCACCTTGAGACCTCACCTTGAGACCTCACCTTGAGACCTCAAAGTGGCACCCCCCGCAGCCACCGGCAAGGCCGGTTCAGCGGCAGCCACCCGAAAGAGTGCGCCGTCGTGCCCGCCGCACTCACGTCGTTGACCAGCACATGGTGGACATGCCCTGCTGCGACCCGCCTGCCGCGAGCTGATTCCTGACTCGCGAGCTGATTCCCGGCTGGCGACCCGATTCCCGGCTGAGGCATCACGGCCGCGACCAACTACCCGGCAGCAGCTCGCTGCCGTCGCATCGGGGCCTGAACAGGGTTGGCCACGCGCGTGGTTGGCATCCGGAAACGGGCTGTCAGGACGCGACTTCGGCCAGCAGGGTCGCCTGCAGAAAGCGCTCTCCCGGGCCGGGTTGGCGCACGCTGCGCGCGGTCTCGGTGAGGCCGGCGGCGGTCAGGAGGGTGGCGAGGGTGTCCACGGGCCAGCGGTGGGCGGTGGTGACCTTGTGGTCGAAGGGGACGGGGTGGTCGGCGTCGCCGAGGCTCGGGTCGGCGGCGAAGAAGCCGAGCAGCAGACGGCCTCCCGGGGCCAGGACGCGGCGCAACTCGGCGAGGGCGTACGGGACTTCGGCGGGCGGCAGGTGGATCAGCGAGTAGCGGGCGAGCGCCGCGCCGAGGCTCGCGTCGGCGAACGGGAGGGACAGCAGGGAGCCGCGCACGAAACTCTCGCCGGGGTGGCGACGCCGGGCCTGGGCGAGCATCCCGGCCGACAGGTCGAGCCCGACGGCGCGCACACCGAGCCCGCCGAGCAGCGCCGTCGCCTCGCCCGGGCCGCAGCCGAGGTCGCCGACGGGAAGTCCGCGCCGGGTCACCGGCGGCGCCGAGACCAGCTCCCCGATCAACGCCAACTCGTCGTCCCGGCTGGCGAGTTCACCCGTGAACATGGTCGCGTACAGCTCCGCCACCACGTCGTACGCCTGCCCTACCCCGGCCTGGTGGTCCGTCATCCCTGCGCCTCCCGCTCTTCGAAAGCGCCCAGTCTGAACCCTCGCTCCGGATCCTGCCAACGAAGCACGGGGTCACCCGGAGTCGGCTCAAGTTCCGCGAAGCGGTCTCGACCTCGCACTCGGTCCCATTCGATCGACGCACCCGCCAGTCGGTGCGGACGAACAGCCCGGCCGCGCTTTGGGCGTCGGCCGTTCCCGGCGGGACCCCCGCACCTTGTTTCCGAGATCGAGCTGCGCCAGGGTCGTCAGGACGCGGCCCGTCCGTCCCGCTGGAGGGTGAAGTGCACGCCGGAGGGTGTCGAACGTCCGGCCGGCCCGCGCGAAAACCGATTGCCGGCGGGTGGTTGGGGGTGCTTAGACTCTGCCCGTGGCCGTCGTAGCGATCTCTCGCCGATTTACCGGCCCCCCGGCTCCCGATGGGTGCCGCTGGGGTCGGGTTTCGCCACGCCGTTAGCGCTGCGTCGCCGAGCAGATCGGCCGAGCCGGGCGGGGTTCGTCCCGGTCGGCGGCTCGTGCCCAGGGGCCGGGGGTGTGTGTTCCCCCTCAAAGTCCCCTGCTCAGGCCCGGAGGCCCGTCGTGTCCGCTCTGCCCGTCTCTTCCGTTCGTCCGCTGTCCGCCGATCAGCTCGCCCGCGATCTGGCCGTCCGCGATCTGACCGATCCGGCCGCCGGGCCGCACGCCGTGCAGCTGGTGGCGGATCGGGCCGCCGATGCGCTGGCCCGGCGCTGGGACTGCCCGGTGCGGGTGCATCGCGGGGAGCGGATCGTCACCGTCGCCGACAACTACGACCACCTCAACTACCGTACTGACGACGTCACTCGGGACTCCCGGTACACCCGCTACGTGGACGACCGGCGGATGCTGCGCAGCCACTCCAGCGCGCTCGTGCCCGGCGCGCTGCGTGCCCTGCGCGCCCTGCGCGATCTCGCAGCGGAACCGGCCGATCCCGCCGCCCCCGAGTCCGTCCTGCTGGTCTGCCCGGGCCTGGTGTACCGGCGCGACAGCATCGACCGGCTGCACACCGGCACCCCGCACCAGCTCGACCTCTGGTACCTGACCCGCCGCCAACTTCCCACCACGCCCGCCGACTTGACGGAGATGATCGCCGCCTTGGCCGACGCCCTGCTGCCGGGCGCGGAGTATCGCACCGAGGATCGCGTCCACCCGTACACGCTGGCGGGGCGGCAGTTGGACGTCAACCTCGGCGGCGAGTGGGTGGAGGTCGCCGAGTGCGGCCTCGCCCACCCCGGCGTGCTGGCCCGGGCCGGGCTGGGGCCGGAGTGGAGCGGGCTGGCGCTCGGGATGGGACTGGACCGGGTGCTGATGCTGATCAAGGGCATCCCGGACATCCGGATCCTGCGCTCCACCGACCCTGCGGTGACGGCCCAGTTGACCGATCTCGCCCCGTACCGTCCGGTCTCGGCGCTGCCGGCGATCCGCCGCGACCTGTCCATCGCCGTGGACCGCATCGACCTGGCGGAGGACCTCGGCGACCGCGTCCGCGACGCGCTCGGCGCGGACGCGGAGTGCGTGGAGACCGTCGAGATCCTCTCCACCACCCCGTGCCATGTCCTCCCCCCGCAGGCCCTGACCCGCCTCGGGGCCCGCCCCGACCAGCACAACCTGCTGGTCAAGGTGGTCCTGCGCCACCTCCACCGCACCCTCACCGACAGCGACGCCAACGCCCTGCGCGACCGGGTCTACGCCGCCCTGCACCAGGGCATCGCCCACCAGTGGGCGGTCAACTCCTGATCGGGAGCTCAGGGTCGCAGGGCCGCCGCGACCAGACCCTCCAGCGCCTCGCGCCGCAGGGTCTCGCCGCGCACCAGCCCGTCCAGCACCAGCCCGTCGAAGCCCGCCAACAGGGTGAGCGCGCGGTCCTCGACGTCGCGGACGCGGTGCGCGGCGAGGAACTGCCGGACGGCCTCCCGGCCGGTGTTCTCGCGAGGGATCAGGATCTCGCGCAGTTCCGGGTCGCGGACGCTCTCCAGCACGCAGGCGTACCGGGCCAGCGAGCGGCGGCGGCCCTCGCCGGTGAGCCGGCGGTGGGCGAGCAGCGCGAGGCCCTCGACCAGATCGGCGGCCGTACGCGGCGCGGGGGCCTGCGCGGCGGTCAACTCCAGCTCGTGCTGGTCGAGTTCGACCAGTCGGCGGACCAGTGCGGTGAGCAGCGCGGCACGGGTGCGGAAGTAGGCGGAGGTGGTGCCGTCGGGCAGAGCGGCCGCGCGGTCGACGGCGCGATGGGTGAGGCCGCGGATGCCCTGGTCGGCGAGGACGCCGAGGGCGGCGTCGGCGAGCAGGGTGCGTCGGTCGGTGGCCATGCCCTCATCTAACACCGCGCTGCGGGCAGCTCCCGTAAGCACCGTTACCGTTCCTTCTACATCTGTAGAAGGACTGGGGGTTTCGACGGTGCGCGGTACTGCGGCGGTGGTCGGTGGCGGGATCGGCGGGCTGGCGGCGGCACTCGGGCTGCGTCGGGTCGGCTGGGACGTGACGGTGCTGGAGCGTTCGGCGGTGCCGGACGATGCCGGGGCGGCGATCTCGCTGGCCGCGAACGGGCTGCGGGCGCTGGACGAACTCGGCGTCGGCGAGGCGGTCCGGGCCGCCTCGCACGGACAGTACCGGGGCGGCACCCGCCGACCGGACGGCCGCTGGCTGGCCCGGATGGACGGCGCGGCGCTGGAGCGCGCGGTGGGCAGCCCGATCGTCGGCATCACCCGCGCCGAACTGCACCGGCTGCTCCGGGCCGCACTGCCCGCCGAGGCACTGCTGATCGGCGTCCGCGCACTGACCGTCGAGCACGACGGGCCGGGGCGGGACGGGTCGGGGCACGACGGGCCAGGGCACGACAGGCCAGGGCAGGACGGACCGAGGCAGGACAGGCCAGGGTGGGACAGGCCAGGGTGGGACAGGCCGGGGCACGACGGGCCGGGGCGGGACAGGCCGGGGCACGACGGGTCGGGGCGGGACAGGCCGGGGCGGGACAGGCCGGGGCACGACGGGCCGGGGCGGGTCCGGGTTGGCTGCTCCGACGGCACGCGGTGCGCGGATCTGGTGGTCGCGGCGGACGGCGTCGGCAGCCGACTGCGCGGCCTGCTGTTGCCGGAGCACCCCGGCGCGGTGGCCACCGGCACGGCCGTGCTGCGCGCGATCACCGATCAACCGGTGGCGCTGGAGGGCGAGTTCGAGCTGACCTGGGGCCGCGGCGCGGAGTTCGGGCACATCGTGCTGCCGGACGGCCGGGCCGAGTGGCACGCCGTCCTTCCGCTGCCGCCCGGCACCCGGTTCGCGGATCCGCTGGCCGAGCTGCGCTCGCGGTTCGGCGGCTGGCACGAGCCGATCCCGGAGCTGCTCGCCGCCACCCGGCCGGACGCGGTACTCCACCACGACCTGCGCGAACTGCGCACCCCGTTAACGACGTTCACGGTCGGCCGGGTCGCGCTGCTCGGCGACGCGGCGCACGCGATGACCCCGCACCTGGGCCAGGGCGCGTGCCAGGCGCTGGAGGACGCCGTGACCCTCGCGGCCGCCGTCGCCGACGCGCCCGATCTGCCGTCCGCGCTCTCCCGGTACGACGCGACGCGCCGCCCGCGCGCCCAGGCCGTCGCCCGGGCGGCCCGACAGGCGGGCCGGATGGGACCGGGACTGTCGCACCCGCTCGCAGTGGCGGTCCGCAACTCCGCCATGCCGCTGATGCCCCCGGGGCCGACCCTCCGGGCAATCCTGCGCCACCACGTGTGGGAACCGCCCACCCTCAACCGGACGCCACCCCACCCCGGCGGCCCGGCGGCCCACCCTGCATAGCGGGACGCGGCACGGCAGAGCACGGCAGGACGCAGCATGACCAGGCACGGCATGGCAGGGCAGGGCCCGGTACGGCGGCGCGCGGCACAGCAAGGCACCGCATAGCAGGTCCCGCCATCGGGCACTCAGCAAACAACCGCACCCTCACCTGCCGCCCGCTCCAAGGAGGAACGCCCTGGCCCCGCAGAAAGCCCCGCCCGGCAAACCGACCGGCATGGGCGGCGCGCCCCCGCCGCCGACCGCGCTGGCCAATCCGCCGCCACTGAACGGTAAATGACGTTTCATCAGCGATAGCGGGCGACGCGTTCCCGGAGGGCGGCCTTGGTCTGTGGCCACTCGGTGTCGATGATCGAGAAGACTGCGGCGTCCCGCAGACCGCCGTCCTCGCCCGTCACCCATGAGCGGCTCGACTTCCGCAGCACGCCCTCGAACCGGGCACCGACGGCGGCGATCGCGGCCCGCGAACGGGCGTTGCGCGCATCGGTCTTGAGGTCCACCCGGGCCACGCCCAACCGCTCGAACGCGTGCTGGAACAGCAGCAGCTTCGCTTCCGCGTTGATGCCCGTCCCCTGTGCCGAGGCCGCCAGCCAGGTGAAGCCGACCTCCACGGCGAACAGTACGTCGGTGTCCGGCAGCGTCCGCGGCTCCCAGTACGCCGTCACCCCGACCGCCCGGCCGCTCGCCAGCGCGATCTGCGCGTACGGCGCGAGCCGCCCGTCCGCGGCCCGCGCGTGCTGCGCCTCGATGTACCCGGCCACCTCCTCAGCCCGCGGCACCCAGGTGAACCCGTAACTGTCCCGGGCTTCCTCCACCGCCCGCGCCAACTCCCCCGCGTGCCGCTGCTCCAGCGGCTCCAGCCGCACCAACTCGCCTTCCAGTACCGGCCCTTCGAGTCGGTATCCCATCCCGCCCCACCCTTCGCCCATCGCCCTGGTGAATCGCCAGCGAACCGCCCGCCGCGACCGGCCGTCAACCGGGTTTCGCCAGCCGGGACGGAACGGGACGACGGCGGGCCCGCCCTCGCGAGGGTGGGCCCGCCGGGGGGCGAACGGTCAGGCGTCGGGGGTGAGTTGGGCGAGGACGTCGAGGAGGGCGGCCTCGGTGGTGGGCTTGTCGAGGCCGAGGTCGGTGAGGATGCCGGTGCCGGCCTCGTGTTCGAGGAGGGCGAGCAGGAGGTGTTCGGTGCCGACGTAGTTGTGGCCGAGGCGCAGCGCCTCGCGCATGGTGAGTTCGAGGGCCTTCTTGGCGCCGGCGTCGTAGGGGACGAGTTCGGGGGCGTCCTCGACGGCGGGCGGGAGGGCGGCCCGGGCGGCGTCGCGGACGGTGTCCAGGGCGATGCCGCGGGTGGTGAGGTAGGCGGCGGCGAGGCCCTCGGGTTCGGCGAGCAGGCCGAGGACGAGGTGTTCGGGGCGGACCTCGTCGTTGTGGGCGTCCTTGGCGGCCTGGTGGGCGGCCATCACCACGTTGCGGGCGCGCGGGGTGAAGCGGTTGAAGCCCTGCGCGGTGTCGATCTCGGTGACCTCGCCGGGGTCCTTGGGGACGAAGCGCTTCTGGGCCGCCTGGCGGGTGACGCCCATGCTGCGGCCGATGTCGGTCCAGGACGCGCCGGAGCGGCGGGCCTGGTCGACGAAGTGGCCGATCAGGTGGTCGGCCACGTCGCCGAGGTGGTCGGCGACCAGGACGGCGTTGGAGAGCTGGTCGAGCGCTTCGGGGTACGACTTCTTGATGCCCTCGATCAGGTCGTCGAGCCGGATGGAGGGCTTTGCTCCAGAGGTGTCAGCCATGAGGCAACCCTAGGTTGACAGTTGAGGAGTGTCAACCGTCGGTTGACAGTCGCCGCACCGGCCGTTTTCTACCCGCCGGTAGGGGGTGTTTCGGTCGAGTTCACCCACCCGCCCCCCGGTGTCTTGTCCGCGTCACGAAGGCCCGAGTTGACTGCACAACACCGACTGCCCCACACCCGCCGCCCCACACCCCCGGAGCCTCCATGCCCGCCACCCGCACCACCCGCGTCGCCGCCGTACTCGCCGCTGCCGCAACGCTGTTGACCGTCCCTCAGGCCGCCGCTCACGCCGACGGCGCCCCGCTCACCGTCGCCCCGCTGAACGTGCTCACCTACAACACCTTCCTGATGAGCACCAACCTGTACCCGAACTGGGGCCAGTCCTACCGGGCCCAGGCCATCGCGGGCGCGGACTTCTTCCGGGGCCACGACGTGGTGGTGCTGCAGGAGGCGTTCGACAACGCCACCTCCGACGCGCTGGTGTCGAAGGCCTCGGCCGCGTACCCGTACCACACGCCCGTGGTCGGCCGCTCCACCAGCGGGTGGGACGCCACCTCCGGCAGCTACAGCAGCGCCACGCCCGAGGACGGCGGGGTGACGCTGCTCAGCAAGTGGCCGATCCTGCGCAAGGAGCAGTACGTGTTCAAGGACGCGTGCGGCTCGGACTGGTGGTCCAACAAGGGGTTCGTCTACGCGCAGATCGACGTGAACGGGCAGCGCACCCACGTGGTCGGCACCCACCTCCAGTCCACCGACTCCGGCTGCTCCAGCGGCCAGGCCGCCGATATCCGGGGCAGGCAGCTGCGCGCGATGAAGGCGTTCCTGGACGCCAAGCAGATCCCGGCGAGCGAGCCGATCGTGGTGGCCGGCGACCTGAACATCGACTCGCACGGCACCGAGTACCCGGCGCTGCTGTCCAACGGCAACCTGGCCCCGACCAGTACCCGTGACGGCTGGGCGAACTCCTTCGACACGGTCGACAACTCGATCGCCGCCTACCGCTACCCCGGCGAGCCCAAGGAGGACCTGGACTACGTCCTCTACCGGGCCGACCACGCCCGCCCGCAGCAGTACACCAACACCGTGCACCGCTTCCACAGCGCGCCGTGGACGGTCAGCAGCTGGGGCACCTCGTACACCTACACCGATCTTTCCGACCACTACCCGCTGATCGCCGGCTGACCGGTTCCGTCAACCTGCGTTGACCGGACGGGAAGCCGTCGGTACACGAATGGGCAAGCCGGTACGCATACGGACAGGTACGCGGGTGGGTGCCGCCCCAAGGGCTCCGGGCGGCACCCGTCCCACCGGAGTCAGCGGCGGGGCTGGGCGAAGCGGACCATGTTGCCCGCCGGGTCGCGGAACGCGCAGTCGCGCACCCCGTACGGCTGGTCCATCGGCTCCTGGAGCACGTCCGCGCCGGTGGCCCGGATCTGCTCGAAGGTCGCGTCGCAGTCGGCGGTACGGAAGTTGACGGCGCGCAGCAGGCCCTTGGCGAGGAGTTCGGCAGCGGCCTGCCGGTCGGCGTCGGTGGCGCCGGGGTCGGCGACGGGGGGTTCCAGCACCACCTCCACGTCGGGCTGGGAGGCCGAGCCGAGCGTCACCCAGCGCATTCCCTCGAAGCCGACGTCGTTGCGCACCTCCAGCCCGAGCGCGTCCCGGTAGAAGCCGAGCGCGGCCTCGTGGTCGTCAACGGCGATGAAGCACTGCGAAAGCTTGATGTCCATGCCCCCGACGCTACTGACCGGCGCCCGCTTCCGCTTCTCCGTTCCTGATCGGCTTCGCCGATCCGGCATTGGGCCGGCCCGTGTCGGTGCCGCGGATCGGGCGGGTGAGGTACATCGCCACGCACGCGGTGATGTGCTCGGCGGCGCTGTGGTCGCGGGCCCGGTAGGTGCTGGGGCTCTCGCCGACCAGTTCGGTGAAGCGGGTGCTGAACGACCCGAGCGAGGTGCAGCCGACGGCCATGCAGACCTCGGTGACGGACAGGTCGCCGCGCCGCAGCAGGGTCTTGGCGCGCTCGATCCGGCGGGTCATCAGGTAGCTGTACGGTGTCTCGCCGTACGCGGCGCGGAAGCTGCGCTGGAAGTGGCCGACCGACATCAGCGCGACCTTGGCCAGCGCCGCGACGTCCAGTGGTTCGGCGTAGTCGCGGTCCATGGTGTCGCGGGCCTTGCGGAGCCGCTTCAGGTCGTCGATCTGCACGCCGCCCAGGGTAGTCGCCGGGGCAGTCCGGCCGCCCGGCCGTCGATCAACTGGTGATCACACCGGGTACCCACCACACTGCCCCAACAGGCAGTCGATCTGGGCGAATTGCCCGACACTCCGGTGCGTCGCGGCGCAGGTCACGCGAGTCCCGCTGCTAGTTTCTGAGTCACGCGAGGGAGCCCGGTGGAGTGGCCGAGAGGCGAGGCAGCGGCTTGCAGGGCCGTCTACATAGGTTCGATTCCTGTCTCCACCTCCTCGCTCCCTCTTCGAGGTCCGCCACCCGCCCGGAAGGCCGGGCGGGATCCGAGGAGGGAGTGGATTCCCGATGCCCATCGCCACCGTCAATCCGGCCGACGGCCGTACCGTCGAGGTCTTCGATCCGCTGGACGAAGCAGGCGTGGAAGCCCGCTTGGCCCGCGCCCAGTCGGCCTTCGAGTCCTGGCGGCTGAGCGCGTTCCCGCAGCGCACCGAACTGATGCACCGGGCAGCCGAGTTGCTGGAGCAGAGCAACGAACAGGTCGCCCGCACCATGACCTTGGAGATGGGCAAGCCACTGGCCCAGGCCCGCGCCGAGGCCGCCAAATGCGCGAAGGCGATGCACTGGTACGCGGACCACGCACAGGCCCTGCTCGCCGACGAGCATCCGACGGCGGCCGACATCGCGGACTCCGGCGGCGCGTCGGCGTTCGTCCGCTACCGGCCGCTCGGCCCGGTGCTGGCGGTGATGCCGTGGAACTTCCCGTTCTGGCAGGTGATCCGCTTCGCCGCGCCCGCGCTGATGGCCGGCAACGTCGGCCTGCTGAAGCACGCCTCGAACGTGCCGCGCACGGCGCTCGCGCTGGAGGAACTGTTCGTCCTCGCCGGGTTCCCGCAGGGGTGCTTCCAGACGCTGCTGATCCCCTCGCGCGCGGTGGAGGCGGTGATCCGGGACGAGCGGGTGACGGCGGTGACGCTGACCGGCAGCGAGGGCGCGGGCCGCGCGGTGGCGGCGGCGGCGGGCGACGTGGTGAAGAAGACCGTCCTCGAACTGGGCGGCAGCGACCCGTTCCTGGTGCTGCCCTCGGCGGACGTACCGGCCGCGGTCGCGAAGGCGGTGACGGCCCGGGTGCAGAACAACGGCCAGTCCTGCATCGCGGCGAAGCGTTTCATCGTGCACGCCGACGTGTACGACCAGTTCCTGGCCGGCTTCACCGCCCGGATGCGGGAGTTGACCGTCGGCGACCCGATGGCGGAGGCCACCGAGGTCGGCCCCGTCGCCACCGAGCAGGGCCGCACCGACCTGGAGGAGCTGGTCTCCGACGCCGTCCGGCTCGGCGCGAGCGTCACCTGCGGCGGCGAGCGGCCGGACGATCCGGCGCTGGAAGGCGGCTGGTACTACCTCCCGACGGTGTTGACCGGCATCACGCCGCGCATGAAAATCCACCACGAGGAGGCGTTCGGCCCCGTCGCCACCGTGTACCGGGCCGCCGACCTGGACGAGGCGGTGGCGATCGCCAACGACTCACCGTTCGGCCTGAGTTCCAACGTCTGGACACGCGACGAGACCGACCGGGAGCGGTGCGTGCGCGACCTGCGAGCGGGCGGCGTGTTCTTCAACGGGATGACGGCCTCCCACCCGGCGTTCCCGTTCGGCGGGATCAAGCGTTCCGGCTACGGGCGGGAGTTGTCCGGTCACGGCATTCGCGAGTTCTGCAACATCACCACGGTGTGGTCCAGCAGCTGACGGACGGCTGAGCTGCGCGGCCCGGCCACTGACGGACGGCTGAGCTGCGCCGCCCGGCCACTGACGGGAAGTTGCACTGTGCGGTCCGGCAGCCGACGGCCGCCGGACCGACCGGTGTGGTCACGCCGCGTGGCGGGCGTGGTGGTGCGGGTGGGCGTGTTCGTAGCGGCCCCAGAACTGCGCGACGAAGGCCACGATGGTCGCGCCCCACACCACCGAGAACACGATCAGCAACCAGAGTTCGGTCACCTGCGGGGCGACCAGGGCCAGGCCCAGCGAGAGGGCCAGCAGGAACACCAGCGAAGAGTTGTGCTTATCGGTCAGCCAGGCGTATGTCCCCCGCACCGGACGGGGGCCCGAAGCTCCGGCAGCAGTCGCGGGCATGGCTCTCACCTCCGCAGAATTCAGCATTTGTTCGAGTATGCCGCTGGTCAGCGACCCCGGCAGCCCGGGTAGCATCACCGCGAGCACCGACGAGGGGGGTCGCGAGTGTCGATACGCGGGGGATTGCGCAGCCTGGAACGACAGGCGTCCGCACTGCCGGACGGCGCCGAGCTGTTCCGGCTGCGCCCGGACGGGCGGGTGCTGCGCGCCGATCGGTCGGGGGTGCGGGAGCTCGGTCCGCAGGACCCGGACAGCGGGCTCCTGCGTTTCATCGACGACCAGCAGTATGCGCACTATTTCATCGGCGACGCGGCGACCTCGCCGGAGCGCCCGTCGAACGCCACCTACAAGCTGGGCCTGGTCGCGCCGCACACCGCGTTCACCCCGCACGCGCACGGCGGTGAGCACCTGGTGCTGGCGCTCGGCCCGGCCTCCTGCGGGCTGTACGACGCGCGCCGCCGCCGGGTGGTGGCCGTCGATCTGGCGCCGGGCACGCTGATCCGGATCCCCGAGCTGATGCCGCACTCGTTCGGCAACCGCAGCGACAACCGTCTGGCGATCCTGGCCGCGAACACCGGCTACGGCATCGACCACGAGGACTACGCGATCACCGCCCAGGTCGCCGAGCAGCGTGGCGAGCAGGAACTGGCCGCCGCCCTACGGGAGGTGACGTCACGTCAGCGAGTAGGTACGGTGGGCGTGCGGGAGCGGCTGGCGCACCGGCTGCACCGGATCGCGGCGGCCCTGGAGGACTCCAGGTGACGCCGGTGCCGCTGAAGTCGCAGGCCACGCCCACCGGTTCACCGACATCGCCCGCTCCCCCCACTCCCCCTGCTTCGCCCGCCGTGCCTGCTTCGCCCGCTCCGCCCGCCTCACCCGCTTCGCCCGCTTCCCCTGCCTCCCTCCCCCGCTTCGCCCGCCTCGCCGACCAACTCTCCGATCGAGCACGCCCGATGACCCGGGAGAACGCCCGATGATCTGTCCGAACTGCCGGACCGACCGACGCCAGCGCGAACGCACCGGACACACCTGCTCGCATTGCGGGAAGAAGTTCGCGCTGGACCCGAAGGTGGAGCCGGGACGGCTGCACGACCTCAAGTTCCGCGAGCTGGTGGCCAAGGGCACCGGCGACGGCCTGCGGATCACCGTCGAGCAGCTGTACTGGCTCAACGAGCGCCGCCTGCACCGGTACCCGACCCACGACGAGCGCGACGGCAGCGTCGTGGGGGGCGCCGTGCTGGCGGTGGTCGCGGTGATCACCGGCTCGCTGACGATCGGGATCGGCGGTTTCGCCTGGTTCCTGCTGGGCCCGGTCACGGTAATCGCCGTGAGCCTGGCCGTGCAGCAGTTCGTGGGCGCGGGGCGGCTGCGGTCCGATGTCCCGATGCGGCCGCACGTGTCCTTGAGCGACTTCGAGCGGCGGGTGATCGGCCGCTGGCGGGAGGTCTACCGCGAGCTGCCGGCCGGGCTGGTGGAGCACCCTGCGGGCGGTTCGAAGCCGACGACGGTCAAGGCGCAGGCCGTGGTGCTGTGCGAACTCCCGGCCGTGGCGGCGTTCCTGCGCACCAACAACTTCGCGGAGCGCCACCGGGTGCTGCTGGTCGAGGAGTTGGCGAAGGTTCCGGCCGCTCTGCCGGTGGTGGTGCTGCGCGATCTGTCGCTGAAGGCGCTGGCCCGCACGGTGGCGGTCCGGGAGGAGTTGCCCGGGCGCCGGGTGGTGGACTGCGGGCTCGCGCCGCGCGCGGTGTTCGCACCGGCGAAGGCGGTGCGACTGCGCGACGACGCGGGGCAGCGTCGGGCGCCGTCGGCCCTGGGCGCCTCGACGGGCTGGCGACGGCTGGCCGACCGGGAACGCGACTGGCTGGCGAACGGCTGGTACTCGCCGCTGATCAGCCTGCCTCCGCCGAAGCTGTTCGCGCTGGTCGAGAAGGCCGTCGAACGGGCCACCACCGCCCCGGTACCTGTGGCGGAAACCCCCGCCGAGACCCGGCGGCGCGCCGAACGGCTCGGCTTCCTCAGCTGGCCGCAGGCCCTGCCCGCGCGGCGACCGGCCAACGACGCCCCGTCGGCCCGACCCACGGACGGTGCCCGGTGATCTGCCCGAACTGCCGGGAGAGCGTGGGCCGGCGCGCACGTCACGGACACCGTTGCTCGCACTGCGGTCGGACCTTCGCGCTGGACCCGAAGGAGGAGCCCGGTCGCCTGCACGACCTCAAGTTCCACGAGCTGGTGGCCAAGGGCACCGGCGGCCGCCTGCGGATCACCGTCGAGCAGCTGTACTGGCTCAACGAGCGTCGCCTGTACGGGTTTCCGGGCCCGAAGGAGCACCGCGCGCACCTCGTGAGCGGCACTGTCTGGGCCGGGTGCGCGCTGGCGGGCGGCTCGGTGGCGGTCGGTGTCGGCAGGCGCGCCTGGTTCCTCGCCGTGGGCCTGCTCGCGGTGGCCGCGGCCACGCGCGCGGTGCGGGAGTTCCATGGGGCGTGGCGTGCGCGGGCCGGGGCTCCGTTCCGTCCGCGGCTGTCGCCCCTCAGGTTCCAGCTCCAGGTGATCGACCGCTGGCGGGAGGTCTACTTCGGGCTGCCGGACGGGCTGTTGGAGCACCCGCCGACCGTGTCGAAGCCGGGCACCGTCGAGGCCCGGGCCGTGCTGCTGTGCGAACTCCCCTCCGTGGCGGGCTTCTTGCGCGCCAACGAGTTTGCCGAACGCCACCAGGTGCTGCTGGTCGAGGAGTTGGGAAGCGTCCCGGCCGCTCTGCCGGTGGCGGTGCTGCGTGACCTGTCGCTGTCGGCGCTGGCCCGCACGACGGAGATCCGGGCGGCGCTGCCCGGGCGCCGGGTGGTGGACTGCGGGCTCGCACCGCGCGCGGTGTTCGAGCCCGCGAAGGTGGTGCGTCTTCGCGGACTTGCGCCGCGCGTGGTGTTCGAGCCCGGGAAGGCGGTGCGACTTCGCGAAATGAGCCGGCCGCACCTTCCAACGGCGCTGGCGTCCGCACCGGGCTGGCAGCGGTTGGCCGCGCAGGAACGGGACTGGCTGATGGCCGGCTGGCGCTCGCCGTTGATCACCATGCCGCCGGCGAAGCTGTTCGCCCTGGTCGAGAAGGCCGTCGAACGGGCCACCACCGCCCCCGCACCTGCGGTGGAAACCCCCGCCGAGACCCGGCGGCGCGCCGAACGGCTCGGCTTCCTCACCTGGCCCCCGGCCGAGCCGAAGGGCGGCGCCCGATGACGAAGGGACGCGGGTTGACCCCGATACCCGACCGACTGCTCGACCGGGCCGTGCGGCGGGCCGCCGAGCGCTGCGCCCGCCCGGGCCAACTCGCCTTCACCGCACGGCAGTTGTACTACGAGACCGACCGGACGCTGCTCCCGCTGCACCGAGGCCCGCACCGGCTGCGCTACACCACCCGGCCACTGCTGTCGGCGGAGCGCTTCGCGGCCTCGCTCGCCCGGCAGCCCCAACTGCCCGTGCTGCCGGACCTGGTGGAGCCCCGTCCGCACCGGCCGGGACCGGAGGGCGACCTGTACGACTACGCGTTCCCCCGGCTGCTGGTCTGCCAGGATCCGGCGATCGCCGCGATGCTGCTGGCCAACCGCCTGCACCTGGAGGGGGCTTGCCCGATCCTCACCCCGGAGCGACTGCCGTTGGACGCCCGGCTGCTGGCCGCGCTGGAGCGGGCGGAGGGCGCGGTGGTGCACGTGCTGCACGACGCCTCGCCCGCCGGGCTGGAACTGTTCCTACGGGTGCGCGAACACGCCGGTCCCCGGCTGCGGGTGCGCACCACGGGCCTGCTGCCGCGCCACGCCGCCGCCCTGCATCTGGCCGCGCTCGCCGGTCAACCCCGGTGCGACGCGGACGACTTGCCGTCGGAGCTGCCGGCTGCGGAGCGGGCCTGGCTGGCCCGGGGCCGGGTCGCGGAGCTCGCGGCGGTCCGCCCGGCCCGGCTGCTGCGGACCGTGCTGCGCACCGTCCGTGGCGGCGGATTCGCCCCACCCGCCCGTCCGGCCGCGCCCACCCGGGCCCGCGACACCGGCTTCCTGACCTGGCCGACGCCCTGACCCCCGAGGACTCTGGACGATGACCCAGCCACCCGAAATCACCTACAGCGACGAGCTGTTGGCCGACGGCACGGTGCACCGCCGGTACTCCGACGGCCGCAGCGAATGGCGCAGCCGCGGCACCGACGGCCGGATCCACTGGCGCGACGACCGGGGCGACTCGGGCACCGACGAGCGGCTGGGCCGCGACCTGGTCAAGCGCTCCCACGCCGACGGCCGGACCGGCTACGGGCGCGACATCGGCTACGGCCGCACGGTATGGGGCCAGGGCCGCTACGTGCTGGTCAATCGGAGCTCGTTCCCGGGCCGGCTCGGTGTGGTCCTGGGCGCGCTCGGCCTGGGCGCGGGCATCGCGGCCGTCCAGTACGCGCCGGAGCTGCTGTCGGCCGACGAGGAGGAGGAGTTGCGCCGCCAGGCCGAACGCGCCCGCAGCTCGGGCGGTGACGGCGGCGGCGGTGACGGCAGCGGCGGTGAGGGGGGTGGCGACGACAGCGGCGGTTTCGACGACGGGTTCGACGACCACGGCGGCTTCGGCACGGCCGGGGACGGCGACGACGGAAGCGACCCGGCGGACGGCGGCGCATGGGACGGGGACGACTTTGGCTGAGTCGCACCGCCTGGCCGCGCCCGCGCCCGCACCCGCCGGGGCGCGGGCCCCGCACCGCCCGGCCCGCTACACCGTACTGTCGCTGCCCGTGGCCGGCCCCCGGCCGCCCGAACCCGGCCTGGTGGCAGGCCCGTTCGAGACGCAGGGCCGCTGCGTGTCGGCGGCCCTGCTCGCCGGGGTGCCCGGGTTCGCGGACGGCCCGTTCACCGTGGACGGCCGCACCGCCATCGGTGAAGTCACCCTGCACAACCGGGACGAGCTGCATGCCGCCCTGGCCGCGACCGGACAGCCCACCGAACCCGGGTGCTCCGACGGGGAGTTGCTGCTGCGCTGCTGGCTGGCGCTCGGCCCGGACGGCCTGCGGGCGGCGGACGGCATGTTCACCCTCGCGGTGCTGGACGGCCCGGACCTGGTGCTGATCCGCGACCACATGGGCGCCCGCACGGCCTTCCACTGCCGCACCCGCGACGGCGGCTGGGCGGCGTCCAGCTCGCTCCGGCATCTGCGTCAACGCCCGGACGTGGACACCGGGTTGGACCTCGGCGCCGTCCGCTCCTTCCTCACCTTCGCCTACCTGCCGGGCACCGAGACGCTGCTGCGCGGGGTGTCCGAGCTGCTGCCCGGCAAGGTGACCCGCCTGGGCGCGGACGGCTCGGTGCGCGTCGAGGAGTTCTGGGAACCGCAGGCAGGTTCGGCTCTCACTGAGCTGACGGATCGTCACTATGCCTCTGTCCTGCGCGAGTTGCTGGATCGGGCAGTGGCCCGGCGGCTGCCGGACGGGCAGGACGTGGCGGTCCTGCTGTCCGGCGGGGTGGACAGTTCGCTGGTGACGGCACTGGCCGCCAGGCTGCACGACCGGCCGGTGCACACCTACTCGATCAGCTTCGGCAACGAACTGCCCAACGAACTGGGCTACTCGGGACTGGTCGCGGCGCACTGCGGCACCCGGCACCGGGTCCTGACCGTACCCGGCGAGCAGGTCGCGGCCCGGCTTGCCGACACTGTCGCACTGCTCGACAGCCCCGTCGGCGATCCGCTGACCGTGCCGAACCTGATGCTCGCCGAGGCCGTCGCGGGCGACGGGCTGAGCGTGTCGCTCAACGGTGAGGGCGGCGACCCGGTGTTCGGCGGGCCGAAGAACCTGCCGATGCTGGTGTTCGAGCTGCTCCGCGACGATCCGTCCGAACAGGCCCGCGCCGATGCCTACTTGCACACCTATCGCAAGTGCTGGGAGGACCTGCCGGTACTGCTCACCGGCGAGGCACTGGCCGGACTCGACGCGCTCGGCCCGGCCGCGCACCCGCGCCGCCACGTCGCACCGTATCTGTCGGACCGCCGAATGCCGTCGCTGCTCGACCAGTTGCTGCACTGCAACCTGCGCACCAAGGGCGCGCATCACATCCTCACCAAGGTCGAACGGCTCACCGCCTCCCAGGGCATCCAGGGCCGCTCCCCCCTGTTCGACCGGCAGGTGGTGGAGCACGCGTTCACGACCCCGCCCGCGCTCAAACTCCGTGCCACCGAGGAGAAATGGATCCTCAAGGAGGCGGTGCGCGACCTGCTGCCCGACACCGTCACCTACCGCCCCAAGAGCGGAATGCGGGTACCCGTGCAGCAGTGGCTGCGCGGCCCGCTCAGCGAACACACCCTCGACCTGCTGCTCGGCCCCACCGCCCGCGCCCGCGGCCTGTTCCGGGCCGACACCGTGGAAACCTGGATGCGCGGCGGCGGACTGCTGCTGCCCCGCCAGGGCGGCAAGCTGTGGCTGCTGCTCACCCTCGAACTCTGGCTGCGCGCCTACGACTTGTGACCCATGGAGCACCACCGATGAATCCGCCCGAACCGCGTCCCGGCGCCCCCGCCGCACCTCCGACGCCACTCACCCGCCAGAGATGACGGCCGCCAGGGCCACCCGGCCGGCCCGGTGAACCCGCCAGTCCCGCGCCGGGGCGGCAAGCCGCGACTGCCGCTCACCCTCGAACTCTGGCTGCGCACCCACGACTTGTGACACCGACGGAGAACGCCCGATGAAACTGACCGACCCGCGCACCGGCGCGCCCCGCCGCACCCTCGACGCCGCCCGCCCGCCGGAGGTGGCCGCCGCCGTCGCCACCGCCAGGGCCGCCCGGCCCGCCTGGTCCGCGCTCACCCCGCGCGAACGGCACCGCCGGCTCGCCGCACTCGCCGACCTGATCGAGCGCCACGCGGACGACTACCTGGCCGCCGAATGCGCGGGCACCGGCAAGCCCGACGCCGAGGCGGCCGGTGAAATCGCCGAGGTCGCCGACCTGTTCCGGTTCTACGGCGGCGCGGTGCGGGCCGGCACCTCCCCCGCCGCGGGCGACTATCTGGCCGGGCACCAGAGTTGGGTCCGCTGGGAGCCGGTCGGCGTGGTCGCGGCCATCGTGCCGTGGAACTACCCGCTGCTGATGGCCGGTTGGCGCTGCGCCCCCGCCCTCGCGGCGGGCAACACGGTGGTCCTCAAGCCCGCCGAGACCACCCCCGACAGCGCGTTGCTGCTCGCCGAGCACGCCGAACAGGCCCTCGGGCCGGGCGTGTTGACCGCACTGCCGGGCGACCGGGAGACCGGCCGGCTGCTGGTCTCGGCCGGCTGCGACCTGATCGCCTTCACCGGCAGCCCCACCGCAGGCACCGACATCACCGCCCGCGCCGGCCTCACCCCCGTCAGCCTCGAACTCGGCGGCAACAGCCCGGTGTTGGTCCTGCCCGACGCGCCCGCCGACACCTGGCGGCAACTCGCCGCCGCCTGCACCTACAACGCCGGCCAGAGCTGCGCCGCCCCCGCCAGGGTCATCGTCCTCGACGAGACGTACCAGCACGCCGTGACCGCGCTCGCCGCCGCGATGGCCAAACGCCACGCCGGACGCGACTTCGGCCCGCTCAACAACCCCGACCAGGCGGCCCGTTACGACCGGATCGTGGCGCAGTCCGGCGCCCGCGTCGTCCACTCCGCCCCTGGCCGCACCGACGGACTGTGGCGGCCCGCGACCGTCCTCGCCGACCTGCCCGCCGACGACCCGGCCGTGGTCGAGGAGGTCTTCGGCCCGTTGCTCACCGTCCAACGCGCCGCCACCCTCGACCAGGCCGTCGCCCTCGCCGAGTCCGTCCCCCAGGCCCTCGCCGCCTCCGTCTGGACCACCGACCTCACCACCGGCCTCGCCCTCACCGACCGCCTCTCCGCCGGCGAAGTCTGGCTCAACTGCCACCTCGCCCAATCCGCCGAACTCCCCCACAGCGGCCGCCGGGGCAGCGGCGCGGGCACCGACCTGTCCACCCTGGCCCTGCGCGAATACCAGCGCCCCAAGACGGTGACGGCCCGCCTGACCTGACCGGACCGGCCCCGACGACAGCGGAGCCCGGACGGCACACCCGCCGGTTCAGTCCGGGAGGGCGGCGAGCCAGGCGGTCAGCAGCCGGTTGACCTCCTCGGGGCGCTCCTGCTGGATCCAGTGCCCGCAGCCGTCCAGGATGTGAGCGGAGGTCAGGGCGGGGAGGGTGGCCGGGTAGGCGTCGATCGCGTCGGCCATCCAGGTCGTGGAGGCGTCCAGGGCGCCGCCGATGAACAGGGACGGCTGTGTGATCGGGGCTCCGTCGTACGGGGCGAGGTCCTCCCAGTCACGGTCCATGGTGCGGTAGCGGTTGAGGGCCCCGGTCATGCCGGTGCGCTCGAACTCCCCGGCGTACACGTCGAGGTCGTCCTCGGTCAGCCAGGCGGGCAGCTTGCCGCCGGGGAAGCGGTCGCGCAGCCGGCCGCCGGCGCGGGTCACGAAGTGCGGGTCGGGCTCGCCCTGGGCGGGCATGGTGTCGGCGGACAGGGCCGCGTAGAAGCCCGCGAGCCAGCCCCGGAGGTCGGGCTCCATCTCTGCTTCGGCCCGGCCGGGCTCCTGGAAGTAGGAGACGTAGAACTCCTGGTCGCCGCCCATCTGCGCGAAGACCTCGGTAGGGCGGGGGCCGCCGGGCGGCGCGTAGGGGACGCTCAGCAGTCCGACGGCGCGGAAGATCTCGGGGTGGAGCAGGGCGGAGGCCGCCGCGATGCTGGAGCCCCAGTCGTGCCCGACGACCACCGCCTGCTCCTCGCCCAGGGCGCGCACCAGGGCGACGTTGTCCTCCACCAGGTCGAGCATCCGGTAGGCGTCCGTCGCGGCCGGCTTGGAGGAGCGGCCGTAGCCGCGTACGTCGAGCGCCACGGCCCGGTACCCCGCCGCCGCGAGGGCCGGGAGCTGGCGGCGCCAGGAGTACCAGGACTCGGGGAAGCCGTGGACGAGCAGGACCAGCGGTCCGGTGCCCTGTTCGACAAGGTGCAGGCGCCCGGCGGGTGCCTCGATGGTGCGGTGGCGCAGGTCGGCGGACGGCGCGGGCTGGTGCATCGCTTCTCCTCGGTTGACGGGCGGCCTCGGTTACCCGCCGATCATGCGGCGCGGCGGCCGCGCGACGCGAACACCCTTGCCATTCTGGCAAACTGGCAGGACAGGGTGGCGGAGACGGCACGGCCAAAGGGAGCGGGGCGATGGTGACGGACGACGGCACGGCCGAAACGCTGGCGGCCATGGGCCCCCGGCTGCGGACGGCGCGCGAGCAGCGCGGCGCCACACTCACCGGCGTCAGCCGCGCGACCGGCATCTCGCTGAGCACGCTGTCGCGGATCGAGACCGGCCGGCGCAAGCCCACCCTGGAGGTGCTGCTGCAGCTCGCGAAGGCGTACGACGTCTCCCTGGACGAGCTGGCCGGCACCGCACCCGCCGCGTCACCCGGACCGCGCACCCCGGTGCCGCGGCGTTCCGGCAACGACAAGGCGGTGCTACCGCTGACCAGGTACGTCGGGGGCCTGCACGCCCACAAGCACGTCCTGCCCGCCATCGACGCGCCGCCAACGCGGCCGCGGCAGACCTCCCACGACGGGTACGAATGGCTGTGCGTCCTGTACGGGCGGCTGTGGCTGGCGCTCGGCGAGCAGGACCTGGTGCTGAGCGCCGGCGACGTGGCCGAGTTCGACACCCGCACCGCCCACGGAGTCGCGAACGCCGGGCCCGGCGGACCGGTCGAATATCTGATCATGTTCGGACCCCAGGGGGAACGCCTACGATCGCGCACCCCGGCCCCCGACCGCCGGGCCGGGCCGTAGTGCGCGATCGCGTCGCCGAGCACGTTTTCCGATGTTCCAGGTAACTGCTGCCCCGATCCACTCGCGCCCCGCCGACTGCACAGCGGGTGGCGGGGGCGCGAGTGGCAGAGCGCGGTGCCGCGGTGGGGTGTTCTGCTCTACTGCCAGACCGGGGCGTCCATGACCAGGTTGCCGCTGGAGTCGAAGACGTACGCCCGCGCGGCAGTCACGTTCGTGCCGTCGATCATGTCGGTCCAGGGCGCTCCGGAACCGCTGTACCCGGAATAGGGCCAGTCGGTGCACGCCTCAACGAGGCTGCCGGTGTTGTCCGGCCCGGGGTAGCACATGAACTCCCGTGCGCCGTTGCTGTCGGTGGTCTGGATGTCGACGTACAGCCTGTACCCGGCGTTGCGGGCGGCCTGCGTCAGCTGAGCGGCCGACCAGTTGGCCTTGCAGCTGCTGGAGTAGTCGTTCCACACGGTCGCCAGCTGCACGCCGTCCCGGATGACGTAGGCCGTTTTCACGTCCGTGGCCCAGCAGCCGACCGCGCCGTGGTCCCGCCCGGCGCACGAGGACGCCCAGCAGCCGGCCGCCGAGGCGGTCGGCGCGGTGACCAGGAGGCCGGCGGTGGCGAGGGTGGTCGCCACGAGGACGCCCAGGATTCTCTTGGCGGTGCGCATGTCCTTCTCCTTCGGTTCGGTTGCTGTCCCGGCACCCGCTGCTCTGCCGGATGTCCGGCCGCAGCAGGCGGATGCCGGCGTCGGCTTTGCCTCCGGCCGCTGCTGCCGCGTGGCCGGTGGAGTGGAGTCATGACAGCAGCACCGGAGCGCGCGCGGCAGGGCCGGTGCGCGCCGGGTGAACAAAGGTGGACAATCCCGGGGACGTGACCTGGCGTGTTCCTCGGGGCCTGTCAGGAGACGCCGTTGACATGCGCGAACAACGCCAAACAATGGGACAGAGCACCCACTTCGAGGGCAGAGGGAGGGGCACGTGGCGCGCAGACAGACTCCGCTGGAGGGCACCGGCGCGGTGGTCCGGTTCGCCGAGCGCTTACGGGCCACCCGGGAGGAAGCCGGGTTGACCCTGCGCCAGCTGGCCAAGCGTTCGGGATTCTCCCCCACCACGCTGTCGATCGCCGAGGGTGGGAAGAAGATGCCCTCCTGGGACGTGACCGCCGCATTCGTCGCCGGCTGCGGTGTCACGGACACAGAACGCTGGCGAGGTCTGTGGGAGTCGGCACAGGACGGCGAGGCTCGACCCGCCCGGCCGGATACGGGAGACAACTCCGGTCCGGAGCCACCGAAGTGGGAACCGGAGAGCCCGGAGCCGACAGTCCTGGTACGGACCCGCTGGTGGCCGTTGATCGTGGCGGTTCTCTGCTCCTCTGTCCTCACCGCGACCGTGACCGTGCTGCTCGTACCGAACGACGCCGCCCCCAACCACGCGTCGCTCGCATCCAGTTACCCGCCCGGCAACGATCCCGTCCCGACCGAAGCATGCGGCGGGGAGGTGATCGGCTACGGCTGCCAGGGCAAGGAGCCGAACGAGACCCCGTGCTGGGGTGAAGGGGCACAGCGCGGAAAGATCACCGCGATCGTCAACGAGGGCCAGTCCGTGGGAAGCCTGGAGAACTGGTACTCGCCGAGATGCGGCACCAACTGGGCGACACTGCACATCCCGGCCGGCTGGCAGGGGCGGATCGAGATCGTCGCCCAGACCGACAAAGCATGCTTCCCCACCGACTGCCAGGCGCTGTACGGGAAAACGCCGCCGTTCTGGACCACCATGGTGTTCGGGATGAACAATCCGGTGAGCGCGCGCGGCTACGTTCAGTTCCCGAACGGGGAGATCAAGGAGTTCAGAGCCGAGACAACCTGACCGGACCGCACAGTGCCGCCTGGGGCTGATGGCAGCTCCGCTGTCAAAGGTCAAAGGCACCCCACCCCGAGCCGCTCCCGCGCCACGATGCCCCCACGTACCTGCACCGGGACGGCGGCGCTGCCGATTTCCGCGCAAGCCGGCGCACCGGCGGTCCGGTTCGGTGCGTGAATCGTCTCCCCCGTGCCCCCCCGGGTCCCCTCGCCGTGCGGCTGCCACCGGCCGGGTCGAGCCCACGGAGGAAGAACTGAACTGGCGGGCTGGCGAAGTGAATTGACGGGGCGGCTTGTCGTCAGCGGACAGCGCGGGCCAGCGCGGCGGCGATCAGGTCGGCGCGGGCGGGGACGGGCGCGGGCGGGACGTCGATCAGGTGGAAGCCGAAGTGCCGGTAACTGTCGCGGTGGACGCGCTCGAAGTCCAGTGAGGCGCGGTAGTCGATCCGCCGGGCGGCGGTGCGGGTGACGAATCCGATCGGGCGGATCAGGAACACCTCGCGCCGGTAGGCCCGGGTGTCGACGATCCGCTCCAGTTCGGCGGTGAGCGCGGGCGGCACGGGGCGGCCGAGGTACACGGCCAGGGCGTGGGTGCACACCGGCGAGCGGTCGAACAGCCGGTCGTGGCCGGGCGGCGGGGCGGGCCGCTGCCGGGCCTGTTGCAGGGCGAGCACCCGGTCCACGAAGCCATCCGCGGTCCACGGCTCCGGGTCGCCCGCGGCCTGCTCCCGGGCGATGACCTCGGTCGCGGCCTCGGGCACCACCTCGTGGCCGCGGGCGGCGAGTTCGCGCAGCACGGTGGTCTTTCCGGCGCCGGGCGCGCCCGTGAGGATCCAGCGGGCCATGACGAACGGTCAACTCCATTCGGTCTCCGGGCAGCAGCCGCAGCTGCTGGTTCGTCAGCGTAGCCTGCGGGGCCGCCGGGCGGGTGAGGGCCGGTTCGTGGGGAGCGGGCGAGGGGAACGGCTGGCGGGGTGAACGGTGGTGGCGGAGTGATGCTGGCGGTGTCAAGCACCCGGCGGGTGTTCGACGAGGGGTGGCTGCTGGAGCGGAAGTGGGACGGGATCCGGGCGCTGGCAGTGCGGGACGGGTCACGGGTGACCCTGCGATCGCGGACCGGACAGCAACTGGAAAGCGCTTACCCGGAGCTGGTGGCGGCGCTCGCCGCGCAGCCGGTGCCGCGCTTCGCGGTGGACGGCGAGATCGTCGCCTTCGAGGGCGGGCGGACCAGTTTCGCCCGGCTCCAGCAGCGGATGGGGCTGCACGATCCGGCACGCGCGCTGGCCAGCGGCGTCGCGGTCGAGTACGTGCTGTTCGACCTGCTGGCCCTGCAGGGGCACGACACCACGGGGCTGCCACTGCTGGACCGCAAGCAACTCCTCACCGAGGCAATCGAGTTCGAGCTGCCGCTGAGGTTCTCCGAGCACACCGCCGCCGAACCGGGCGTTCCCGTCCCGCTCTCCGAGGCGTGCGCGCACGGCTGGGAGGGCCTGATCGCCAAGCGCGCGGCCGGCCGGTACGTGGCCGCCCGGTCCGGCGACTGGCTCAAGCTCAAGTGCGAGCGCGGGCAGGAGTTCGTGGTCGGCGGCTGGACCGAACCGGCAGGCAGCCGCGAGGCGTTCGGCGCGCTGCTGCTCGGCTACCACGAGCGGGGCCAGGAGCGCGGCCAAGAACGCGGCCAAGAACGGGGCCAGGAACGGGGCCAGGAACGCGACCAGAAGCATGGCGCCGAACCCGGCCGACTGCGCTACGCGGGCAAGGTCGGCACCGGCTTCGACACCCGCACGCTGCGCGCCCTGCACCGCGTCCTGCTCCAACTCGCCTCCCCCGTCAGCCCGTTCGAGACCGCCGAGGAGGTACCGACGCGCACCTCGCACTGGGTGCGGCCCGAACTGGTGGTGCAGGTCGGCTTCACCGAGTGGACCCGCGACGGCCGGCTCCGCGCGCCCCGCTACCAGGGCGTGCGCACCGACCGCCCGGCCGCCGAGGTGGTCCGCGAGCCCCCGGCCTGACGCGCACGGCCCGACCCGCCCGACCCGCCGCCCATGCCGCTGCACCGGATGGCCGACCCGGCGCGCGACGCTCCCGGGCAGTCCGTACGGTGCCGTTGCGGGGGGCTACCCGAGCGAGAGGTATTCACTGGCATGGCTGGGAAGTTCGAACTGTACGTGGACGAGCAGGGCCTCCACCGCTTCCGTCTGAAGGCGAGCAACGGCTCGATCGTGGTGACCGGAGACCCGGAGGAGTCCCGCGAACAGTGCCTGAAGAGCATCGAGTCGATCCGGAAGCTCGCGCCGTACGCGCAGCTCCAGGAGACCGGCGCCAACGCGTGACCCGGACGGCGTGAGCGCAGCGCACGATCAATGCGGTCACAGCGCACGACCGGTATGTGCGCCGGGTACGAACGGCGTACGCGCCGGCCCGTGCAGCGCGAAACGCCCGCGAGACGACTGCGAGACGCCCGCGAAAACGCCGGTGCATCACAACGGGCCCGTACCCGGGGCCCCTGTGGCGAGCCTGTGACCGACCCGTCGGGTTGTCACGGGCTCGTCGCCACATCGGCTCCCCGGCCCGGCCCTGCGGCATGCTGGGGACGGCAGATGCGGACCGGGCAAGGGGGTTGGCGATGGCAGGGCGTGAACTGTTGGCGGCGGCAGGGGTGCTGTTCCCGGACGAGCAGGGCCGGGTGATGGTGGTCCGGGTGTCGTACCGGACCAAGCATCCGATCGAAGTGCCGGGCGGCGGCTGGGACGCGTCCGACCCGTCACCCCGGCACACCGCCGTCCGGGAGATCCAGGAGGAGTTGGGCATCACCCCGGTGCTGCGCGAACTCGCCTGCCTGGACTGGTCGCGGGACCACCACCGGCCGCCCATCGCGGCGTTCCTGTACTGGGCCGACCCGCTCACCGAGGCGCAGCGCGAGCAAATCCGCTTGGAGGCCGAGGAGTTGGACGCGCTGGTGTACCTGACGCCGGAGCAGCTGCTGTCGGCGCTGCCGCCGCTGCTGTCCCGGCGGGTCGGGTCGTGCGTACTGGCGCCGCGTTCGGCGGCGCCGTTGGAGCTCGCGGACGGCCGGCCGGTCGGGCACACCGCCCTGCACCTGCGTCCGTGGCCCGCCCCGGCGTACACCGGCCCGGCCGGGATCGCGGCGCTGCTGCCGCCCGGCGGTGACCGTCCCGCCCCGCCGCCGCCGATGGACCGGGACACGTACATCGCGAGCCGTCCGCGGATCCGGGCGAAGGCGCGGACGCTGTTCACGGACGAGCGCGGCCGGGTGCTGCTGGTGCGGTTGACGCCGTGGAACGGCGAGTCGGTGTGGGTGCTGCCCGGCGGCTCGATCGAGGCGGACCGCGAGCTGCCCCGGGAGGCCGCCCGGCGGGAGACCCTGGAGGAACTCGGCTGGCAGCACGAGCCCGGCCGGCTGCTGGCGATCGACTGGGTGCCCGGCTTCGGTGACGAACTCCCGCGCACCGTCCTGATGTTCGACGGTGGGACGGTGACCTCCGAGCAGCTGTCGGCGATCCGCCTGCAGGAGGAGGAACTCGCCGAGTGGGGGCTGTTCACTCCCGAGGAGGCGCAGCGGGTGCTGCTCCCGGCCACCGCGCAGCGGCTGGCGGCGTGCCTGGCCGTCCGTGACCTCCCGCCCGGCGCGGGCCCGGCCGAACTGGTGAACGGCGTACGGCAGTCGGGGTCGCCGCTGGTCGCCGAGCCGGGTGGGTCGCACGGGTAACGGCGGGCAGAATCGACGGTACGGACACGTGGTCGATCGGGAGGCAGCGATGGAACAGGCGGCGGGGCTGGGCCTGGACGGGTGCGTGGTGCGGTCGCTGGGCGGCGGCGACCGGCTGGTGCTCCATCTCGACGGCGGGTTGCTGCTGACGGTGCGCAATGACTTCCGGCTGCTGCGCGGTGCGAAGGTCGACCACTTCTACCCCGCGCTCGGCGTCACCGCGTCCGGTGCCCTCGGTGTGCTGGCCCACGCCACGGTCACTGGAGCCACCGTCACCCTCGCGGGGGGCCTGCGCCTCAGCTTCGACACCGGCCACATCCTGGCCGTCGCTCCCGACCCGGCCCCCGGCGTCCCCGTCCACCCCTGGCAGCTCGCCTCCCCCGCCGGCCCCCTGTTCACCGGCGGGCCCGACGGCGGGCCGGACGCTGGGCCCGACGGCGGGCCCGACGGCGGACCCGACAGCGGACAGGACGGCCGACCGGACGGCGGGCCGCCTGCTTGAGCGGGGGCGAGGTAGGCCGGAGGTAAAAGGCTCGTTAAGCTCCGACCATGATCATCTCTCCCGCCCGCACCACGGTCTTCGACATCGACGGCACGCTCTGCTTCGACGGGAGGACGATCGACACCCGGATCATGGACGCCCTCGACGCCTACGAGCGGGCCGGCCACGAGCTGGTCTTCGCCTCCGCCCGGCCGATCCGTGATCTGCTGCCCGTCCTCGAAGGGGCGTTCCCCGGCGCGACGCTGATCGGCGGCAACGGCAGCCTGGTCTCGGTCGGCGGGCGGGTCCGGACGCGCGCCGCGTTCTCGGTCGGGAAACTCGCCACGCTGCTGGCCGAGGCCGAACGGTTCAAGGCCGGCTACCTCGCCGACGGCCCGTGGGACTACGCCTACACCGGCCCGGCCGACCACCCGATCCTCGGCCGCATCGACCAGAACCGGGTGGCCCGCCGCGTCGAGATCGCCGAACTCCCGGCCGTGGTCAAGTTCCTGGTGGTCTCCGCGACCGACCTGCCCGCCCTCGCCGCGTCCTGCCGCGCCCTCGGGCTGTCCGTCAACCACCACCTCGACGAGGCGATCATCGACTTCGCCCCCGGCACCACCGACAAGCGCGAGGCCCTGGTCTCCCTGGGCATCGACCACTACAACGCCTTCGGCAACGACATCAACGACCTCTCCCTGCTCCGCGACGCCCACCACGCCGTCCGCGTCGGCACCCACCCGGCCCTCGACGGCATCGCCGCGGTGACGGTCGCCCCGCACCCGGAGGCCGTCGCCGCGGAGATCCTGCGCCTGGCGGCTGCCACCGCCTGAGGAAGGTGTGGGGGCGTGCGGTCGGCGGTCGGCAGCGCCGGTCTTCGCCGCACGCCGCACGCCGTCGCCGAGCGGCGTGCGGAGCCCCCGTCCTCGCGCGCGCTCACCCGCCCCACGGTTCCCGGTGGCCCGGCGGCCGTGGCGGCTCGTCCATGTGCCCGTGCTGGTAGGCCCAGGCGGCGAGCTCGACCCGGTTGCGGACGTCGAGCTTCAGCTGCGCGGCGGCGAGGTGCTTCTTGACCGTGCCGAGGGAGATGTACAGGCGTTCGGCGATCTCGGCGTTGGTGAGCCCCTCGGCGGCGGCCCGGACGGTCGTCAGCTCGCGCTCCGACAGCGGGTGCCGGCCCGAGGCGGGGAGCGGCGGGCGGACCCGGTGGGAGGTGAAGTGCCGCAGCAGGCGGACGGTGATCTGCGGGGAGACCATCGCCTCGCCGCGGGCGGCGGCGCGCACGGCCTCGATGAGCATGGTGGGGCCGGCGTCCTTGAGCAGGAAGCCGACCGCGCCGCCGTGCAGGGCCTCGTGCACGTACTCGTCGAGGTCGAAGGTGGTGACGACGATGACGCGCAACCGGTCCGGGACGCCGGGGCCGGCGAGTCGGCGGGTGACGTCGAGTCCGGTGATGCCGGGCATCCGAATGTCCAGCAGGCACACGTCGGGGCGGTGGTGCTCGGCCAGGCGCAGGGCCTCGATGCCGTCGTCGGCCTCGGCGACGACCTCGATGTCGGGTTCGGCGTCGAGGATGTAGCGGAAGCCGGTGCGGACCATGCGCTGGTCGTCGGCGAGCAGGACGCGGATGGTCATCGCAGCGCCACCCCGTCGATCGCCGGAGCCCGCCGCCCGGGCCGGTCCGCCGCACCGGGCCGGTCCGCCGCACCGGGCAGGTGGGCGGTGACGTGCCAGCCGGAGCCGGATGCGGCCGGTCCGGCGTGGAAGGTGCCGCCGAGCAGCTTGGCACGCTCGGCCATGCCGATCAGCCCGTAGCGGTCCCCGTAGCCTTCCCGGTAGCCGTCCCCGGCGGGGGTGCGGACGGGGCCGCGACCGTCGTCGTGAACGTCCAGGCGCAGCCACCCGCCCCCACCGTTGACCCGGACGGTGATCCTGGTGGCGCCGCGGGCGTGGCGGTCGGCGTTGGTGACGGCTTCCTGGGCGATCCGCAGGACGGCGGCGGCGATCTCGGCCGGTGCGCCGTCCAGTTCCTCCTCGCCGCTGACGGCGATCTCGGGGCGGTGGCCGTTGCCGGGCCGGGCGAGGGCGGTGAGCCGACGGGCCGGGGAGTCCGCGTCCTGGCGCGGGTGTTCGCCGTCGCGGAGCGCACCGACCAGGCGGCGCATGGCGGTCAGCGCGTCCGCCCCGGCGTGCTCGATGTCGGCCAGGGCGGTGCGCAGCAGTTCGGGGTCGCGGGCGGCGATGTGCTGGAGCGCCTGGGCCTGGACGACGATGCCGGTGACCTGGTGGGCGACGACGTCGTGGAGGTCCCGCGCGAGCGCGTTGCGTTCCTGGCGCACGGCGCGTTCGATGTGCCAGGCCCGGTGCTCCGCCCGCCAGCGCAGCAGCAGTCCGGGGCCGAGCAGCACCAGTACCAGCAGCGCGTTGTCCACGTCGTACGGCCCGCCGGCGCGCCCGGCGGCGGCCAGCAGGGCCGCGAAGGAGGCCAGCGCCGTGCCCGCGATCACCGGCGGCCGGCACCGGCGGGCGACCAGCGGGAGCAGCAGGGCGAGGGCGAGCGCCTCGGTGAGGCCGATCGGCCGGTGGGCGGTGGGCAGCAGCCGGTAGCCGGCGGAGGCCGCGAACGAGACCAGCAGCGCCCCGGCGGCGGCTGCCGCCGTTCGCGTCCCGCCGCAACGGTGGGCGGGGAGCGGGCGCAGTGCCCAGAGGACGAGCGATCCCATCGCGGCGCCGGAGACCAGGAACAGCGCGTCGCCGACGGGTCCCGGGCGCATGCCCCACCAGCGGTCGAGGTCGGTGAGCAGCGCCGGCAGCAGGGCGACCGCGACGAGGAGGGCCGGCAACGGGCGGGCGGCGGTGCCCTCGCGGACGGGAGCGGACGGACTGGCTGCCGGTCGGTTGTGCATGCCGCCACCGTACGCGTGGGCGAAGGCGCCGGGGGTGGCCGATCGGCTACTTCGAAGCGGGCCGGTCGGCTGCTGCGTCACCCCGCTGACCTGGGTGAACGTGAAGCTCGTCAATCCGCGGCCCGGTCCGCCGGCCGCCGCCCGCACCTCCTGGAGGAATCCCCGTGCCCCTGCCCGGAACCACCCCGCGCCCTCCCGGCAAGGCCTCCGGTGACGTCGGCCCCGACGGCGTCCGTCCCCGGCCCGCCGGGCTCGGCACAGCCGCGCGTTGGACGGTCGTCGCCGCCGTCGTCGCCGCGCTGGCCGCCTTCGCCGCCGGCCCGCGCAGCGCGCCGATCGCCGCCCACCGCAGTGGTGACGCGGCGTTGGCCGAGCGGGTCGCCGGTCTGCTGCCGGACGGCCAGGGAGCGGGCGGCTCGGTGGGTGTCTCGGTCGCGGTCGTCGATCACGGCACCGTCACCAGGGCCGCGCTGGGCACCACCGACGGCTCGACCCCGGTCACCCCGGACACCGCGTTCGAGACCGGCTCGGCGCAGAAGGTGCTCACCGCGAGCCTGCTCGGCAGCCTCCTGGACGCCGGGAGGATCAGGCTCACCGACACCGTCGGCGCCCTGTGGCCCGAGTACTCCTTCGCCGATCCGGCGGTGGCCGGCATCACCGTCGGGCAACTCGCCACCCACACCGCCGGCCTGCCGTCCTTCCCGGCCGACGGCCCGCGCTTCCCGCTCGCGATGGCCGGCTATCTGCTGGGCGGCAACGGCTACTCGCTGCTCCAGGACCCGGTGCGCGCGCTCGCCGGCCTGACCGGCTCCGGGCCCGGGCCGGACACCGCGTTCTCCTACTCCAACCTCGGCTACGCCGTCCTCGGCGAGACCCTCGCCAAGGTGGACGGCCGCGACTACCCGACCGCGCTGCGCGAGCGCGTCCTCGCCCCGCTCGGCATGGACCGCACCACCGTCCGCACCGCCCCCGGCACTCCGGACCGGGCTGCTCTCCCGTTCCACACCGCCGGCACACCGGTCGTACCGTGGACCAACCCCGGCTGGGCGGCGGTCGGCACCGGCACCTGGACCACCAGCGCCGACCTCGCTGCCTTCCTGGCCGCCAACGCCGCCCCGAACCCGCCCACCGCGCTCGCCCTCACCCACACCCCGCACGCCGCCGTCGCCGACTACGCCGACCGCGACGGGCACATCGGCCTGGGCTGGCAGCTCTGGAACGCCGGTGGCACGACCGTCCGCTGGCACAACGGACTGACCAACGGCTCCCGCGCGTTCGTCGCCCACACCACCGACCAGCGCGCGGTGGTGGTCCTCACCAACTCCACCCGCACACCGGCCGAGCGGATCGGCTTCGCCCTGCTCGGCGTCGATGCCCCCGAGTTCGAGGAGCCCCAAACCCCGCACCCCGTCCTGCTCGCCGCCACCGGACTGCTCGCGGCCGGCGCGCCCGCGCTCGCCCTGCTCGGCGTGGTGCGGCCCCGCCGCGCCCGCTTCTCCCGCCCCCTGGACCGTCTCAAGGCCGTCTCTCTGCCGCTGACCGCCGCCACCTGCTGGCTGCTGGCCCTGCGCAGCGGCGAGTGGGGGCACGTCCCGGGCGTCCTGTGCGCGATCGGCGCGGGGCTGGTGGCAGCCACGGCCGCCGAGTCCGTCCGTCGCTGGCCCGCCCTGCCGACGGCCCGGGGCCGGTACCCGTGGCTGCGTGCCCTCACCTTCGCGCTGCCCGTCCTGCCGCTGGCCGTGCTGTTCTGCACGACGGCGGTGATCACCGTCAACCTGCCCTGAACGGCGCCGGGCTGCGCTGCAGTTCACCGTCCCGCCCGCGCGCCTCGAAACCTTCGGGCGTGCGGGTGCGTCACTAGGATGGCCGCTGATCGGGGCGGGTTGGGCAAGGTAGGGGGCGGGTTCATTGTTCGGCATCATCAGGCCGTGTCGGCACCGGTTGTCGGAGCGGCTGCACGCGTCGTGGCTGGCGCACCTGTGCGGCCTGTGTCTGGCATTGCGGGACGATCACGGGCAGTTGGCGCGGACGGCGACCAACTACGACGGCCTGGTGATATCCGTGCTGGTCGAGGCGCAGTCGCCGCGCGCCGCCGCGCGCCGGACGGCGGGGCCGTGCCCGCTGCGCGGGATGCGGACGGCGCCGGTGGCGCGCGGCGAGGGGGCGCGGCTGGCGGCGGCGGTCTCCTTGGCGCTGGCGTCGGTGAAGATCCGTGACCATGTGCTGGACGGGGACGGGGTGTTCGCGCGCCGGCCGGTCGCGGCGGGGGCGCGGCGAATGACCCGGCGCTGGGAGCGGCAGAGCACGGGCAGCGCGGCGGCGGTCGGGTTCGACACGGGGGTGCTGCTGGCGGCGGCCGGGCGGCAGGAGGAGGCGGAGCGGCTGGTGACGGCGGGCGGTCCGCTGCTGCTGGCGACCGCGCCGACCGAGGAGGCGACGGCGGCGGCGTTCGCGCACACGGCGGTCCTGGCGGGCCGTCCGGGCAACGCGGCGGCGCTGGCCGAGGCGGGCCGGCTGTTCGGACGGCTGGCGCACCTGCTGGACGCGGCCGAGGACCGGCAACAGGACGAGGCGCAGGGCCTGTGGAATCCGCTGACGGTGTCGGGTACCTCGCAGGAGGAGGCGCGGCGGCTGTGCCGGGACGCCGTGCACGGCATCAAACTCGCCCTGGCGGAGGTCGAGTTCACCGATCGGGCGCTGGTGCACCGGCTGCTGGCGCACGAGACCGGCGAGGCGGTGGACCGGGTGTTCGGCCGCACCGGACACGCGTGCGCGCACGCCGCGGCGCCGGGGACGGGCCCCGAGGCGCCGGTGAATCCGGACGCACCTCCGGGGCCGGAGAGGCCGCTGGAGCCGCAGAAGCCGCGCCGGGACACGATCGTGGGGTGCGCGGTCTGGCTGACCATGGCCTGCACGTGCCAGCTGCTGTGCTGCGAGCACGACAACCCGTTCTCCCGGGAGCGCCAGAAGGGGTTCTGTCAGCGCAACTGCAGTTCCTGCTGCGACTGTTGTGACTGCTGCAACGGCTGCGACCCGGACTGCTGCCAGTGCTGCAGCGGGTGCGACGACGGCTGTTGCAGTGGGTGCGACTGCGGGTGCGACTGTTCGTAGGCATGGAGGATCGAGAACGCGTGGAGCACATCATGGGTGACACCCCGGAGTTCGCGGCAGCGACCGAGCTCACCGGCTGGGGCTGGCCGGACGTCCTGGCCCTGGGCGGCGGCGCGGCCGACCCGTTCGAGACCACCTCGCTCGGCGTGACGTGGCGGCCCAAGGACCGGCACTTCGGCGTGTGGCACGAGGGCCGGGTGGTCGCGCACGCCGGGTTGGCGGTGGGCGCGGTGGAGGCCGGCGGGCAGCGCTTCGACGTCGCGGGCGTCGGCGGCGTCATCGTCGCCCCGGCCCTGCGCGGCCACGGCCTGGCCCGCCTCGCCGTCGCCGGGGTGCTGGACGCCGCCCGGGTCGACGGCCTGGACCGGGCGCTGCTGTTCTGCCTGCCGAGTCGCGCCCCGCTCTACCTCCGCCTCGGCTTTCTGCCCCTGCCCGAGCCGGTGACGGCCGACCAGCCCACCGGCCCGGCGCCCGTCCCGCTCGGCGCGATGTGGAAGCCGCTGACACCCGGGGCCGGGTGGCCCGACGGGCCGGTCCGGCTGCACTCGCTGCCCATGTGAGCGGCCGGGGCCGAGGTGGCCGGGCGGCGGTGATTCGCCGACGGGGCACGGCAGTTGGTCACTGGCCTACGGTGCCGGGCAGGAACGCGGACGACTGGCCGGCGGACACCCGGACCTCCTACGACACCGTCGCGGTCGACTACGCCGACCGCCTGCGCGGGGTTCTGGCCGGGGCGCCGTACCTTCGAGCCGCCCTGGCCCTGTTCGCCGACCTGGTGCGCGCCGCCAGGGGCGGGCCGGTGGGGGCAAGCCGGGGGGGGCGGGCCGGTGGGGCGGGCCGGTGGGGCGGGCCGGTGGGGGGCGGGCCGGTGGGGGGCGGGCCGGTGGCGGACGTGGGCTGCGGCCCCGGGCACGTCACCGACCGCCTGCGCGAGTTGGGGCTCGACGTCTTCGGGATCGACCTGCCGCCCGGGATGATCGAGGTGGCTCCGGCGCGAGCACCCCGGCCTGCGGTTCGAGGTGGGCTCGATGACGGACCTCGCCTCGCGGACGCCTCGGTCGCCGGACTGCTCGCCTTCTGGTCCCTGATCCGCCTCCCCGACGAGGCGGTCCCCGCCGTCCTGGACCGGTTCCGCGGGTGCTGCGCCCCGGCGGACCACTGCTGCTCGGCTTCCACGTCGGCATCGGGTCGCGCCTGAAGACGCAGGGCTACGGCGGTCACCCGATGCGGGCATGCGGGTCCACGTCCACCGCCGCTCGCCCGAGCAGGTGGCCGCGTGGCTGCGCGAGGCCGGGTTCACGGTGGAGGCCCACCTGCTGACCGACCCCGACGCGAGCGTGCCGGGGGCGATCCTGTTCGCGCGCCGTCCGGCCCACGGTGGCGGGAAATAAGCCTTCGGCCGTGAACCGACGACCGTTGCAAGGCTGTTGCCCACGCTGTGACAGGCGTCACGGGCCGGGCGGCCCGTGACGTGATCGACTCGTCGAATGTCTGCTTCCGCCGTGCGCCCCGCTGCCCTCTTCCTCACCGCCGCCGCCTTGCTCGCGGGCTGCGGAACGGTGACGGCCGGCGGCGGCGGGCCGGCCGCGCCGTCGGCGAGCGCGGGGCCGTGCGGGGTGCCGGTGGAGAGGCCGCTGGAGGGGTGGGTCCGGGACGGGGTGCGGATTCTCGCGGTGAACGACGCCTGCGCGGAGTTCGAGGTGACCAACGCGGGCAGCGAAACCGCGGACTTCTCGGTGCTGTTCGGGTGGACGGGCGTCGGCCAGCGGCTGCACACCAGCCCGACCGGCACGGTGCCGGCGGTACCGCCGGGCGCGACCGTCCGGGGCCGGGTCGAGCAGGGCACCCCGAACCCGGCGCGCGCCAACGCGTCCCAGCCGCCGATCATCCCGAACGTGAAGATCAGCCAGGTGCGCAGCGTCCCGACAGCCGAGGCGCCGTCGAAGGCCGGGCCGTGCCCGGCGTCGGGGGTGCGGCTGTACGCGGACCAGGGCGATTCGGCGATGGGGCTGCGGGTGATGGGCCTGCACCTCGTGAACTGCGGAACCTCGCCGGTGACGGTGAACGGCTACCCGCAGGTGCAGGCGCTGGACGAGAAGCACCGGCCGGTGGACGCCCTGCAGGTGCTCAAGGGCGGCGCGGCGATCGCGACCGGCACCGGCGCGGACACGCCGCCGCAGCGGATCACGCTGCGGACGGGCGAGGGCGCGCAGGCCATGGTGGTGTGGCGCAACACCAACGACAACCTCGCGATGGATCCGGTGAACGCCCCGTACCTGCGGGTCCGCGCGACGCCCGACGCGGCGCCGGTGATGGTGACCCCGGAGCTGGACCTCGGCACCACCGGCCGGCTCGGCGTCGGCGCGTGGGTACAGGAGAGCGTCACCTCCTGAGCGGCCCGGCGCCCGGCGCCCGCACGGCACGCCCGCCCGAGCGCCTCGGAAAGCGCTTGCCAGAGCCAACCGGAAACCGCTTTCCCGCCGCCCCCGGAAAGCGTCTTCCACCCCCACCCCCGACGCGGCGCCGGTGATGGTGACCCCAGAGCTGGACCTCGGCACCACCGGCCGACTCGGCGTCGGCGCGTGGGTACAGGAGAGCGTCACCTCCTGAGCGGCCCGGCGCCCGCCGCCCGCACGGCACGCCCGCCCGAGCGCCTCGGAAAGCGCTTGCCGGAGCCAACCGGAAACCGCTTTCCCGCCGCCCCCAGAAAGCGCTTTCCACCCCGGCCCCCGGCCCGCTCCGCCGCCGAAACCCGCTACCGCTACCCGACGTGCACGCGCGGCCGCCGGCTGCGGTCGGGCTCGGCCTCGCGCAGCACCTCGCGGGTGACGGGTGCGACCTCGCCCTGACCGAACAGGAAGAACCGCAGGAACTGGGCGAACGGGCTGCCCTCGGTCCACTCGAAGTAGATGTGCGGGAGCTGGCCGGTGGTGTCGCGCACGTGCAGCAGTATCGCCGCGAGCGCGTTCGGCACGCTGGAGTGTTCGAGCGTCAGCACCCGGTAGCGATCGTGCAGCACCTCGCCGTGGACCTTCAGTTCGGCCTCGAAGTCGGACGGATCGAGCACCGTGACCTCGACGAACACCAGGTCGTCCTCGGCCGGGATGTCGTTGTCGGCGCGGATCTGGTGCACCTTGTCGCGGTACTCGGTGAGGTCGCGGGTGGAAGGCTTGGTGGCGATGAAGCGGATCGTGCGGTGCGCGGTGTCCCGCACGAAGCGTTCCGCGACCTCGTCCAGCTGGACGTCGGTGACCCGCAGTTCGAAGGCCCGGGCGAGCCGGGAGGCGAGCGAGACCAGCACGATGCCGGCGATGAAGCAGGCGCCGATCTTCACGCCGTCGGGGCGTTCGGCGATGTTGATGATGGTGGTGTAGACGAACACCGCGGCGATGATCGCGAAGCCGATGGTCCACTTGTGCTGCCGAGCGGCCCGGGCGGCGATGGTGACGGCGATCGCCGCGGAGGTGATCAGCACCAGCACGCCGGTGGCGTACGCACCGCCCTGCTTGTCGACATTGGCGTCGAACAGCCAGGTGACCAGGAAGGCGATCGCGGTGAGCACCAGCACCATCGGGCGCACCGCGCGGGCCCAGTGCGGGGCCATGCCGTAGCGCGGCAGGTAGCGGGGCATCAGGTTGAGCAGTCCGGCCATCGCGGACGCGCCGGCGAACCACAGGATGGCGATGGTGGACAGGTCGTAGACCGAGCCGAACGCGTTGCCCAGGTAGTGGTGGGCCAGGTACGCGAGGGCGCGGCCGTTGGCGGGGCCGCCGGCCTTGAAGTCGTCGGCGGGGATCAGCAGCGTGGTGATGAAGCTGGTGGTGATCAGGAAGCAGCTCATGATCACGGCGGCGGTGGTGAGCAGCTTGCGGGCGCCGCGGATGCGTCCGGTCGGCCGGTCCTCGGTGTCCTCGGGGTCGCCCTCGATGTGCGGCATCACCGCGACACCGGTCTCGAAGCCGGACAGGCCGAGCGCGAGCTTGGGGAAGACCACCAGGGCGACGCCGATCATCACGATCGGGTTGCCGTGTTCCGCGCTGAGGGCGTGCGTCCAGTCGGTGATCACGGACGGGGCGGTGACGACGTGCCACAGGCCGACCGCGACCACCACCACGTTCAGTGCCAGGTAGACCGCGACCAGCACGACCGCGACGCCGATCGCCTCGCTGAAGCCCTTCAGGAAGACGCCGCCGAGCAGTGCGATCAGCAGCAGCGTGATCAGCACTTGGTGGCCGCTGAGCGCGCTGGTCAGGTGCGGGTTCTCCACCAGGTGGGCGGTGGCGTCGGCGGCGGACAGCGTGATGGTGATCAGGAAGTCGGTGGCGGCGAAGCCGAGCAGCGCCAGGACGAACAGCTTGCCCTTCCAGAACGACAGCAGCCGTTCCAGCATCGCGATCGAGCCTTCGCCGTGCGGGCTCTCCTGGGCGACCCGCCGATAGACGGGCAGCGCGCCGAGCAGGGTGACGGCGACCAGCACGATGGTGGCGATCGGGGAGAGCAGCCCGGCGGCGAGGGCGGCGATGCCGGGCTGGTAGCCGAGGGTGGAGAAGTAGTCCAGGCCGGTCAGGCACATCACCCGCCACCAGCGCTGCCCGTGCTGCTGGTCGGTGGCCTGGGCGTGCGGGCCGGGGTGCTGCTTGGCCATGTCCGACAGGCCTTCCAGCAGCCAGGCCCGCAGGCGCTCGCGCGCCGAGCCGGTGTCCGCGGGGGCGGAATCGACCACTGTGCTGCTCCTGTCGCGAGGTCGGATGCCCCGGGCCGCCGGACGATCCGGCCCACCGGGCGGACTCCCACGTCAATGTAGGTCACCTCCGCCACCGTCCAGGGCAGGCTGGAGCGTAACGTCCCCCATCTGCCCAGGTCGGCACCGGTCCCGGCTGCTTGACGTCCCGTTGGGGCGGCCTTGACGCGCTGTTTGCCCGGCCGGTCGGATACGAAGCGGGGCGGCCGCCACCGCTCCCCCGTCGCCCGCCGGACGACACCCGACCGTTCGAGCACCTGCGGAGGTCGGCTGTCAAGGGCCGAGCGGCCCTGGTTCGGGGCCGGTCGGAGGCAGAGGCGCCTGTCGGTCTGCGGGTACGGTTTGGCAGACTGCAGGGTGTCTGCGTCCGGACGCCGGTCCGGACGTCCGCGATGCGCGAGGAGAGTTGCTGCCATGTCCGAGGGTTCGGCACCGATCAGGGTGTTCCTGCTGGACGACCACGAGGTGGTCCGGCGCGGGGTGCACGACCTGCTGGACTCCGAGCCCGACCTGGAGGTGGTCGGCGAGGCCGGCACGGTCGAACAGGCTCTGGCCCGGGTGCCCGCGCTGCGCCCGGACGTCGCGGTCCTCGACATGCGGCTGCCCGACGGCGACGGGGTGTCCGTGTGCCGCGAGTTGCGTTCACGGATGCCGCAACTCGCCTGCCTGATGCTCACCTCCTTCGACGACGAGGAGGCGCTGCTCGACTCGATCATGGCGGGCGCGGCCGGCTACGTGCTCAAGCAGATCAGCGGCACCGACCTGGTCACCGCGATCCGCACCGTCGCCTCCGGCCAGTCCATGCTCGACCCGGGCGCGGCGACCCGGCTGATGGCCCGCCTGCGCGGCGAGGCCCCGACGCCCGCCCCCGACTTCCCCAACCTGACCGATCGGGAGCGGGAGATCCTGGCGCTGATCGGCGAGGGCCTCACCAACCGGCAGATCGGCGAGCGGGTGTTCCTCGCCGAGAAGACCGTCAAGAACCACATCTCCCGCCTGCTGGCCAAGCTCGGTGTGGAGCGCCGGGTGCAGGCCGCGGTGATCGCCACCCAGACCCTGACCGCGCACTCCTCGGAGCGCGGCGCCTGATTCCCCTGTGGTTCCGCGCCACCACGGGTGCTGTCGGGGCCGCTCGCTAGGGTTCCCTCCGGGTGGCCGGACGATCATGGCGGCCGCCCGGAGCCATCGGCATGTCTGGAGGGGCAGTGCGGTACTGGGAGTTGGTCGGGGACGGCTCGTCGAAGTTCTGGGAGGCCGCGACCGAGGGCGCGTCCGTGCGGGTCCGCTACGGTCGGATCGGCACCGAGGGGCGCGTCCAGGTCAAGGAGCTCGCGGACCCGGCTGCCGCCGAGGCGCACCTCGCGAAGCAGATCGCCGAGAAGGAGCGCAAGGGCTACCGCGAGACCGCAGGCGTTGACACCCCGACCGCCCCGCCTGCCGGGCCGAACGCCGAAGCCGCCGTCGAACTCGCCGCCGAGGACACCGGTGCCGCCGGTGCCGCCGAGCTTGCCGGTAACACCGGTGCCGCCGAGTTCGCCGAACTGCCGGACGAGGACGCCTTCGTGCTGCCGGAGTCCTGGTACCCGCTGGTGGTGCCGCGCCGCGGTGGCGGGGTGCCGGGCGGGCCGGCCCGGGCGGTGGTGGACGCGGCGGCGGCCGAGGAGTTGGAGTCGCTGCGGATCGCCAGGAACGAGACCCGGATCGAGCAGGTGCTCACGGGCCCCCGGTCGGAGGCGCACCTGGTGCGGGCCGCCCGCGCGCACATGGACGGGGTGCCGGACGCGATCGGGGCGGCCGCGGTGGCGGCGATGTTGCGCGAGACCTGGCAGAAGGGCGGCTTCCAGGAGGTGCTGGACTCCTGGATCGCCCGCTTCGGCCTGGGTTTCGCGGCCCGCGCCACGGTGGCCGCCTTCGAGTTCGACGAGGGCTGCGCCCGGCCGAACCAGTACCGCAACGCCCTGGTCTCGGAGGGCCCGGACTACCGCGACCTGCGTGCGGCGGAGTTCGCGTTCGCGCTGGCGCAGGGAGTGCGGCGGGCGCTGGCGTCGGCCGAGGACGCCGAATACCGTTGTGCGCTGGCCGAGTTGGCGGAGTGCCGGACCACCTGGGAGCGCCGGGTGGTGACCGCGTTCCTCGCCCCGGAGGTGCCTGGCTGGGTGGACGAGTGCCTGGCCGACTCCCGGAAGTGCCGTGGGGACAGCGATCTGCACCGCTCCCTGCTGCTGCATTCGGTGGGTACGGCGGAGCAGGTCGCACGGCTCTGGCAGCATCGGGTGCGGGCCTGGACGGAGTGGACGACAGGCCAGCTGGCCACTCTCGCGGACGGGGTGGGCACGGCGTGCGTGCCGTTGTTCGGACACGCGCTGGGGGCCCAGTACGACAACGACCGGGTGCGTGAACTGTCGCTGTTGATGGCCGAGTTCCCCGGCGACGAGGCGTTCCGGATGCTGCTCGACCGGATCGAGGTCCGGCACGTCCGGCCTGCCCTGCTGCACGCCATGCGCCGCTTCCCGGTGCGCGCGGTACGGCTGCTGGCGGAGTTCGCCCAGCAGCGGACCGGCGCGGAGGCCGCGGCCGCGCGGCAGTTGCTGGTCAGTCAACTCGGCGCGCTCCGTCCGCAGTTGCCCGAGGTTTTGGCCCGACTCGGCGCCGACACCGCTGAGTTCGTCGGCTCGCTGGACGTCGCCCGGCAGCACCTGCCGGAGGCGGCACCGGCCGCGTTGCCGGAGCTGCTGACCTCGCCGCCGTGGGCGCGTCCGCGTCCGGCCCGCAAGCCGAAGGTGCTGACCGGGATCACCGCCGAGGACGCCGCCCAACTGCTGTGGGAGGACGGCGAGTCGGAGCAGTGGCGGGAGGGCAGGCAGGCCCCGTGGACTTTCGGTGCGGGCTTCGACTGGGCCGCCGAGGCGAGGATCCGGCTGACGGAGGCCGGTGGTCTCTGGTACGGCGCGGAGCTGCTGAGGCACGGCCCCGAGGAGATCGTGGGCCCGTACCTGGAGGGGTGGCGGCCCGCCGAGTACTGGAACGCGGCGCAGTCGCTGCGTCCGGTGGTGGCCAGGTTCGGCCTGGCCGCGCTGCCGTTGCTGCGCGACGGCGCGCTCGCTCAGCCTGGGCATGTGGTGCCGTTGCTGCTGCCGTTCCGGGACGTCACCGTGGCCGGGGTGATGGCGGATGCGCTGGTCCGCCTCAAGTCGCACCGGGCGACGGCCCGTTCGTGGTTCGCCCGGCACGGCGTCGAGGGTGCGCTGCTGCTGGTGCCGAACGCGGTCGGCAAGGCCGGCCGGGCCCGGGTGGCCGCCGAGAACGCGCTGCGGCTGGTCGCGGCGCAGCAGGGCGCGGACGTCCTGCTGGTGGCGGTGACGAATCGTTTCGGCGAGGGGGTGGCGGCCGTGGTGGCGGAGTCGCTGAGCGCGGATCCGCTGGTCAACGCGCTGCCCGCGCGGATGCCGGAGTTCCCGCAGTGGCTGCTGCTCGGTGCGCTGCCGCAGTTGGTGCTGCGTTCCGGTGAGGCGCTGCCGCAGCCGGCGGTGCGCAACGTGGTCACGATGATGGCGCTGTCGAAGCTGCGTGACCCGTACCCGGGTCTGCCGCTGGTGGCGCAGTTGCTGCGGCCGGAGTCGGCGGCGGAGTTCGGGTGGGCGCTGTTCGAGGAGTGGCGGCAGGCGGGGATGCCTGCCGCGGACAGTTGGGCGCTGTTCGTGCTGGGCGAGTGGGGCGACGACGGGACGGCGCGCCGGCTGGCTCCGGTGCTGCGCGAGTGGCCGGGTGCCGGTGCGCACCACCGCGCGGTGGAGGGTCTGGAGGTGCTGGCGGCGATCGGCAGCGATGTCGCGTTGATGCAGTTGCACGGCATCGCGCAGCGGGTGAAGTTCAAGGCGCTGAAGTCGCGGGCGCAGGAGAAGGTCGCCGAGATCGCGCAGGCGCTGGGTCTGACGGGCGAGCAGCTCGGCGACCGGCTGGTGCCGGATCTGGGGCTGGACGCGAACGGCACGACGGTCATCGACTACGGTGCGCGGACGTTCACGGTCGGGTTCGACGAGCAGCTGCGTCCGTTCGTGCTGGACGCGGACGGCAAGCGCCGAAAGGATCTGCCCGCGCCCGGCGCGAAGGACGACCCGGAGCTCGCGCCCGCCGAGCGCAAGCGTTTCGCCGCGCTGAAGAAGGACGTCCGGACGCTGGCCGGCGATCAGATCCACCGTCTCGAAGCCGCGATGGTCGCCGGACGGACCTGGACGGCGGCCGAGTTCCGCACGCTGCTGGTCGATCACCCGCTGCTTCGGCACCTGTCCCGCCGGCTGCTCTGGAGCACTGCGGAAACCGCTTTCCGGGTCGCCGGGGACGGCACCTTCGCCGACGTCCACGACAAGGCGTTCACGCTCCCCGAGGACGCTGTCGTCCGCCTCGCCCACCCCCTGCACCTCGGCGCCGATCTGCCCGTCTGGGTGGAGCTCTTCGCCGAGCACGAGCTGCTCCAGCCGTTCCGCCAGCTCGCCCGCCCGACGGCCGTGCTGACGGCGGAGGAGGCCGCGGGGCACCGGCTGCACCGCTTCGAGGGGGCGAAGGTGCCGGTGGGCCGCCTGCTGGGCATGACCAAGCGCGGCTGGCAGCGCGGCACGCCCGAGGACGCGGGGGTGGAGCGCTGGTTCCACAAGCCGCTGCCGAACGGCCGGCACCTGGTGATCGCCCTCGAACCGGGTATCTGGGTCGGCGTGGTGACGGAGTTCCCCGAGCAGACCCTCCGCACGGTGTGGCTGGACACCAGGGCGCACGACTACTGGCCCGGCCGTGAGCACCGCGAGCGGTTCGCCGAGCTGGACGCCCTCACCGCCTCCGAACTCCTCGCCGACCTGGAGGAACTGACCGCCGGCTAGGGCCTGTCCGGTCCCAGCGCCGTCCGCCCTGGACCTGCGCCCGTTGCTGCCCGAGAATCGACAGCGGCAGAAACACCAGTGGCCACACCGGCACCGGGCGCAACGGCAGCACCGGGGCCGCGGCGCCGGGCCGCGCCCGGTCACCTGCTGGTCAAGAGAGAGGCAGCCCACGTGAGTTCAGCGCACGAGCCCGGCACCGTCGAGCCCGAGATCGTCGAGCCCGAGATCGTCGAACCCGGAGCCGTCGAACCCGGCCGCGAGGAGGCGGCCGAGGTGCGGCGGTTCTGGGCCGGGCTCGGGCTGCCCGGGCTGATCGACGTCCACACCCATTTCATGCCCGAGCGGGTGCTGCGCAAGGTGTGGGAGTACTTCGACGCCAATGGGCCGCTGATCGGCGGGCTGGCCTGGCCGATCACCTACCGCGCCGAGGAGGCCGAACGCACCGCCGTGCTGCGGGAGTTCGGCGTCCGGGCGTTCACCTCGATGCTCTACCCGCACAAGCCGGGCATGGCCCGGTGGCTGAACGACTGGGCCGTTGACTTCGCCCGCCGCACCCCGGACTGCCTGCACACCGCCACGCTCTACCCCGAACCGGACACCGGGGAGTACGTCCGCGAGGCGCTCGACGCGGGGGCTCGGGTGTTCAAGGCCCATGTGCAGGTCGGGGACTACGATCCGGCGGACGAGCAACTCCGCTCCGCGTGGGGCATGTTGGCCGAGGCGGGCGTTCCGGTGGTGATGCACTGCGGTTCCGGACCGGCGCCCGGCCGCTTCACCGGCCCCGAGTCGGCCGCCCGGGTGCTCGCCCGGCACCCCCGACTGCGGCTGATCGTCGCCCACTTGGGCATGCCCGAGTACGAAGCCTTCCTCGGCCTCGCCGAGCGGTACCCGCAGGTGCACCTCGACACCACCATGGCGTTCACCGACTTCACCGAGAGCTTCATGCCCTTCCCCCAACGCGCCCTGCCCCGGCTCGCCGACCTCGGTGACCGCGTCCTGCTCGGCACCGACTTCCCGAACATCCCGTACCCCTACCTGCATCAACTCCGCGCCCTGGAACGGCTGGAGCTCGGATCCGACTGGCTGCGGGCGGTCTGCCACGACAACGCCGCCAAGCTGTTCGCTCTCTGACCGCCGCCCCCTGCCACCGCCTGCCACCGCCGTCCGTCTGTGGGTGTATGCCTGCGGGCGGACGACCGGCGGCGGGGGTGCTGGCTACCATCCCCGCATGCACCGCACGCACCACACGAATCCGGATCTGCCGCGCGCGCCGTGGCTGAGGCGACTGCCGTCGGGCGCCTGGACGGCACTGGGCTGGTGCGCCACCGTCCCGCTCGCGCTGCTGCTCTTCTTCTCGACAACGTATCAGCTGACGCCACCACTCGAATCCCGCGGCCCGGTCGCCTTGTTGACGCTCGGGATCCGGGCGGCGCTGGCCGTGTTGCTGGCGCTGGCGGCCGGCTGGGCCCGGCGGTGGCCGGTGCAGGTGTTCGGGGTGCTGCTGGCCGAGTCGGCGCTGGTGGCGCTGCTGGGCGCCCAGCCGTGGCCGCTCTTCATGGCGATGAACGTCCTGGTCGGGTACCTGGCGGCAACCCGCCCCCGCCGGACGTCCGCGCTCGCCGCCGTCGCCGAACTCGTGTTCTGGCTGGGCGAGTCGGCGCCGGTGAAGCTCCACACGGTGGAGGCCGGCGAGCTCGCGAGCACCACCGCGGCGTTCGCGGCGAGCATCGCGATCCCGTGGGCGATCGGCAACTCGATACGCCAGCAACGCCGTTACAGCCAGGACCTTCGTGCCTACGCCGCCCGCCAGGCGATCACCGTCGAACGGCTGCGGATCGCCCGGGAGTTGCACGACGTGGTGGCCCACAGCATCGGCGTCATCGCGATCCAGGCCGGTGCGGCGAGCCTGGTCCTGGACGTGGAGCCGGCCGGGGCGCGCCGGGCCCTGGACACCATCGAGGCCACCAGCCGCGAGACGCTGTCCGGCCTGCGCCGGATGCTGGTCTCCCTGCGCCAGGCCGAGACCGGCGAGGATCCCTCGATCGCCGTACCACTCGCGGGACTTGAGGCCGTCGGCCGCCTGACGGAGACGATGGCGCAGGCCGGCGTCGAGGTGGACGTACAGTGGCGGGGACGGCCGCGCCCGCTGCCGCCCGAGATCGACTTGGCCGCCTTCCGGATCGTCCAGGAGTCGGTCACCAATGTGCTGCGGCACTCGGGCGCCGACCGCTGTGAGGTCCACATCGCTTACGGGGAGCAGGAATTGGCCATCGAGGTGCTCGACGGGGGCCGCGGCCGCACAACCGGTGGCCACACCGGCGGCCACACCGGCGGCAGTGGCTTGGGAATCGCCGGGATGCGCGAGCGGGTCGCCCTGCTGAACGGCCGGTTCAGCGCCAACTCCCGCCCCGAGGGCGGCTTCCGGGTCGCCGCGAGGCTGCCCGCATGACGGCCGCCGAAGCGGCCGCCGCACCGATCCGGGTGCTGCTGGCCGACGACCAGGAACTGGTGCGCGCCGGGCTCGGCATGGCCATCGCCCACTCCCCCGGTCTGGAGCTCGCGGGCGAGGCGGCCGGCGGCGCCGAGGCCGTCCGGCGGGTGCGGGAGCTCCGTCCCGATGTCGTGGTGATGGACATCCGGATGCCCGGCATGGACGGCATCGAAGCCACCCGGCTGCTCACCGCGGGTACGGGCGCGGCCGACCCGCCGGTGCGGGTACTGATGCTGACCACCTTCGACGACGACGAGAACGTCTACGCCGCGCTGCGGGCCGGTGCGAGTGGCTTCCTGGTCAAGGACATGGCGTTGACGGACATCCTCGCGGCGATCCGGGTGGTCGCCGCCGGCGACGCGCTGATCGCGCCGAGCGTCACCCGTCGCCTGATCGCCGACCTCACGGCCCGGCCCGCCCCGGCCGAGCCGAAGCGCAGCCTCCGGGGGATCACCGAGCGCGAGCACGAGGTCCTGACCCTGGTCGGTCGCGGCCTGTCCAATGCCGAGATCGCCGAGCGGCTGTTCATCGCCCCCGCCACCGCCAAGACCCATGTCGCCCGCCTGCTGGCCAAGTTGGACGCCCGCGACCGCGTCCACCTGGTCATCGCCGCCTACGACGCGGGCCTGGTGTCCCCGTCCGGCTGAGCCCACCGGACGGGGACACCGGCCTTCTGTGTCACGGGAGTTGGACGGTCACCTCCGGCTGGTCCGGGGACGGCCCGTCCAGCAGCGGCTGCGGCTTCCCCTTCAACTGCTGGTCGAAGAAGGCGCCGAGGTACGTCCGGGTGATCGCCAGTCCGCGCCCGGGGTCGATCGCCCCGGGAGTGGCGGGCAGGCCCGCGGCCCGCGCGAGCAGCAGGAGGTCGCTGAAGGTGCCGTGCTCGGCTCCGGCGACGGTCAGCCGGCGCTTCCAGCCGTCCAGGCGGGACCAGGCCTCGTCCCAGCTGGGGTCCATGCCCGGGGCCTCGTCGGAGCCGGCGCCGAACAGCAGGAACGGCCGCCCGTCGAGTCCGCCGGCCGGGACGGGCGCGAAGAAGGTGCCGTCCATGTTCACCCCCGCCCGCACCCGGCGATCGGCGGCCATGGTCAGGGCGGCGGCGTCACCCCCGATGGAGTGCCCGGCCATGCCGATCCGCCGGTGGTCGATCAGGTGGGCGCGCGCCCAGGGCGACTCGTCCGAGGTCAGCCGGTCGATGACGAACGAGGCGTCCTTCGCCCGGCTCTCGGCGATGGCCGCCGGACCGCCCTGCGGGGGCTGGTCGCAGATGGCGCAGGCGAGCGTCCGGCCGTCGGGGAAGGTCACGCCCGAGGACTCGTAGGTGTGGTCGATCAGCGCGACCACGTACCCGCGACTGGCCAGGTCCTCGGCGATGCTGGTGAACGCCGCCCGGGGGAAGGTGAAGCCGGGCGAGAGCAGCACCAGCGGGAAACGCCCGGCCGCCGACCGCGCGCCGGCCCGCGCCCAGGTGCCGACAGCGGCCACCTCCTCGGGCGCGATGCCCCCACCCGGGGCCTTCATCGCCAGCAGCAGCCGGGCCTCCTCGGTGCTCATGTACGGCGCGGGCCCCCCGCTCCCCGCCCGGGCCGGGTAGTACATCGACACCATCAACTCCCGCGCCCCCGCCGACGGCACCCACGGATCCTGCCGGTTGCGGTCGACCAGGTGCAGCAGGTCCCGCCCGACCGCGTACGGCCCGGTCGGGCGGGGCAAGGAGGCCGCGAAGGCGGCCGCCGCGGGGGCAGCGGCCGAGGTCGGCGAACCGGCGGCGAGAGCGGGGGCCGCAGCAGCAATCGGCAGCGGCAGGACAAGAGCGAGCGCGGCGGTCACAGCCACGCGGCGAAGACTGGTCATGTCCCCGAACCTAGGCTGCGGACACCCCGCTTGACGTCCGCTCGGAAGCGGACCACCCCGTCCCCTCCCGGGCGGAGCACCCCGTCCCCTCCCGGGCGGACCCGCCCTCCGCCCCCGGGCGGACAGCACTTGGCCGCCGGGGTCCGGACCTGTCAGGCGAAGACCGTGTCCTGGGTCGTCGCCAGGCGGGCCCGGTCGGTGTGGGCGTTGATCCAGTCGGTGATGTTCTTGACGGCCTGGTCGGTGTCGCCGGAGCGCTGGTAGTCGTTGAACTTGTAGCCGGCGATGAGGCCGTCCACGCCCGCCTCGCCGAGCAGGCGGGCGGCGCATGCGGCGGCGCCGGAGGAGGAGCCGATGGTCCAGGAGAAGACGCCGGTCAGGTAGCCGGCGTCGCGGGTCGCCGTGCTCTGTTTCAGGCCGGCGACCTTGTCGCTGCCCTCGTTGTCACAGGTGCCGACGGCGGTGGCGAAGATCGCGGAGCCGTCGTCGACGAGGCGGTGCTGGAAGGTGACGCCGCCGCCGTTGTAGGAGAAGGCGATGCTGGCGTCCTGGTACGTTCCGGTGACCATCACGCCCTCGGACGGGGTGAGGTCCCGCTTGAGGTCGTCCCAGAGTGTGCGCTTGTCGTTGTCCCAGGTCACCTCGTAGATCACCTGGATGCCGTTGGCCACCAGTTTGTCCCGGGCGAGCGCCTTCAGCGTGCCGAGGTCCCGGTTCTCGGGGTTCTTGATGTCGACCCAGGCCAGGGTGAGGTTGCGTCCGGCGCGGCGCTGGGCGGCCATCTCGTCGAAGATCGCCGAGACTCGTTTGCGGTCCAGGTTGCCGCTGTCGACGTTCTCGGAGGCGGGGTTGCCGACGTCGCAGGCCACCCATTCCCAGTTGTCGACGAAGCAGCCGCCGTACGCGTGGTTCGCGGCGTCGACCTCGATGGCGTTGTATCCGGCGTCCAGCGCCGGGCCGACCCGGTCGACGGAGTTGAGGTTGTGCGCGATCGCGTAGATGGGGCGCAGCCGGGAGCCCGGCCAGGGCTGGACGGCCTGGCGGCCGAGCCGCTGGGCGGGGCTGTCGTCGCAGCCCCGGATCTGCAGGGGGTTGCCGAAGCGGAAGTCCGCGTTCGGGACGTCCAGACATGTCCCGCTGCCCGCGTTGACCAGCTGCCGGCCACCGGAGGGCGAGGGTTCGTCCCGCCAGATCTGTGCGGGGGTGCCGTTGCAGTCCCACTGCCAGACGGCGGTGCCGTCCACCGAGGCGCCCCACTTGACGTCCAGGCACTTGCCCGTGCCGATGTTCACCCAGGACACCCCGTTCCCGACGGGTCGCGAGATCCAGCGCTGGGGGCCGGAGTTGTTGCACCCCCAGATCTGGATCGCGCTCCCGGTGACCGGTGACCCGTTGGGAACGTCCACGCACCAGCCGCCGAGTGTCAACGACTCCGGGTAGGCGTACGGCAGTTGTCTCGGCGTCGGCGGTGTCCCCGAGCCGCCGGGGGGCGGCGTCTCGATGCAGGAGGGCGGCGGCTCGGGTGCGTCGCACGGGTTGATCGCGTGTGCGGCGGGCGCGGCGACCAGCAGCGAAGCCGCCAGCGTCAGCAGTGACGCGACCGCGATCGGAAGTTTGCGTGACATCGGGCCTCTTTTCACGGACGGCGGGACGGCAGGTGTGCCATGTCCCGGTTTGAGCACCGACCGTAGGTTCGCCCGGTTGCCACCGACTTGCCGCCCGCTCAACGGGCACCTCGGCCCGCCCGCTCAACGGACACCTCGGCCCGCCCCCGCCACCGCCCCCCACCCCCGGACGGTCAGCGTGTCAGCAGGTCGATCACGCCCGTCAGGTCCTCCTCGCCGCTGCCCACGGCCAGCCGGCGGCGCATCAACTCGAAGTAGGGGGCGAGGAGTTCGGGGCTGACGCCCTGCTCCTGCGCGGTGGCCAGGAAGGTCGGGGTGCCGGCGACCTGCATGGCGATGGTGGAGACGACGCCGGTGGTGTAGTCGCCGGTGCGCAGGTTTTCGGCGGTCTGGTGGACGGAGGGGGCCATCGCGGTGAGCCAGCCGGCCAGCAGGGGGGCGAGGGTGGTGGGGTCGATGTTCTCCTTGCGGATCAGGGCGAAGGCGTGTGCGGCCCCGGCGAGCATGCCGTACATGGCGCTGAGCAGGGCGACGTCGTGCAGGGCGGCGAAGCCCGGGTCCTCGCCGACGTAGGTGGTGGCGAGCGGGACGGCGAGGGCCGGCCGGTGCCGGTCGAACAGGTCGTGCGAGCCGCTGTAGAAGACGTAGCCGCCGGCCTGTGGGACGCCGACCATCGGGGGGACGGCCATGATCCCGCCGTCCAGGTAGCGGGCGCCGCGTTCGCGGGCCCACTCGGCGCGGGCGCGGGCCTGGGCGGGGGTGCTGGTGGTGAGGTTGACCACGTCCCGGCCGGTCAGGTCGGTCCCGGCCAGGACGTCGCCGACCGAGGTGTCGTCCAGCAGGCAGACGACGATCAGGGTGTTCGCGGCGACCGCCTCGGCGGCGCTCCCGGCGACCTTCGCGCCCTCGCCGGCGAGGGCTTCGGCTCGGGCCGGGGTGCGGTTCCAGACGGTGAGCGGGTGCCCGGCGGCAAGCCAGGTGCGGGCCAGCGCGGTGCCCATGGTGCCGAGCCCGAGCAGGGTCATGGGGGCGGCGGCGGTGTTCTCAACAGTGTTCTGTGCCATGCCGATTAGGCTGGTCCAGGACCCGGAAGTGATCAAGTACGCACTTGGCAGTGGGTGCTTACCCCGGGGTGAGTGAGCAGGTCAGAAGGGTGGAACATGACGACGCTGAACCGGCCGGGCACGCCGGAGGGACACGTCTGCGGGATCGACGCCGCGATGGAGGTGATCGGCGGCAAGTGGAAGGTGCTGATCCTGTGGGCGCTCCACGAGCAACCCTGCTGCCGCTTCGGCGAGTTGCGCCGGCTGCTGCCGGGGATCACCGAGAAGGTGCTGGCTTCCCATCTGCGGGAACTGGAGACGGACGGCGTGGTGCGCCGGGTCTCCTACGACGAGGTCCCGCCCCGGGTCGAATACTCCCTCACCGAGGACGGCGCCCGCCTCAACGACGCCCTCCAGCCCCTGGCCGCGTGGGCACGCGACCGGCAGACCGAACGCGCCCTCCGGCCGCTGCCCTAGGGTCTGCCCGACCGGCCTTCGCGCCCGGCCGGGTTGTCGGCGGTGCGCGAAGGCGCGGCGAGGGGTCTCAGTGACTCAGTGGGGCCGTCCAGTTGAGGGTGGTGCCGCCGGTGTCGGGGGCCGTGACGGTGAGGGTGCCGCCGAGGGAACGGGCGCGTTCCTCGAGGTTGCGCAGGCCGCTGCGGCGGCCCTGGGCGGGGATGCCGACGCCGTCGTCCTGGACGGTGAGGACGACCTGGCTGCCGGTGGCCTGGAGGGCGACCTCGACGCGGCCGGCCTTGGCGTGCCGGGCGGCGTTGCTGAGCGCCTCGTTGAGGACGGCCACCAGGTGGTCGGCGACGGCGGGCGGGACGTCGGTGTCGAGCAGGCCTTCCATGCTCAGGCGGGGGGCGAAGCCGAGCGCGGAGTGGGCCTGTTCGACCACGTGGACGGCGCGGGCGCGCAGGCCCTGTCCGACGCCTGCCTCGCGGACCCGCAGCCCGAAGATCGTCGAACGGATGATCTTGATGGTCTCGTCCAGGTCGCCGACCGCCCGCAGCACCCGGTCGGAGGCCCCGGGGTGGTCGATGAAGCGGGCGGCGCTCTGCAGCGTCATGCCGGTGGCGAACAGGCGCTGGATGGCCAGGTCGTGCAGGTCGCGGGCGATCCGGTCGCGATCTTCCAGGACGGCCAACTGCTCGGCGTCGCGCCGCCGTTCGGCGAGCTCCAGGGCCAGCGCGGCCTGGTCGGCGAAGGCCAGCAGCGGCTCGATCTCGCGCTCGGTGAACTCCGGTTCGCCGCTCGCTCGCACCAGCAGCAGCACGCCCTCGGTGTGGCCCTCGGCGCGCCCCAGCGGCACCGCGACGGCCGGGCCGAGGCCCGCGTACCGGTCCGCCCGGGCGGGGAAGCGCGGGTCCTCGGCGAGCACGTTCGACGTCACCGGCGCGCCCTGGACGCAGGCCGCGCCCGAGATGGTGCCCTCCAGCGGGACGTCCGCGCCGACCCGGCCGGCCAGGTCGCCGCCGAGGGAGAGCTCAATGTGCAGGCCGCCTCCGTCGGGCAGCACGGTGAGCACGTCGGCCTGCCGGGCGCCGCTGATGTCGCAGGCCCGCTGGGCGATCAGCTCGACCACCTGGGTGCGGGAGCTGCCGGACAGCAGGCGGCGGTTGATCTCGGCGGTGGCGGTCAGCCAGCGCTGCCGGCGCTGCGCCTCCTCGTACAGGCGGGCGTTGTCGATGGCCACGCCCGCCGCGACGGCGAGGGTGGCGATCACCGATTCGTCGTCGTCGTCGAACCCGGCGGCGCCGCGCTTGTCGGTCAGGTAGATGTTGCCGAACACCTCGTCGCGGACCCGGACCGGCAGGCCCAGGAAGGTGCGCATCTCGGGGTGGTGGGTGGGGCAGCCGGTGGACGCCGGGTGCTCGCGCAGGTCGTCCAGGCGCAGCGGTTCGGGGTTGCGGATGAGTTCGCCGAGCAGGCCCTTGCCGGTCGGGTAGGGGCCGATCCTGGCGATCTCCTCGTCGCTGAGGCCGACGGTGAGGAACTGCGACAGGGTGTCGCCGTCGGCGCCGATCACGCCGAGCGCCGCGTACTTGGCGTCGGCGAGGACGGCCGCCGCCTCGACGATCCGGCGCAGCACCTGGGTGAGCTCCAGCTCCCGGCCGACCGAGAGCACCGCCTCCAGCAGGCTGTGCACCCGGTCCCGGGTGCCGCGTGCCACATCGATCCGGGCCTGAAGTTCGGCCAGCAGCTCGTCCAGCCGAAGCTGGGGAAGCCGCGACCGCGGTTCCTCCTCGCGCACTGCGTTCCTCCTCGTCCGTTGGCCCTGTTCGCCGCCCGATTCTCGCAGATCGGGCGGCGGGGGTGCACCGACGGGGTCGCCCGGAGCATCGCGACCGGGCAGGTGCCGGGGTGGAACCGGGCCGTGGCGGGCCCGCGTTCGCAGGTCAGCCGGGTGCGGCGGCGCGGGCGGCGCGGGCAACGAGCGCGGTGCGGACAGCCAGTGCTGCCAGTGCCTCCGGCGCGCCCGCCTGGTGGCGGATGCCGGGGAAGGCGTTGACGTCGACGGCGATCGGGCCGTCGGGCCCGTCCAGCAGGTCAATGCCGTACACGTCGAGGCCGAACGCGGGCCCGGCGGCCAGGGCGAGGGCGCTCTCCTCGGGTCCGGGGGTCCAGGGGCGGCGGGCGGGGCCGCCGGGGTGGAGTTCGGAGCGGCGCTGTTCGGCGAACAGGTGCCCGTCGATCACCCACAGTTTGCGGTCCCAGCCGTCGCCGGCCACGGGCCGCTGGGTGATGACCGGTTCGTGCGGCCACCGGGCGATCAGTGCCCGCCACTGTTCGGCGGTGTCGGCGCGGGCCACCAGGTCTTCGCGCCGGCTGTGCCGGCTCTTCACCACCACCGGCCCGGCCCAGGTGAGTTCGCCGAGTGCGCCGTCCGCGACGGTGGGTGCGAACGGCAGGCCGGCCCGGCGGGCGCGCTGTTCCATCGCCGCCCGGTCCTGGCAGAACGCGGTGGCGGCGGCCGAGTTGAGCACGGGTGTGCCGGCCTGCTCGTAGCGGCGGGCGGCCTGGAGCGCGGCGGCGCCGCGCGCCTTGAGCATCAGCAGGTCCGCGTCCTGGCCGGCCGGCACCGTCGAGTGGCCCGCCGCGGCAAGGAGTTCGCGGGTGGCGGCGAGCAGCGGGTGGTCCGGGTCGCGGGCCAGGACCGCGATGCGCAGCGCCGTCACCGGGCGGCCGGGGCGGGCGCCGGGGCGGGGGCGGGGGCGAGCAGTGTGTCGGCCTCGGGGGTCGGCCAGGACGAGCCGGTGCGGGCCAGGCGGACCACGGCGTCGGCCACCCGCTCGACGGCGTGCGGTACTTGCCGGAAGCTCGGGAAGTCGTTGATGTCGACGACGGTGGGTCCGTCCGGTCCGAGCAGTACGTCGAGGCCGTACAGGTCGAGGCCGAAGACCTCGCCGACCTGCGCGGCGAGTGCGGCGACCTCGCGCGGCAGCGGGACGGGCCGTTCGGTGGCGGGCCGGTGCGGGTGCAGCGGCGAGGTGCGCTGGGTGGCGAAGAACTCGCCGCCCGCGCAGTACACCTTGAGGTCGAGTCCGTCGTTGGCGACGTACGGTTGCGCGATCAGCAGGCCCCCGCCGTCGGGCCCGGCCAGTTCGGCGAGCTGGGAGGGGTGCTGGACGAGGTGGACGGCGCGCCCGGAGGAGCCGTCGGCGGGCTTGACCACCAGCGGGTAGTGCCGCTCGGGTATCGCGGCGAACACGGCCGGGTCGGCCGCGGCCCAGGTGCGCGGCATCGGCAGGCCGTGCAGGGCGGCGACCACGGCGGTCTGCGCCTTGTCGCGGACCGGCCGGATCGCCCGGGCGTCGTTGACGGTGGTCAGTCCGGCCGCGGCGGCGGATTCCAGCAGTCCGAGGCCGGGCCCGCCGGAGACGGTCTTCAGCACCCACGCGTCGTGCGTGCCGCTGCGTATCAGCCGGGCGAGGTCGAGCAGTTCGGCGCCGGGGCGCAGTACGTCCACCCGGTGGCCGGCTGCCCGCAGGTGGTGGACCACCTCCAGCGGCATCCCGTCGTGGCGGTAGTGCTCCTCGACCAGGAAGCAGAACCTCATCTGTGCCCACCCATTCCCCTCTGTCCCCCCGCGCGCGTGCCGGGAGGCCGTTCGCATCTGTCCACCCTGCCACGGATCTTTGTTCGGAAAACGCGCAGGGTGTACGGGAACGGCCACAGACACGTCACAGGCGCATTTCCGCAGGTCTGGAACCCAACGCCAGGGGCATGACGTTGACATGACGTTCATTTGGCACACTCTTGAGGGGGACCGTGTGCATCCATTGCTGCGTCCGCACGCCCGGCACGACCTGACGGACCGGCCGGCGCCGACCGTGCTGGCCTACCCGGCGCTCGACGTTCTGGTGGTCTCGGGCCTGCCCGGCAGCGGCAAGAGCACCTTGATGGCGCGCTGCGCCCGGGCCCGGGTGATCGACTCCCAGCACACCCGGCAGCGTTTCGCCGCCGCCCTGCCCGGCGTCCCGTACGCCCTGTACCGGCCGCTGGTCCGCGCCGCCCACTATCTGCGGCTGCGGGCCGCGCTGCGGGCCGGCGGGCCGCTGGTGGTGCACGACTGCGGGGCGCTGCCGTGGGTGCGCCGGGCCATCGCCCGTACCGCGCACCGTCAGGGCCGGCACCTGCACCTGCTGCTGTTGGACGCCACGCCCGCGCAGGCCGCGGACGGCCAGCGGCGGCGCGGCCGCCGGGTGTCCCGGTACGCGTTCGCCCGCCACCGCCGGGCCGGCGCCGCGCTGCGTGCCCTGGCCTCGGCGGACGGGCCGCTGCCGCCGGGGGTGGCCTCGGTGGTGCTGCTGCCGCGCGCGTCGGCGGCCCGGCTGACCGCCATCGAGTTCACCGCGCCGCACGGCCGGGCCACCGTCCGGCCGGTGAACGCGCAGGTGGCGGCGGGTCGGCGGGTGCCCGCGCCGCAGCTCGCGGCGGCCTCGGCCCGGACGGCGGCGGGCGCTGCGGCGAACGGCTGAGCCGCCCCGCGCGTCGCCCGCCGCCCCGCCGCGTGCTGGCTAGTCTCCGGGCCATGCGCACCCCCTCCCCCTCCCCCCGGCCGCAACGCGGCCCGCAGGCACGGCGGATCGCCGACCGGCTGTCCGTGCAGTTCCGCGTCCCGATCGAGCCGCAGTACGAACAGGCCGGGCACCGCTGGACGTTGCGCTGGTACGACGGGCCGACCGTCACCGCGGTGCGCTGCGCGCTGGAGCGGCTGTTCCCGGACGGGGACCGGTTCGCGGTGCGGCGCGATCTGACCACCCGGGCGCTGGTGCTGGCCGCGATCCGGGAGACCCGGGCGGGGGCGATGCACCGCTCGGTGGGCAGTTGGGGCCAGCGCTACCACTTGGAGCAGTTGCTCGCCGAGCAGGAGCATCCGGACCGGACCGCCGATCCGCGCGAAGCGGCCATGCTGGAGCGGCTGTTGGCGGCCGCCTCGACCGCCGCCGCGCGTGGCAGCAGCGCGCCCGACCTGGCCCGCGCGTTCGACCTGGTGGCCCGCGACGGCGTCGCCTGGCTGCTGCCCGAGCACCGTTTGGCGGGGCCGGCCGACCAGGACGCCCTCGCGCTGAGCCCGCTGGAGTACCTGACGTCCCGCTACGCGACGGGCGTGCACCGCGCCGCCTGGGAGACGGCGCTCGCCACCCTGCCGCTGCGCGCCGCCGTCACCGCGGCACACCAGGATCCGGAGCCCGACCCGGACGCGGCCCGCGCCGCCCTCACCCTGCTGCCCGCGCTGCGCGCCCAGGCCTGCGCGGAACTCGACGCCGTCGAGGCCCGGTTGGCCGCCGTCGTCGGCTCCGGCAGCGTGTCGACCCCTATTCTGCCTGCTCACGAGCGCTCGCGGTAGGACCGGGCACACACGCGTTTTTCCTTGTCCGGGCGGTTCGTTCGGGCGCAGACTCGTCCGCATTCCCCCTTCGGACGAGTTGATGGGAGTCGTGTGTCCGTACACGTCGATCAGGAAATGGCCATGCGTGCCCGGGTGTTGCTGGCCGGCAGCGAACCCCCCACCCCGTGGCAGGCCTACCGGGCGCACCGCCTGCTGGCCCTGGACAACCCCCGGGTGCACCTGCCGAAGCTGGCCCTCGCGGCCGTCGAACTGACCCGCCACCACCCGGTGCTGCTCCACCGGGACCTCCAACTGCGGCTGTTGGACGAGGCCTTGGAGGCGGCGGACGCCATCGCCCCCGAGGATCCGTTCCGGGCGCAGGCGCTGACCCGGATCCGTCACGAGCACGCGAAGCGACTCAAGGAGCTGGGGATTGCGAGGAGTTGATGCTCGCACCGGACGTGGGCCGCCCCGTCTGCGAGGTCTGGAAGTGCTGCTTCTCCAGCAGCAGGCCGTCCTTGAAGCAGAACCGGACCACGTCCTGGCCGTCTCCGGTGCCGACCCGCACGTCGCCCGCGAACCAGCGGCAGTGCGCGCCGTCCGGCACCGGCGGGCCGTACTTCTTGAAGTCGCCGGTCAGGAAGTCGCTGCCGACCGGCAGCCGGGCGTTCACCGTGCCCTCGGACTGGCCTTCCTCGATCGAGTCGTACAGCTTGGTCGACACGGTGGCGTCGCGCATCGAGCTGATGAACACCAGCACCCCGATCGTGGCGACCACCCCGACCACGCCCAGCACCGCGACCGCGCCGAGTGCGCAGCCCATCGCGGGGCTCCGGCGGCGCTTCTCGGGGCCGATCAACTGACCGGCCAGTTCGCGCAGTTCCTCCTCCTCGGGGATCGCCGCCAGCGCCCCGTCCGAGGTGTACGGGAGTCGACCGCTCAGCCGGAATCCGCCGTCCGGCCGGGCGGTCGCCTGTATCGCCCCGCCCAGCAGCCGGGCCCGCTCGCGCAGGCCGGTCAGGCCCTGGCCGCCGGAGACCGCCGCCGTCGCGTCCCCGCCGGGCCCGTTCACCACCTCCACGATCACGGAGTCCCGTTCGAAGCGCACCGTCACCACGATCAGCGCGCCCGGGGCGTGCTTGTGCGCGTTCGTCAGGCCCTCCTGGGCGATCCGGTACGCGGCGTGGCCGGTGGCCGCGGCGAGTTCGCGCGGCGTGCCCTCGTGCCGCAGTTCCACGTTCGCGCCCGCCGCCTGCGAGGTCTCCGCCAGCCGGTCTATCGCGTCCACGCCGCCGGCCGCCGGCAGCGAGTCGTCCCGCAGCAGGCCCACCACCTGGCGCAGCTCGTGCATCGCGCCGGTCGCGGCCTGCCGCAGCACCCCGACGGCCTCGCGCTGCCGCTCGCCGAGCGTGCGGTCCACCTCCAGCGCGCCGGTGTGCACGGCGATCAGCGCGAGCTGGTGGCCGAGGCTGTCGTGCATGTCCTGGGCGATCCGGTGGCGTTCGCGCAGCCGCGCCTGATGCGCGATCATCACGCGTTCGCGGACCAGCTGCTCGTTGCGCTCGCGCAGGCTGTCCAGCAGCGCGGTGCGCTGCGCCCGGTACCGGCCGAACAGTGCGGGCAGCACGCCCACCAGCAGGTAGCCGACCACGCAGATGCCGAGCAGCGCGGGCAGCGGGAAGTGGTCGCGGCGGTACTGCAGCACGCCCGCCGCGAAGTTCAGCACGAAGCCGATCGTGAAGACCGCCGGCGCGTACCAGGGCTTGGTGATCCGGCGGCCCGCCGAGTAGCCCGCCGCGACCAGCAGCGGCAGGAAGCCGCTCGGCCCGCCGGCACCCGCCGCCGACAGCACCAGCACCGTCCCCGGCAACCCCCGCCGCAACAGGAACAGCACTCCCGCCGCACCCACCACCAGCCCCGACGGCCACCCCCCGCTGTCCGCCCGCTGAAACAGCGCGGCCAGCCCGCACACCACGAGCCCGCCCAGCACCTCCCGGGCCACCGCCCGCCACGACCAGGGCCCCGGCACCGCCCGCTCCACCCACTCACGCATCACCCTCAGACCCTAGCGGCCCCACACCCGCCGACCGATCCCGCCTCCGGCCGACGAGAGGACCGGCGGCGCCGGACAGCGCTCCACCGACGACGGGGGCTACAAGTGGGGCCGACGCCACCGCCGGTACCGGGCCGTCACGCCCGCCAACGACACGCGACCCGCGAGCAGCGCCCAGGTACCGGCCGACGCCGGGGCCCGCACGAGTCACACCGCAACCGCTGCCGGGGCCGGGCGGCGCACCAGCGGCGTCCGAGCCGGGGTCGCACCGGGCCAACGGGGCCGGAACCCGGGCCGCGACAGCGGGCGCGCGAGCCGCGCCGAAGCCACCGCCGGGCCGTCACGCGCCTCTACGAGCTCACCACCGGCGCGCGACCCGGGCCGCCGGCCGGCCAGCGGGGGCCGGTGTGCGGGTCGTTCGCCCAGGCGTACTGCTCGGTGGGGGTGCGGGTGAGGCCGTAGTCGTATACGCCGGGCCGGCCGGCGGTCTCCCACTCGGTCCAGGCGGTTTCGAGTTCGTCGGCGAGGCGGCGTGGTCCGCCCTGGGTGGTCCAGGCGCCGCCGGTGGGGCGGGCGGAGAGGACGGCCCAGGAGGTGTGGCCGTCGGTGATCCACGCGCTGGTGCCGTCCTGGTCGTGGCCGGTGTGCACGGTCAGCTCGGGGAGGGCGACGCGCAGGGCGAAGCCCAGCCCCCACGGGTCGGCGAGCCGGGCCGGGTCACGGTGGGTGGCCCCGGTGGCGCCGGGCTCCGAGGCTCGCCGGATGTCGGCGAACGTCCCTTGCCGGATGTCGGCGAACGTCCGTTGCCGGAGGGCGTGTTGGGTGCGGGTGGGCATGAACCGGGCCAGGCCCTGCATCCAGCCGGTGGCGGACTTGCCGTCCTCGGCGACGGTGAGCGCGACGTGGCCGAGGCGGCCCCAGGGGGTGACGATCCGCCCGCCGGGGGCGGTCTGTTCGATCCAGGCCCAGGGGATCTGCTCGACGGCGTAGGTGGCGATCACCCGGTCGAACGGAGGGCGGCCGGGTGCGCCCAAGTCGCCGTCGCCGGTGAGGACGTGGACCTCCAGGCCCGCGGCGGCCAGCCGACTCGCGGCGGCGGCCGCGAGCGCCGGGTCCGCCTCGACACTGACCACCTGGCCCGGTCCGGCGCGGCGGGCCAGCAGCGCCGCGTTCCAGCCGCTGCCGGTGCCGAGTTCGAGGACGCGGTGCCCGGGCTCCAGCCGGAGGCTGTCCGCCATGTCGGCGACCACGGCCTGGCAGGACAGGCTCGACGTGGGCAGGCCGTCACCGAGTTTCGTCACCGCCGCCTCGTCCGGGGAGCGGTACAACTCCCCCGCCCAGCCCGCCGGATCGACGGCCCGGTCCACCGGCGCCCACGCCCGGCCGTCCCACCGCCACAGCCGCCGCGGCGCGAACCCGTCCCGGGGCAGTGCCGCCATCGCGTCCCGCACCCACGGCGCTCCCTCGGGCCATGCCCCGCGTTCCGCCATCACCCGGTCGAGCCGCGACCGGTACGAGGGCAGGTCCAATTCCTCGGCCACCGCCGCTACTTGCGCCGCTTGCCGGTACCGGGCGGCGGGGGCGGCACCTGTCCGTCCGAGTTTCCGGGGGGCGGGGTGCCCTGGCCCGGGTCCGGCGCGGGCTTCTCGTGCTCACCCATCGCGACCACTCCTCCCCTGACGACGGTCGCCGCGCACGCGGCGAGGACCCCATCTTCCCGTCGGCCCGTTCCCGCCGACAGGGCGCGCCGGGGTCGTACGGGGGCGTACGACCCGCGCGGGCGCCCACCTGGCGGTGGCGGCTGCCACGGCGTGTCGAACGGGCGGCGCAGGTGCGCCGGCCGGGTGAGGAGCCGATTACCCACCGTGCAAAGCGGGGATCACCGGCCGGTATGCCGACGAAGATCCGTGGCCGCCGGTCCTCGCGCCGCCGCCACCTCGCCACCCTCACCGCGCTCGCCTCCCTCGGCGCTCTCGCCACCGGCTGCAGCTCCCCGCACACCCGGGACGGCACCGGAACCCAGGCCGCCCCCGCCGCACCGCCCGCCGCCGCTCAGCCCGCCGCCGCCGTCCCGCAGGGCGCGGCCGGGCAGGAGATGAACAGTCAACTGGCCGCCGCCGAACATAAGTCGAGGCAACAGGAGGCGGCGCTCACCGCCGCCCGGCACTGGGGCCTGGCCGCCCTCCCGCTGACGGCGCCCGCCGCGCCCGCCGAGAAGCCGGAGCTGACCGCAGGGCCGTACGTGCTGCTCGCCGACGGCCTGCCGCCGGTGGTCCACCGCGTCCCCACCGAGGACAAGGTGGTGTTCCTGACCGTGGACGACGGCGCCGAGAAGGACCCGGAGTTCGCCCAGATGGCCGCCGAGCTGGACGTGCCGCTGTCCGTGTTCGTCTCCGACTACCTGGCGCGCTCCGACTACGGCTACTTCCGCGCCATGACCCAGCGCGGGGTGGCCGTCAACAACCACACCATCACCCACCCCGACCTGCGCCGCCTCGACGCCGACGCGCTGCGCCGCGAGATCTGCGGCCAGCAGGACCGCCTGGAGGAGGAGATCGGCACCCGCCCCTACCTGTTCCGCCCCCCGTACGGCGAGTACACCGACGCCGCCCTGCGCACCGCCGCCTCCTGCGGCGTCACGGCCGTCCCCCTGTGGACCGAGGAGGCCTTCCCCGACCACCTCGAATACCGCTACTCGGGCCAGAAGCTCCACTCCGGCGACATCATCCTCACCCACTTCCGCGCCCCGGCCCCGGGCTGGAAGGGCACCATGTCCGACATGCTCCGCCGCGTCGTCGACACCGCCACCGCCGAGGGCTTCGCCATCGGCCGCCTGGAGGACTACCTCTGACCGCGCCCCGGCCGCGGCAACCCCGACGCCCGAACGCGGTGGTCAGGGCGCGACGAAGCCGGAACGGTAGGCGAGGACCACGGCGTGGGTGCGGTTGCGGGCGCCGAGCTTGGTGAGGATGTTCGCGACGTGGGTCTTGACGGTCTCCGCGCCGAGGAACAGCGACCTGGCGATCTCCGCGTTGCCGAGGCCGGCGGCCATCAGGCGCAGCACCTCCTGTTCGCGGTCGGAGAGCGGGTGCGCGAACGGGGTGGCCTCGCGGCGGTGACGCAGTGCCAGGTCGCGTACGGAGTCGGGGAACATCAGGGTGTCGCCGAACGCGGCCAGCCGGACGGCCTGCACGATGGCTTCCGGCCGTGAGCGTTTGAGCAGGAAGCCCGCAGCGCCGGCGAGGAGGGCGTCGTGGACGCTGTCGTCGTTCTCGAAGGTGGTGATCACCACGACCCGCGGGGCGGGGACGACGGTGTCGAGGATCCGCCGGGCGGCCTGGATGCCGTCGAGGGCGGGCATCCGGACGTCGGTGAGCACCACGTCGGGTGTCAGGGCGCGGGCGAGTGCGAGGGCCTGGGCGCCGCTCTCGGCCTCGCCGACCACCTCGATGTCGGGTTCGGCGGACAGGATCACGGCCAGGCCGGAACGCACCAGCGGTTCGTCGTCGGCGATCAGTACCCGGATGGGCTCAGCACTCACAGGTCCCCTCCGGGGCGGTCGGTGGTTGCGCGGCGGGGCGGGCCGGGCCGAGGGCCCCGCCGAGGGTCAGTGGCAGCCGGGCGGTCACCTGCCAGTGGCTGCCGACCGGTCCGAACTCGGCGTGGCCGCCGACGAGTTGGGCGCGTTCGGCGATGCCTCGGGTGCCCCGGCCGCCGCGGCGGGTGGGGCGGCGCGGCGCGGGCAGCGGGTTGGAGACCCGCAGGCGCAGCTCCCCCGCGGTGGCCTCGATCGTCACGTCCACGGGTGAACCGGCCGCGTGGCGGAGGGCGTTGGTGAGGGCCTCCTGGACGATGCGGTAGGCCTCGCGGGAGACCACGGCGGGCGTGGGGTCGAGGTCGCCGACGGTGAGTGTGACGGGTGAGCCGGTGGCGCGGGCGGAGTCCGCGAGGTGGTGGACGTCGCGCAGGTCGGGTTGGGGGGTGCGGCCGGGGCTCTCCTCGCGGAGCAGGCCGAGGACGTGGTCGAGTTCGTCGGCGGCCGACCGGGCGGCTTCCTCGATGGCGGCGAGGGCGCTGCGGGCGAACGCCGGGTCGCGGTCGAGGATCCGGCCGGCGGCTGCGGCCTGGAGCGTCACCACACCCAGTGCGTGGCCGACGGAGTCGTGCAACTCCCGTGCGAGCCGGTTGCGTTCGGCGAGGCGGGCACTGTGGCGTTCGGCCTCGGCGAGCTTCTCTGCGGCGGACGGTCCGAGCAGGGCGGGTGCCGAGCGTTCCAGGAGCAGGCCGGTCGCCCAGGCGGCCGTCGGCATCAGCGCCGCGAGCAGCAGGCCGGCGGCCGGGCCGAGCCAGGCCGGTACCGCGCCCAGCCACCCGGGGGCCTGGTCCAGGAACGGACGTACGGCCAGTAGCGCCACGACGGCTGGCGGGATTGCCAGCGTGGCCCCGGAGAGGGGCGCGCCGAGTCCGAGGTGCAGCACGGCCCAGGCGGCGGTCCGTCCGCGCGAGGCGGTCCGGTCGTCCGGGCCCTCCGCCCACGTCCCGGCCGGAAGCAGCGTCCGGACGATCGCGGACTCGAGTTGCCGGATGAACGGGAGGGCCGCGGCGGTCGCGGCGACCAGCGGCAGCGCGGCCAGGTAGGCCAGGAACTGGACCAGCAGTGCCCGGCCCAGCGAGGTCTGCGGGACCACCCGGTCGAGGGTGATCCCGAGGACGATGTTCGTGACGAACCAGAACGGCGTCATCATCGCGCCGCCCAGGATCAGCAGCGCCCAGCGCCGCAGGGCCGCCCGGCCGAGCAGGGCCTGGGCGGTCCGGCGGAGCTCCCCCCGTAGCGTCACGCCCGGATCATCCCACCCCGGTCGCCGCCGTCCTCGGACGCCCCCTGCCCGGCCGGTGCGGCGGCCTGAACCACCATCAGGGCCAGTACTGTCGCGAGCACCGCGCCCGTCAGGGTCTGGAACCCGCCGAGGAGTGCCAGGCCGCGCATGTCCGAGCCATCGTTCAGCGGGGTGTGCAGGGAGGAGGTGACCAGCCAGAAGAACCCCCAGCCGAAGGCCGTGCCGGTGCCCACCCAGGCCATGACCAGCAGCCGGAGGGCAGGCCGGCCGTCCTGCCGCTGCCGGGTCACCGCCAGCATGCCGACCAGGCCGGCCAGGATGATCAGGGCGTACCCGCTGTCGATGATCAGGGACTGGCTCGCCGTGCGGGTGTCGCCGGGGCGCAGGGCGTGGCTGCCGAACGCCCAGGACAGTTGGATGCCGACCGGGATCAGGCCGAACGCGGCGACCCCGGCCGCGATCAGCCGCCGCGCGCCGGCGGCCGGGCCGAGGGGCAGGTCGCGCAGGCGCAGCGCGAACACGCCGGCCCAGCGTTCCCGGGCGTGCAGGACGAACCCGGCGACCAGTCCGACGGCCTGGAGGCCGAACCCGCCGTAGACCATGGCGTACACCCAGCCGTCGATGGTGTCCTGGTCCGGGCTGCCGGAGGAGGAGAAGCCGTCGGTGAACGCGCCGACCACGGCCGCGACGGGCACCACCAGGGCGATCGGCGCGAGCAGTCCGGTGGCCACCCACATCGGCAGGATCAGCAGCCAGCCGGGGACCCGCCGCCCCCACGGGCGGGCCAGGGCGAGGGCGAGCGCGGCCGCGATCGCGTCCATGCCGAGCGTCGCCAGGTTGGCGCCGATCATGCTGCCGCTGTGCATGCCGTCGCCGTGCACGCCGATGCTGCTGCCCGCGACCCAGGCGATCTTCAGTGCCAGGTAGGGCAGCGTGGCGGCGATCGTCCCCACGCAGATGACCGTCCGCAGGCGGTCCCGGCGGGTGCTGGCCAGGAGGTTCGGTGTCGTCATGGCTCCGACGATCGCAATCGCCCGGGGTGCGTCGATTCCCCCGGACAGGGGACTTGGCTCCCCCGTTCGGGGGAGCGTGGCCCGGCTGCGGGTGACGGTTCGCGCCGGTCCGCGATAGGTGCGGGGATGCCGACCAGCGAGGAGGACCGCCCGTGAATCCGATCGAACGCGCGCTGCGTGCCGTCGACCGCACCCAGCAGCGGCACGGGCCGCCGGCCGTGGTGTTCGGCGTGATCAAGAAGTACGGCGACGACCGGGGCGGTCTGCTGGCCGCGCTGATCACCTACTACGGCTTCGTGTCCCTGATCCCGCTGCTGCTCCTGCTCTCCACCGTGCTGGGCTTCGTGCTGCACGGTCATCCGGGGGCGCAGGAGGCGGTGGTCAACTCCGCGCTGGCCGATTTTCCGATCATCGGCAACCAGTTGCGGGAGAACGTGCACTCGGTGCAGGGCAGTGGGCTGGCGCTGGTGATCGGCGTCCTCGGCCTGCTGTACGGCGCGCTGGGCATCGCGCAGGTCCTCCAGCACACCATGGCCGAGGTGTGGAACGTCCCCGGCGTGCGGCGGCCCGGCTACTGGCCGCGGCTGGCACGCAGCCTGGCCCTGTTCGGTGCGCTGGGCCTCGGCCTGGTGGTGACCACGGCGGCCGCGGCGCTGGTCAGCACCACGCTTGCGGGCACCCTCGCCCGGGTCGGCGGGCTGCTGCTGTCGGCGGTGCTGAACACCGCGGTGTTCGCGGCCTGCCTGCGGGTCCTCACGCCGAAGGAGGTGCCGACCCGCCAGCTGCTGCCGGGCAGCCTGGTGGCGGGCCCGCTGTTCACCGTCCTGCAGGCGTTCGGCGCGGTGCTGGTGGCGCATCAACTGCGGCACGCCACCGCCGTGTACGGCTTCTTCGCGACGGTCATCGGCCTGCTGTCCTGGCTGTACCTGGCGTCGCAGATCACCGTGTACGCGTCCGAGACGAACGTGGTGCTGGCCCGGCGGCTGTGGCCGCGTTCGCTGCTCCAGCCGCCGCTGACCGGCCCGGACCAGGAGGTGCTGGAGTCGCTGGCCCGCCAGGAGGAACGCCGCCCCGAGCAGCGCGTGGCGGTCGATTTCGTCCCGCCCGAAGCCGAACCGGAGGGGGACGAGCCCGAGCCGGAGGAGGACGAGCCCGAGCCGGAGAAGGGGCCGAAGGGGGACGGCGGACCCGCGCCGGAGAAGGGGCCGGACGAGGAACAGGGCCCCGAGGAGCGGCGGTAGCCTCCCATCGCCGAACCGGCCCCGGAGGTGTTCCGCCGCCCGGCCGCCCGCGCGCTGGCCGACCGGATGGCGGAGCTTGCCAAGTGACCGGCCGACTACGGCAGTTGGCGACTCGCGCACCGGCTGACCGTGCCGATCCGTCCCCTCCCGCGTGAGTGTCGGTGGCCGCCGATACCGTCCGGTCCATGACTGATCGTGAGACGTACGCCCCGCTGTCGTTCTTCGAGTACGACCACCGACCCGGCTCGTACTGCCTGCTGCTGTCGGACGACCGGATGGTCGCGGTGGACGAGGTGTTCGAGGCCGCCGGGCAGCCGAACGGCGGCTACAGCTGGGAGGCGGTGGCCCGCTCCGCGGTGCGCTCGCGCGCGCCGCACCTGGAGGGCCGGTTCCGCTACGACCCGGAGGCCGGCATGTTCGTGGCGTACGGCGAGGACGCGGCGGCGCTGCGCGAACTCGGCGCGCTGCTGTCCGGCGCGTTCCACGACCGGCCGACGCTGCGCGAGCTGATCGACGCCGCCGAGCCCGACTGGTTCGACTGAGCGCCGCGCACCCCACGAACACGCGCGCACGCCGACGGCCGCCCCTCCCGAGGTGGGGGGCGGCCGTCGGCGTGTGCGGATGCGGCGATCGTGCTCAGTGCGTCACTTGGTCAGACCGGCCTTGACGGAGCACACCGGCCAGGCGCCGGGGCCCTGGTTGGCGAGCACCTTCTCGGCGATCTCGATCTGCTGCGCCTTGGTGGCCTGGTTGGCCTGCGGGGCGTAGGCGGTGCCACCGAACGCGGCCCAGGTGGAGGAGGTGAACTGCAGGCCGCCGTAGAAGCCGTTGCCGGTGTTGATCGACCAGTTGCCGCTCGACTCGCACTGCGCGACCTTGTCCCAGGTGGACGCGTCGGCGGCGTGGGCCGAGGTTGCCGTGACGAGTCCGGCCACCGGCAGAACGGCCACCGCGGCGCCCACCACAATGGCGGCACGGACGCGCTTGCGGGTACGGCTGCCCTTCTCGGCGGTGGTGGCGGCGGTCGTGGCGGCGGCGGTCTCGTTACGGAAGATCATGCGAATCCTTTCGGCTGCCCCGGGCAGGCAAGGCGGAACCAGGACCCCTGACGGGCCTGCTGTTTCGCGCTTGTTGATCGGACGGTGTCGTCGTTGGCCGACGTGCTCTCCGTCGCGGTCACCCTGCCCGTGCGGTGCGGCTCGGTGGCCGCTCCGGGGCGTTGGTGTCGGGTGATCCCGGGTAGTGCGCCCTGCACTGGTTACGAAGCTACGGGCGTCCGGGCCGATGTCCAAGCATTCGAAGGTCTGCGCAGGTCAGAGCCGCGTTACCGGCGGTATATCGGGGTTTTGCGCCGCCTCCGCCCGCGATTTCCCGGGCCCGGCCGGCGTGTGCTGTGACCGGCCTCACCGGCTTTGGACCACCTCTCCCGAGGCGCCGCACACACCGCGCACTCGACCGGTGACCGCGCGCCGACCACCCGCCCTTCCGCGTATGGGCCGGGCCACAGCGGTCACGACCGGCTCGTCTCACGGTCACCGACCGTGGCCGAATCGACGCCCCCGGGACGGCCCCGCGACTTCCCCGGGGCAACCCCAGGACGACCCCGGGGCGACCCCAGGACGACCCCGGGGCGGCCCCAGGACGACCCCGGGGCGACCCCAGGACGACCCCGGGGCAGCGACCCCAGGACGACCCCGGGGCAGCGACCCCAGGACGGTCTCAGGACAGCGCGGTGAGCACCCGCGGCCCGTCCTCGGTGATCGCCACGGTGTGCTCGGAGTGCGCGCCGCGCGAGCCGTCCGCCGATCGCAGCGTCCAGCCGTCCCGGTCCACCCGCAGCTCCGCCGTCCCCGCGCACCACCACGGCTCCAGCGCCAGCGTCAGCCCCGGGCGCAGTTCCAGGCCGCGCCCCGCCCGCCCGACGTTGGCGACGTGCGGGTCCTCGTGCATGGTGCGGCCCAGGCCGTGACCGCCGAAGTCGGTGTTGATCCGGTAGCCCGCCCCGTGGCCGACCTTGGCGATGGCCGCCGACAGGTCGCCGATCCGGTTGCCGGGCACCGCCGCGGCGATCGCCGCGTCCAGCGCGGCCCGGGTGGAGTCGATCAGGCGGACGTCCTGCTCGGCGGCCGCGCCCGCGACGACGGTGACGGCGGAGTCGGCGACCCAACCGTCGATCGACACCGCGAAGTCCAGGCTGATCACGTCCCCGTCGCGCAGCACATAGGGGTGCGGCTGCCCGTGCAGCACCGCGTCGTTCACGGACAGGCAGATCACGTTGCGGAACGGCCCGCGGCCGAACGACGGCGCGTAGTCCCAGTAGCAGGAGACCGCGCCACGCTTCTCGACCAGCTTCCGGGCCCGGCGCTCCAGGTCCATCACCTCACGGCCGGGCTCGACCATCCCCGACAGCTCGGCCAGTGTCTCGGCCACGAACCTGCCGGTGACGGCCATCTTCTCGATCGCCTGCGGCGTCTTGTACTCGATCACGACACGCTCCCTGCACAGCGGCAGCGCCGCCCGCTCCATGAGGCTGCCGGTATTTGAATACCGGCGGGACGGGGACACCCTAGCAGCAGAACGGTATTTAAATACCGCTTGGGGATCCGCTCTCCAGCCTGTGACCGTGATCGATACCTTGCGAACGAGAACTGCATGTCCCGGCCGCGACCACCGCCTTCCACCTCGGGGGCGGTGGCCGGACCATCCACCGGCCGACCGAAGCTGGAGATCGCGCTCCACACCGACAGCGGGGCCTGGAACGCCACCGCGCCCAGGTCACCGTCCGCTGATCCGGTCGTTCGGCCCATCCGCCGGCCCGGGAGTCGGGTGAGTCGAGGACGGCGCGGAGCCGGTCAGTCGGCTGCCGGCCGCATCACCGGCCCGTTGAGGGGAGTTGGCCGACGCGGTCGACGGCGGCCTTCGCGAGGACCGCCGAGGTGCCGACCACCGTCCCGGCCGGCCCTGCCTCGCCGGCCTCGGCGAGGACCGTTCGCTCGCCGAGGAACGCGTACGTGGTCCGGTCGAAGACCCACTGAGTCTGCTGCCCGTGCGCCGTACGCGCCACGGCGACGCCTTCGCGTCCGGCGGCGTCGACGGCCGAGGCAACCTCCGTGACCCCCGGAATCCGCCCGGCGGCCCGGTAGAGCGCGGCGCTGACCTGCGGCGGCGCCCAGGTCTCGGCCAGCAGGTCGCCGATCGCCGTGAACGCCCGCTGGTCCGGGTCCTGGCCCTCGCCGCGGGTCTGTTCCCTGATCAGCTTCAGCAGGGCGTCCGGGTCGGTGGGCAGCGAGGCGACGTACGCGTTGGTCGCTTCACCGATCGACGGACCGTTCCCGCGCGGGGTGTCGGGCCCGGCGGTCTCCCCCGGCCGGTCGAGGTGGCGGACCGGGCCGTTCTCGCGGAGCCGGGTGTCGGGCCCGCCCTCCTCGCGCAGCAGACCGGGGCGGCTGCCGTCGGCGGACAGCCAGACCTGCCGGGTGTGTACGGGAGCCATGGTCACGGGACCGCCCGCCGTACTCTGAGCCGCGTAGGCGACCCTGCTCTCGACGTAGACGAACTGGTCGGCGCGGACCGTCGACTGCTCCGCTCCGGCGGCGAGCGCGATGTGGTCGAGCAGCTGTACCGCGCGGGAGGTGTCGGCGGCGCCACCCCCGGTCACCGCCGCGCGGTCGTGCCCGGCCGAACCCCCAAGGTCCACCGTCACGACGCCGACGACCGCGAGGGCGCAGGCGAGCGCCGGCACCGCGATCCGGACCGGACGCCGGTACCGGGCCGGACGCCGGGTGGCGCCGCCCCGCGGTTCGGCGGACGCGGCGGCCCTGCGCAACACCTCCCGTCTCAGCAGCAGTTGACGATCCGTGTCCAGGCCGGGCACCGCCGGCGGGGGCAGCAGTTCGGCGAGTTCGCGGCGCTCGTCCTGCGCGGAGGACGGACACTGCGTATCGCGCCGTGGGGTGGCGTTCATCCGTGGCTCTCCTGGATCGACTGGATCGAGTGGATCGACGGCCGGAGCGCGGGGATGCGGCCCGGTACGGGCAGGGCGGTGACGGCGGAAGGGGTCCGCCCCTCCGCCGCGGGGGGCCTTCCGGTTCCTGTGTGCCGGTGCCGCGCCGGCAGGACGCGGGCCTCGGCCCTGGCCCTGGCCTTGGCTTCGGCCTTGGCCTGGGCCCTGGCTTCCGCCTCGGCGAGTTCACGCAGTCGGGCCCGGGCCCGGGAGAGCCGCGAGCGGACAGTGCCGACCGGCGTGCCGAGCGCCTCGGCCGCGCTCGCGTAGTCCAGCCCGGCCCACACCACGAGGGTGAAGACCTCCCGGTCGCGGCGCCGGAGCCGGGCGAGCGCGCGGTGCGCGGCACGCAGGTGCTCGACGTCCGCGAGGTGCGCGACCAGGTCGTCGGCGAAGTCCGGGACCGAGCCGCGTTCCGGGATCCGGGCGAGCGCGATGTCACGGCGCCGGCGGGCCCGGGCGGTGCGGCGCATGATGTTGGTCGCGATCCCCAGCAGCCACGGGCGCAGCCCGTCACCGTCGGGGTGCAGTTGCTCCCGGCCCCGCCACGCCTCCAGGAAGGTCGTCGAGACGACGTCCTCGGCCTCCGCCCAGTCGCCCGTCACGCGGAGGGCGTAGCGGTACAACACCTGGGCGTGCTCGTCGTACAGCTCGCCCAGGACGTCGGGATCGCCGCGGCGAAGACGCGTTCTCATGAGTGCTTCCACGCTCTGCCCTGCCCGGTCCGCCGCCCCGGTTCCGGTGACCTGTGTCACAGGCGCCGCCGCACCCCCGGGGGCCGCCCCGCTCCGGATGTGGTCCAGCTCACAGGAACTCCGGAGCCGGTCCGACCAGTGCAGAGCATGACCACAACTTCTGCCCCCCGCTCCGTCCCTCGTTCCGTTCCCCGCCGCAGCGCCCTCCGGGCCCTGGCCGTCGCCGTCGCCCTGGTCGGCACCTCGACTCCCGCCTTCGGCAGCGCGGCCTTCGCCGCGGAGCCGCAGACGTACACCCTCACCATCAAGCACGTGGACCGCGCCGGCCAACCGGCCACGAAGTTCCGCACCCATGTCGCCGGGGTCTTCAAGGACGGCGGCGAGGAGTTCCTCGAGCAGCAGGACACCTCCGGCGTCACCACCGTGCGGCTGCCCAAGGGCCGGTACCTGCTGGACAGCACCCTGAGCTCGATCCAGGGGGCGAACGGCACGATCGGGACGGACTGGATCGTCCAGCCGCGCCTCGACCTCGACCGGGACACCACCGTCACCGTCGACGCGCGGACCACCGTCCCCGTCGACGTCCGCCCCCCGGACGGCTCCGCGAGCTTCGTGCACGGTTCGACGGTCGTCGAGGTCACACACAACGGTGTCACCAGGAGCGGCAATGTCGTCAACGGGTCGCCGAACCTGCGCGTGGCCCACCTTGGGCCCGAGACCGAAGCCGGGGCGCTGAAGCAGTGGATCGACGTCAACTGGAAGACCGACACCGTCAACTACGCGCTCGGCCGGACCTTCACCGGCACCCGCGCGCTGACCGGGCTCACCCGGCACTACTCCGCGCAGGAGCTGGCCACCCTGAACATCCGTAGCGCCGTCGGGCCGGGCAGCACGGGAACCACGCACTTCAGCCTCCTGCCGACCGACGGAGCGTCCCTCGGCGTCTCCCGGTCCATGCCGACACCCGGCACCGCCACCTTCCTCGTCGCACCCGAGCGCGGCACCTGGGACATCAGCTTCACCGTCCCCCGCGCCGACGGCACCGCGCCGAACTCCTACACCGCCGACCGCATCGCCGTACGGGCCGGGGCCACGACCACCCAGACCTTCGACGGCCCGGTCTTCGGCCCCGCGCTCACCGACCGTCCCGCCGTCTCACGCGACGGCGACCGAATCACCGCGAACGTCCCGCTGCTCGCCGACGGCGACGGCCACGCACCGTGGAGCCCGTCGTTCGACACCGCGTACACGTCGCTGTACCGCGACGGCCTGCTGGTCGGCGCCGCGTCCGACGCACCCGGACGCGGCGAGTTCACCGTGCCCTCGGGCAAGGCCTCGTACCGCCTGTCCACCACGGTGACCCGCAAGGCCGCGGCCGGCGCGACCACCCGCGTGAACGCGTTGTGGACCTTCGCCTCGGCCACCACCACCGGGCCGACCGCGCTCCCGGTGAGCGTCGTGCGGTTCTCTCCCGAGCTCAGCCCGGCCGGCACCGCGGTGGCCGGCAGTGCGCTCCGGATTCCGGTCACCGTGCAGGGAGCCGCCGCGGACGGACGCACCCGCTCGCTGACCGTCTCGGCCTCCACCGACGGCGGCGCCTCGTGGACCCGCCTCCCGCTCGAAGCGGGCGCGGTGACGGTCCAGAACCCGTCGGCCGGCACCGGTGTCTCCCTGCGCGCCGAGCTGACCGACGCCGACGGCAACACCCTCGACCAGACCATCACCGACGCCTACCGCACCCAGTGACCCCGTCGGCCGCCTGAGGCCCCTCCGGGAACCGCCCGGAACCGCCGGGCCGGGCCGGCCTCGCACGGCGCGGATCGCACATGGTTCACGGGTGGCCGGACCACTTCCCCGGTCCGGCCGCCCGTTGCGGCATCGCCGACCACGCCCACGCCTACTCGTTCATCGCCACGAACGAGCAGCTGGACCTGAAGGAGGAGATCGCGGCGGCGGAGCGGGAGTTCCGCCGCCGGACCAGGATCGAGGACCTGTTCCGCGACACCGCCCACGGCGCCGGCCTGAACCACCTTCCCTCCGCCTCCCACGCGGTCAATAGAAGTCGAAACCCCAAGTCACACCGGGCAGGCTCGCAAACCATCGATCGCCGTCACACCAGCAGCGCCTCGACAGCGGCACGCGCCTGTCGGGCCGGGGCGTCGGTGCCGGTGATCGCGGCGGTGACGATGGCGCCCTCGGCGAGCAGTTGCACGGGCGCGGGGTCGGCGAGGCCGGCGGCGGCGCACCAGTCGGCCAGCTGCCGGTGGAAGGCGTCCTTGTGGGAGCGCACCTCGGCGAGCACTGCCGGGGAGGCCGGGCCCATCTCACCGAAGGCATTGATCCAGGCGCAGCCCCGGAAGCCCGGTTCGGCGCACCATCCGGCCAGCCAGTCGAACGCGGCCAGCAGCCGGGCCTGCGGATCGGCTTGCGCCTCGGCGGCGGCGACCAGTCGCCCGCGCCAGCGCACGTCCCGGCGGCGCAGCACCGCCACCACCAGGTCGTCCTTGGTGGGGTGGAAGCGGTAGATGCGTTTCAGCGGGAGCCCGGAGGCGGCCCGCACCTCGTCCATGCCGACAGCGCGAATGCCCTTCTCGTAGAACAGCGCTTCGGCGGCGTCCAGCAGCTTTTCGCGGTCCTGCCGGGTCTGCTCTTCGGTGAGCGGGGCGGGCATCGGCGCACTCCTGCGGGGGATTGACGTGGAGAACGGTCGTTCCCTAGCCTAGCGCCCGACAAGGGTGGAGAACGATCATTCTCCACCTGCCCGCATCCGCCCCAGGAGGCCACCCCATGACCGAGGGCCGCCCGCCCTTCCCGCCGTTCACCCGCGACAGCGCACTCGCCAAGGTCCGGGCCGCCGAGGACGCCTGGAACAGCCGCGACCCGCAGCGCGTCGCCCTCGCCTACACACCCGACTCGGTGTGGCGCAACCGCGACACCTTCCTCACCGGCCGCACCGAGATCGTCGCCTTCCTCACCGCCAAGTGGGACCGCGAACACGAGTACGCGCTGCGCAAGAACCTGTGGGCGTTCGACGGCGACCGGATCGCCGTCCGCTTCCAGTACGAGTGGCACGACGACGAGGGCCAGTGGTGGCGCAGCCACGGCAACGAACTGTGGGAGTTCGACCCGAACGGCCTGATGCGGCGGCGTGAAGCCAGCATCGACGACGTCCGGATCGACGCCGCCGACCGCCGCATCCTCGGCCCCCGGCAGGACGACGAACCCGAGCTCCCGGTGCGCTGACCCCCGCCGCCACCCCGGGCCGCTACCGGGCGGGGCGACGGCGGGCCACCGCACCCTTGGCCCCGGCAAGGCGACGAGCCCGAGCTGCCGGGGCGCGCGCCTCCCGGTGTCCCCGATTCCCGGGCGGGGCGACGGCGGGCCGCCGTGTTCAGTAGCGTGGCGGCATGGTGCGAGTCCCCCTCACTCCCGAGCAGATCGAAGCCGGCCGGCGCCTGGGCGCGCTGTTCCGCGAGACCAGGGCCGGCCGCGACCCGGTCGCCGTCGCCCAGAGCGCCGGCATCTCCCCCGAGACCCTCCGCAAGATCGAGATGGGCCGCCTCCCCAGCCCCGGCTTCGGCACCGTGGTCGGCCTGTGCGCCGCGCTGGACGTCCCGCTGGACGACGCCGCCCAGGTCTGGCTGGGCGTGGTCACCGACGACCGGCGCGCCGCGGGCTGACCTGGGCCGCCTCGTGCGGCCGTCGGCACCGCATACCTCTTGCCCGGAACCGGACTGCCAGAGCTGGGGACCTGCCCAGGACGGCGCACCTCTCGCCCAGGCTGCCGCGATCGGGAACCCGCCTCAGACCGTCGCCAGCACCGCGTACCGCTCGTCCGACACGGGCCCGCCCCACAGTTCGGCGTCCTGCGACAGCGGCTCCACTCGCAGCTCGCGCACCAACGGCCGTACCGCACGGGCCAGTTCGTCCGCGGTCGCGCCACCTGCCCAGGGCAGCCCCTCCGCGCCGGGCACGTACGGCTCCGGCTCCGCGCCCGCCTCGCGCCACCGGCCCTCGATCAGGACCAGCCGACCGCCCGGGCGCAGCAGGGTCGTCCAGTGGTGCAGCGCCGCCTCCGGGTCGGGCAGCGTCCACAGCAGGTGCCGGCAGAGCACCGCGTCGAACCGCTCCTCCCCGACGGGCGGCCGCGACGCGTCCCCCACCATGAAGTGCCCGGTCAGCCCCACCCCCGCCAGCTTCGCCCGGGCCCGCTCCACCATCCCCGCCGCCAGGTCCACCCCGGTCACCCGGTGCCCGGCCTCCGCCAGCAGCCGCGACAGCGACCCCGTCCCGCATCCGGCGTCCAGCACCTCCAGCGGCCCACTGGGCACCCACCCTGCCAACTTCCGTACCCACGCCCGCCGCGTGGTCTCGGCCCCCAACCCGTGATCGGGCTCCTGGTCGAAGGCGGGAGCGGCGTCGTTCCAGTACTCGGCGATGGCGTGCAGGCGAGTGTCCATCCGAGCACCCTCCCATCGGCCGCCGACATCCTGCGGCTCGACCGGCCCATCAACGTCCGTTTCCCTCGTCCGGGTTGCGCCCAGCCCGGGCTGCGGGCGTCCGAACGCCGAAGGTCAGGGTGAACCGAACAGGCTTTCTGTGCACCGAAGTTCGAGCCGCCGGGTGTCGGCTTCGATGTTCGCCGTCGTCTGCCCGGGATCGCCGCTCGCCGGGCCGTCCAGGCGGAGGCTCAACTCCCGGAACTCCTCCGCCAGCCTGAGGATCACCGGCCGGACATACGGGTCCGCCGCCGAACTCGCGGACTGCAACGCGCCGTTCGCTGCCCGCGCCGCAACGGCCTGCCCCGCACTGCCCGTCCCCACCGCCGCCGCTCGGTACGCGTCCAGTGCCCGCTGTGCCTCGCCGCAGCCCGCCGGTGCGGGAAGGTGGGAGGCGGACTGCCCGGGCTCCGGGGGCGGCACCGCCGGATCGCGCTCGGTACCGTGCGGGACGAACAGAACCAGACCGGCGAGCAGGGCGGCGGCGGCAGCGAGCCCCAGCCCGGGCGCCAAGCGAACGCGTCGGCGCATCACGGCCGCCGTTTGGTCCGGGCCCGCCCAGATGGCCGTCCGGAACTGCGCCGTCGGGCGCAGAACAACGAACCCGGCCTTCCGCGTCGGCGCGTCCGCCGTACGATCTGCTCCGCCGGTCGGCCCGACTCCGACAAGCGACGCCAAGTACCTTCGCCACCAGGGCACTTCGGGCCCGAGTCGAGGGCGGAACGGCACCGTCGTCCGCCCCTCGGCAGTGAGCGAGTCCAGGTAACGACGTCCGAAGCTCATGACCCGGCCTCCCCCGGCCGCCCCGGCACCGGAACGGACTCCAACTCCCCGGATTCCGGTGGCTCTTCACCCCTCGTGACGGCCTGCGCCGAGGTGAACGACCCGATCTGCCGCAACAACGCGGGCGCCGAGGCCCCGGCCGCCACCGCCGCGTACAGTCCGGTGATCTGGGAGTGCAACAGCCACCCCGTGACCGCCCCCAGCGCTATCCGGCTCAGTCCGGCAGCCAAGTCCGCCGAGAAGTCGACGTAATGACGCAACGGCGGCATCCGCCGCCGCCTCTCCTGCCGTGCCCGATGCCGCGCCGCCTGCCACGCCAGCAACCGCCCATTGGCGACCACCAGTTCGACCAACGCTCCCCCGACGCCGCCATACCCGGCCGCGTGAGCCCAGTCCAACTCCGGTCCTCCCCAGACAGGTTGATTCTCCGCCAGCGAGCATCCTGCATCCCCCACCCGCAGTTCAAGACGCACCGGGTGCAAAGTGACTCAGCACCCGCTCCCGTTCCGGCCCGGCCGTCTCCCCGTTCCGGTCAGGTAACCGGCGTGAGTATTCGCTCCGCCCGGCCTGTACTCCGCAGACCCATGGACTCATGCCTGCGTGCTCAGCAACTGCGCGATCCGGCCGGTGACTTCGACCAGCCAGCCGGGGTCGCCGTGTTCCCGCCCCCAGTGGGCAGCGCTCACCGCGCGGGCCTCGTCCCAGCGGCGGACCCGGTCGTGGTCGAGTTCGGCGGCGTCCGCGTAGATCGCGAGTCGGCGCAGCACCGCCCGGCGCAGGTCGCCTGCGGCGAGCAGGTCGTCAAATCGGCTGCGGAGCACGGTGATTGCGTCGTAGGCAGGGTCGCCGACGTAGCCCTTGGGGTCGATGGCCAGCCAGGGTTCGCGCTCGGCGCGCAGGATGTTGCCGAGGTGCAGGTCGCCGTGGACGAGCGTGTCGGGCTGGTCGGTTCCGAGTTCGCGGACGGTGGCGATCCCGGCGTCCACCACCTGGCGCGGCAGCGGCCGGGGCAGCCGGTCGGCGTCCGCACGGAGGTCGGCCGCCCACTGTTCGCCACGGTCGCTGAGCCGTGGCAGACCGGGCGGTGCGGCCACCGCCAGTCTGTGGGTGAGGCGGCCGGCAATGGCGACGGCTTCCTCCACGGCGACGTCCCGGTGCTCGGCGAGGGTGCGCCGGTCGGCCGGCCCGCTCCAGCAGCATCGCGAACCGGGCGTCGTCGCGCCGGAGCAATCGCACCGCACCGTGACCGCCCCAGACGGCGAACGCGTCCGCCTCGTAGGCGTTGCCGGGGTGCGGGAACGAGACCTTCAGCACGGCCGACTCCTGAGGGTCCTCGCCGACCTGGCCGAGGCCGAACCGGACCCGCGCCGGCGCGAGTTCCTGAAGTCCTTCCCCTTCTCCTCCGGCCTGGTCGAGGAGCCCTGACGAAATGGCCCCCTGGGGAGTGGTGGCGCCGGCGCGGTGATCAGCGCAGGTCCGTCCACAGGAGGCGCTCAGGGCCGGCCGGGTCGAGGTGGATGGTGGGGGCGGTGGCGTTCAGGCGCATGACGGAGCGGTCGGGGAGGTAGGGGGGCCAGGGCGGGAGCAGGCTGGTGGTGGGGTGGCCGTGGTGGGCGAAGGTGGTCCAGGCGGTACGGATCCGCTCGGAGAGCAAGGGCTGGTCGGGGGTGTTCATCAGCGGGTCGTGCAGGTTGCCGAAGACGGGGCCGAGTTCGGCCATGTGGCAGGCGCCGAGGGCGCCGTTCAGGGCCGGGGAGGGCTGGGTGAACTCGTAGAAGTAGGTGTCGGCGCCGTGGGCGGCGCGGGCCTCGGCGATGCGGATCGCGGGCAGGCGGTAGCCGTGGTCGGTCATCACGGCCGAGAACAGGTCGGCGGCGTCGGCGTCCGGTCGGTGCGAGGCGTAGGCGGCGCGCGCGGCGACGGGGTCGAGGCCGAGGTCGGCGAGGAAGCCGTGCAGGAAGCCGTCGTTGATACGGTCGGCCATGCCGAGCGGGACGAGGAACAGGCGGAACTCCTCGGCGGTGACGCCGGTGAGCAGGTCGAGGTGGCGGCCCGCGCCGGCGGCGATGGCGTCGATGGGGCGTTCGGGGAGCGTCGCGGTGCCGGTGACCGGCAGGACGGTGGTGCCGCCGCCTGCGGACTCGCCCCACTGGGCCGGTTCGGTGCTGCGGGCGATCTCCTGGGCGAGTCGGCTGTTGGCGGCGGCCAACTCCGCAGGCGGGACGGCGGCGAGGGCTTCGACGGTGCACTCGGCGCCGGCGAGTTCGGCCAGCCGTGCGGTGATGCGGCGCCCGATCTCGGGGGTGTGGGCGTGGTGTCCGGCGCCGCTCTGGGTGATGGCCCGGCGGAACAGACCCTCGGCGCGGGGCATCGTCATGAGCGCGGTGATGCCGATCGCTCCGGCGGACTGCCCGAAGACGGTGACGTTGCCGGGGTCGCCGCCGAACGCGGCGATGTCGCGCACCCACTCCAGCGCGGCGATCTGGTCCAACAGGCCGAGGTTGGCGGTGCCGTCGGGCAGCAGCAGGAAGCCCTCCGCGCCGAGCCGGTAGTTCAGGGTGACGCAGACGACGCCGTCCCGGGCGAGGACGGAGCCGTCGTAGGTGGGCAGCGAGCCGGACCCGTTGCGGAAGGCGCCGCCGTGGATCCACACCATGACGGGCAGCCCCTCACCGGAGCAACTCGGCGACGGCGTCCAGACGTTGAGGTTGAGGCAGTCCTCGCCCTGCGGGCCGGCCTCCACCAGAAGCCCGGCCATCGCCGGGGCGTAGCCGGGTTGCGGGGCACTCGGGCCGGGGACGAGCGCGTCGCGGACGCCGCCCCACGGCTCGGGGGCCACCGGCGGTCGCATCCGGTTGGCGCCGAACGGCGGTGCGGCGTAAGGGATTCCCAGGAAGGACGCGGTGCCGTCGTGGAGGCGGCCGCGGACCTGGCCGTGGCGGGTGCTGACTGTGGCGTTGCTCATCGGAAGTCCGGTTTCGGAAGGGCTCGGGATGGTTCGGGCGCTTCGAGCCTTCCGCCCGCTCACCATGGCCGCAACCGAATTCCCTGTGCCCGGCGCCCGGTTCAGCCGCTGAACGCCAGCCGCAGGGCCAGCACCGCGACCAGCCCGTAGCCCGCCGCGTACGTGGAGCGCCGCACCCGGGGTCCGAGCTTCGCGCCGGCGAAGGCGCCCGCCGCGGCGAGGACGTGCTGCCAGACGAGCGAGGCCAGGAAGACACCGGCCACGAAGGCGGTGGCGCCGGACCGGGCGTCGGTGCCGCGGGCGGCGATCAGGGCGGTGAAGTAGAGGGCGGTGGTCGGGTTGACGAGGGTCAGCAGGGCGAAGCGGACGAACGCGCGGGCCGCGCTGCCGGGCGACGGGGCCTCGGTGGGTTCGGCGGTGCGGCGAAGGCCGAGCAGGCCGTGGACGGCGATCGCGCCGAGCAGCAGGGCGGAGACGGCGTGCACCGCGCTCTCGTGTCCGGCGAGCAGGTGGGCGACCCGGGGGCCGGCCAGTACGGCGACCGTCGCGTACGCGCCGTCCACCGCCGCGACCGCCGTCGCCCCGCCGGCGGCGGGGGCCCAGCCCCGGCGGCCCTCCTGGAGCAGCAGGACCCCGACCGCGCCGAGCGGCACCGCCACTCCGAGCCCCGCCACCACACCTTCGAGCGCCGCGCCTGTCGTCATCCCCCCACAATGGCGGCCGAACCCGCCCACCCGCACCGGTTTTTCGCTCCGCCGACGGTCAACTCGCGTCCCCGAAGCGCCTCTTCACTCCCCGTACAGTCAACGCCCGTGGCAGCAGGACGAGTTCACTCGGTCCGCACGCAGCCCGCTCCCCCGCGCCGCTGGTGCGCGGCCCGCCGCGCGAGCACCGAGCGGTAGGAGAGCAGGGACAGCACCGAGTCCGCCGACAGCACGGACGCGGCGCTGCGCCAGGAGCCCACCGACAGCACCGAGAACGACGAGCCGACGCTGCCGAGCGACAGCGCCGAGCCCACCGAGCCGATCGACAGCACGGAGTACGCCGACCCGATCGACAGGAACGACCCCACCGATCCGATCGAGAATCCCGCGTCCAGCGCCCTGCGCCACCCGTCCCGGCAGTCCATCACGGCCCGTCCTCCGCACCCGAAGCGAACAACTGAATTTGTCCGACCAGTCATACCCGATAGGCGGGCTGCTCGGCACCGCGAGGCACCTGCTTGGATGGGGGCCGGTCGCCCGACGGGCGTAGGCCGAGGATCGGAACATCGCAGGTCGGAAGGGGTAGGCATGGGCACGGTGGGCGCCGAGATCCTGTCGTTGGGGTTGCTGGGCGTCGTGCTGGTGAGTGCGGTGCGGCGACCGTTCGGGTGGCCGGAGGCGGTGGTGGCGGTTCCGGCGGCGGGGCTGCTGGTGGCGGTCGGCGCGGTGTCCCCGGCGGCGGCATGGGGCGAGCTGGGGCGGCTCGGGCCGGTGGTGGGGTTCCTGGCGGCGGTCCTGGTACTGGCCCAACTCTGCGACGACGAGGGGCTGTTCGAGGCGTGCGGCCGCTGGATGGCGAGCGCGTCGGGCGGCCGGCCGGTGCGGCTGCTGGGGCAGGTGTTCGGGGTGGCGGCGGTGGTGACGGCGGTACTCAGCCTGGACGCCACGGTGGTGCTGCTGACGCCCGTGGTGGCGGCGACGGCAGGTGTCCTCGCGGTCCGGGCCCGGCCGCACGTGTACGCGTGCGGGCACCTGGCCAACACCGCGTCGCTGCTGCTGCCGGTGTCGAACCTGACCAATCTGCTCGCGTTCACCGCCAGCGGCCTGACCTTCGGCCGGTTCACCGCACTGATGGCGCTGCCGTGGCTGGGCGCCGTCGGCGTCGAGTATCTGCTGCTGCGCCGTTTCTTCGCCGCCGAGCTCGCCGTTCCTGCTGCTCTCCCCGCGCCCGCCGATCGCCCCCGGCTGCCCCGGTTCGCGCTGCTGACGGTGGCCGGCACGCTGGCCGGTTTCGTGGTGGCCTCCGCGCTCGGCGTCTCCCCGGTGTGGGCGGCGGCGCTCGGCGCGACGGTGCTGGCGGTCCGCGCGTTGGCGGCGGGACGGACCGACGCCCGCCGGATCGTGCAGGCGGCGGCACTGCCGTTCCTGGCGTTCGTGCTGGCGCTGGGCGTGGTGGTGAAGGCGGTGGTGGACAACGGGCTGGCCGGGTGGCTGGCCGCGCTGGTCCCGTCCGGCGGTTCGCTGCCGACACTGTTCGCGCTGGCGGGCCTGGCCGCGCTGCTCGCGAACCTGGTGAACAACCTGCCCGCCACGCTGCTGCTCGTCCCGCTCGCCGCACCGTCCGGCCCGGGCGCCGTGCTGGCCGTGCTGCTGGGCGTCAACCTCGGCCCCAACCTGACGTACGCCGGCTCGCTCGCCACCCTGCTGTGGCGGCGCATCGTGCAGGACCGGGCGATCGACGACGGCGGCCTGCGCACCTTCACCCGCCTCGGCGCGATCACCACCCCGGCCACCCTCGCCACCGCCGTCCTGGCGCTCTGGGCCTCCCTCCGCCTGCTCGGCACCTGACCCGGCCGGGGCGCCTGACCTGCCGCCTCTCGAACAGCCACCCGCGCGCAGCCGAACGGCTGAACGCCCGGGCGGCCCGGATGAAAACCTCACGGGCCCGCCCGGCCCTCCGGCACCGCCCGTCGGGCAGGTCATAGGGTCGTTTCGGCCCACGTCGGGGAGCTCCCCCGCACGTCGGGAAAATCTCCCCGCACTTTTCCGTTATCCGCCGACCGCCGGTGGATCTCCGATGGTGTGAGGGCACGACGCGAGAACACGAGGACGGGCCGGGCTGTGGACAGTGGGCAGGTGACGACGCTGGTCGGCCGGGCGCAGCACGGTGACCGGCAGGCGGTGGCGGAGCTGGTGGGGGGTCACCTGCCGCTGGTGTACAACGTGGTGGGCCGGGCGCTGTCGGGGCATCCGGACACCGACGACGTGGTCCAGGAGACCATGCTGCGGGCGGTGGACGGGCTGCCGGGGCTGCGGGATCCCGGCGGCTTCCGCAGCTGGCTGGTGGCGATCGCGCTGAACCAGGTGCGTCGCCGGTTCCGCGACGAGGGCGACCAGGGCGACGGGGGCGCGGCGCGGGCGGTGCCGGACGCGGCGGCGGTCGCGGATCCGGCCGCCGATTTCGTCGGGCTGACGATCGTCCGGTTGGGGCTGTCGGAGCAGCGGCGGGAGGTCGCGGAGGCGACCCGCTGGCTGGACGAGGGCGACCGGGATCTGCTGGCGCTGTGGTGGCTGGAGGCGGCGGGCGAGCTGTCGCGGGCGGAGTTGGCGGCGGCGCTGGAGGTGTCGCCGCAGCACGCGGCGGTGCGGGTGCAGCGGATGAAGGGTCAGTTGGAGGCGGCCCGGATGGCGGTGCGGGCGCTGGGCGCGGTGCCGGGGTGCGCGTGGTTGGCGGAGCTCACGGCGGGTTGGGACGGTGTACCGGGCGCGTTGTGGCGCAAGCGGATCGGCCGTCATGTGCGCGAGTGCGCGGTGTGCGGGGAGCAGCGGCGCGGGCTGATGCCGGCCGAGGGGCTGCTGGCGGGCCTGGCGATGGTGCCGGTGCCGGACGGCTTGGCGGCCCTGCCGAGGATGGAGCCCACGGGTGCGGCCGGCTCGGCTGAATCGGCTGGCTCGGCTGGCTCACCCCGCTCGGCCGGCTCGGCCGGCTCGGCGCACAACGCGTCCTCGCACCGGCGGGTGTCCCGGAAGGAGTCGCACCGGGCGGGCGCCCGGCACGGCCGTCGGGCGGCGCCTCGCCGGGGGCCGGGGCGGGGCCGGTTGCTGGTGGGCGGCGGGGTGGTGACGGTCGCGGCGGGGCTGCTGGTGGCGGTGCTCCTGCCGGGCTCCTCGCCGACGGCGGACGGCCCGGACGCGCAGCAGCCGCCAGTGGTGGCCGGTGCGGAGCATGTGGAGGCGCTGGCCGATCCGGCGGTCGGCACCGCGCCGTCCGCGAGCGCCTCGCCGTCCGCGTCGGCGTCACCCTCGGCGTCGGCGTCGGCGTCCGGAAAGGCGACGGTCCCGGCCCGGCCCTCGTCGCGGGCGCTCGCGCCGTCGGCCGGGAAGCGTACGGGGGATCTCGGGCAGCAGGTGCTGGATCTGGTCAACGCCCAACGTGCGCAGGCGGGTTGTCCGGCGGTGTCGGCGAACGGGCAGCTGGCGGACGCGGCGCAGGAGCAGTCGGACGACATGGCGGAGCGCTCGTTCTTCGACCACACCAACCCGGACGGCGACGGCCCGGCGGAGCGGATCGACGCCGCCGGTTACGAGTGGAGCGGCTGGGGCGAGAACATCGCGCGCGGTCAGAACGACCCGGCGGCGGTGATGGCCAGCTGGATGAACAGCCCGAGCCACCGGGCGAACATCCTGAACTGCACGTTCACCGAGCTGGGCGTGGGGGTGCACCAGGGCGCGGGTGGGCCCTGGTGGACACAGGATTTCGGTACTCCGAGCTGATGCCTCGCCGCTGTGGATACCGCAGCCGTCGCCGTTGACGCTGCGGGCTGTCCACTGCCGGACGGGTGCGGGTCCGGCCATCCGACGGGCGGGTGCGGGTCCGGCCGTCACCGTTGACGGCCTCCCGCGCGCCGGGCGGGTCAGTCGGCGGCGGCGCGGCTGCCCCCGCGCGGGCGCGGGACGGCGTCGGCGTCGGCGCTCATGGCCGGCGCGCTCTCGCCCATCGCCGCCGCGCGCAGGTCGGCGAGGGCGTCGTCGACCGAGTCGTGGACGTCGAAGATCCGTTGGATGCCGAAGAGTTGGAGGATCTTGCGGGTGTGGGTCTCGGGGCCGGGGAGGACCAGCCGGAGCCGGCCGCCGCGGGAGGACAGCATGCGACGGGTCGCGACCAGGACGGCGAAGCCGGTGGAGTCGCAGAAGTCGACCCGGCTGATGTCCACCACCATCCGCAGGCAGCCTTCGGTGACCAGTCGCTGGAGGCGCTCGCGAAGTGCGGAGACTCCGCTGATGTCCACCTCTCCGGCGACCTGGACGACCGTCCAGCCGTATCGCTCCCCGTAGCTCACGCTCAGTGCCACTCTGGTGCCTTTCTCTGGGATCGCTGGGGGTATGCGGCCTCTGCCCGATTCCTGCGGCCCGAACCCTGTTCCGGGTGACGATTTCGCGGCCAGCGGGAGGAATTTCCGCGAAATGTCATGGCGCGGCTCCGTTCGACGGTCGAATTCGTTGCTCCACCCGACGATCTGCACAGGATTTCCTCCGCTTGGCGGTACCGGGACGGCTGCCCACCCGTCCGGGCCGGGACGCGCCGGGCGGGGGCCGGTGACAGGCTGGGGAGAGAAGTGCCCGGCGAAGGGAGACCATCATGATCACCACCGATTTCGTGCCCGGTTCACCGTGCTGGCTCGACCTGGGCGCGCCGGACGTGTCCACCGCCGGGGACTTCTACGGGGCGGTGCTGGGTTGGGAGTTCAAGCCGCTGGAGGGCACCGACGGCACGTTCGGGCTGGCCACCTCGGGCGGTCGCACGGCCGCCGGGATCGGGCTGCTCACCGAGCGCGGCGCCCGTTCGGCGTGGATGGTGTACTTCTTCACCCCGGACGTCCACGAGACCGCCGCCTCCGTGCTGCGGGCGGGCGGCACGGTCCGGCTGGAGCCGCAGGACGCGGACGGCTGGGCGTCGATCGCGCAGTTCAGCGACCCGCTGGGCGGCCAGTTCGCGGCGTGGACGCCGGGCCGGGCGCGCGGTCTGGAGACGACGGACGACCCGGGCGCGCTGTGCTGGACGGAGCTGTACACCACGGACGCCTCGGCGGCGCTGGCGTTCTACGAGACGGTGTTCGGCTGGCAGCGCGAGGACATGCCGATGCCGGGCGGCGGGGACACCACCTACACCATCGTCACCCCGGCCGGGCAGCCCTCGGAGCGGATGCACGGCGGCGTGCTGCAGGTGCCGCCGGAGCAGCTGGCCGTGTCCCGGGGCGTGCCGTCCTGGCACCCGGTGTTCACGGTCACCGACTGCGACGCGGCCGCCACCACCGTGCGCAGCAAGGGCGGAGAGGTGTTGATGGGCCCCTCGGACGCGCCCGGCATCGGACGGATGGCGGTGTGCGTGGACGGCGCGGGCGCGGACTTCGTGCTGATGACCCCGGCGCCGCGCACCTCCTGACGCACAGTCAATTCCCTTTGAGATCCGCCTCCTTGGCGAGCCCGCGCGCCTCGCGCAGCCGGTGTCCGGTGCTGCCGGGCGCGATCAGCGGGGCCGGATAGCCGACGGGGCGATGACGGGCCTGCCAGGGGCGGTGGATCGACCGACCGGGCAGCTCGGCGAGTTCGGGCACCCAGCGGCGGACGTATGCGCCCTCGGGGTCGTAACGGTCGGCCTGGGCAAGCGGGTTGAGGACCCGGTTGGGCCGGGTGTCGGTGCCGGTACCGGCGACCCACTGCCAGTTCAGCTGGTTGTTGGCCACGTCGCCGTCAACCAGGTGGTGGAGGAAGTGCCGGGCGCCGAGCCGCCAGTCCAGGTACAGGGACTTGGCCAGGAAGCTCGCGGTGAGCAGCCGCGCCCGGTTGTGCATCCAGCCGGTCTCGGCGAGCTGCCGCATCCCGGCGTCGATGATCGGGAACCCGGTGCGGCCCTGCCGCCAGGCGGTGAGTTCGGCCTCGTCGGTGCGCCAACTGTCGTGCCGGGTACGGTAGTCGGCGTGTGCGGCGGCGGGGCGGGCGGCCAGTACCTGGTGGTGGAAGTCGCGCCACACCAGCTGCCGGACGAACGCCTCGGCGCCCGCCCCGCCGCGCCGCTCGGCGAGGTGGACGAGTTCGTTCGCGGACAGGCAGCCGAAGTGCAGGTACGGCGACAGGTGCGAGGTGCCGTCGGCGGCGAGGTCGTCGTGCAGCTGCGCGTACTGGGCGGTGTGCCAGTGCTGCCAGGCCCGGCGGGCGGCGCGCTCGCCGGGCTCGGGCAGGCCGCGGGCGGTGGGCTTCGCGGTTTCAACTGCCTTGCCGTGCAGGCCTTTCGGGGTGTTCAGGGTGTGCGGCGCGGGCAGCGGGGTGCGGCGGCCGGCCTGCTGCCAGGCCCGGTGGTACGGGGTGAACACCGCGTAGTGGTCGCGTCCCGCGGGTGTCACCGCACCGGGTGGCACGGCCGTCAGCGATCCCTCGTGCACCCGCAGGCGCTCGCCGAGCGCGCGGCGCAGACGCTGTTCGCGCCGCCGGGCGTAGGCGCTGACTCCGGCGGCGACGTGCACGCTCCGCGCGCCGAGTTCGGCGGCCAGTCGGGCCGTCTGTTCGGCGGTGTCGCCCTCGCGCACCAGCAGCCGGCCGCCCGCGCGGCGCAGCGAGGCGTCCAGGTCGGTGAGGCAACCGGCCAGGAACGCCCGGCGGTTGGGCGCGTCGAAGCCGGCGGCGGCGATCGCCGGGTCGGTGACGAACAGTGGCACCACCTGGTCGGCGGCGGTGCGGGCGGCGTGCAGGGCGGGGTTGTCGTGCATGCGCAGGTCCTGGGTGAACAGGACGACGGCGAGGGTCATTTCGGGGCGCGGCTTCCGTACTCGGGCCCGGCGGTGGGGCGTTGGGGATGCGCGGGCCTGGGGCGGGCCGCGGGGGACGGGCCGTCCCCGTCTCCTCATCGGCGGCCGCACCGGTTTGGATGAGTGTCCCCGGTGCGGGAACATCTCGGCGGCGGGTCTCGTTCACCCGAGGTCCCGCTGCCTCACTGCTCAGGAGCGTCGTGCCCGAAACTGCGTCCGCCGTCCTTCCGTCCCTCACTGTGCAGGCCGAACGGCTGATCGAGCTGGGGGTGCACGAGCTCGCCGGCCTGTCCGCCGCCGAACTCCGCGCCTTCGCCGAGGCCGCCGGCGCCACCCCGTCCGGCGAAGGCGCCCTGCTCGCCGTCCACCCGGACCGCGCACCCGCTTCCGTACTCGCACCGTTGCTGCGCCGCGACGACAAGCCGGGCTTCGTCGTGGTCGACATGCCCGACGTGGACGACTTCGCCCCGCTCGACACGGTGGCGCTGCCCGACGGCCCGCTCTACCTGCTCACCGGCGTCGACCGGGGCGACCGGATGGCCAACTGGAGCCCGGACGAGGCGCTGCCCGCCCTCACCGGCGAGGCCCGCACCCCGCTGCTGCTCACCGAGGGCATCCACTGGGTGCTCCAGCAGCCCGCCGCGCTGGAACGCAACCGCTGCTTCATGACCATCGGCTCCCGGCTGCGCAAACCGAACGGCGCGTTGGACGCCCGTACCCCGGCGATCTGGATCAGCAACGGCACGGGGCGGGACGGCCGTGAGCGCCGCAACGCCCCGAAGGTCGGCTGGTGTTGGGCGGGCAACCGGCACACCTGGCTGGGCTTCGGGTCCGCGACGGGCCGCCACCGGTAGCAACGGCGAAAAGCGCGGCGGGTCGGGTCGGGAGTCCCAGTACCGTCGGGTCCGAACGGCGCGGGCCCCCGACCGGCCCGCGCGCCCTCGACGCGACAGGAGTGACAGCGTGCACCAGCTCACGTACGGCGACATCAAGGCGGCCGGCGAGCGGATCGCCGGGCGGGTCCGGCCCGTCGCGGTGGCCCCGCTCGATCTTCCCGACGGGGGCGGGGAGGTCTGGGCGGCGCTCGAACTCCTGCAGCACACCGGGTCGTTCAAGGCCCGGGGCGCACAGAACTTCCTGCGGGCGCACCGCGAGGCCGGCACGCTCCCCGACCCGGGCGTGACCATCGCCTCCGGTGGCAACGCGGGCCTGGCGTGCGCCTGGGCGGCGCAGCAACTGGGCGTCCGGGCCACGGTGTTCGTGCCGGAGACCGCGCCGGCGGTGAAGGTGGCCCGGCTGCGCGGCTACGGCGCCGAAGTGCGGCAGGTGGGCAGCGAGTACGCGCAGGCGCTGGCGGCCTGCGAGGAGTACGCGGCGTCCTCCGGCGCGCTGGCCTCGCACGCCTACGACCACCCGCTGATCGCCGCCGGCGCGGGCACCCTGCTGGACGAGATCCGCCGTCAACTCCCGCAGCTGGACACGGTGGTGGTGTCCGTCGGCGGTGGCGGCCTGTTCGCGGGCGTGGCCACGGCGGCCCGCGAGCACGGGGTGCGGACCGTCGCCGTCGAGCCGGAGGGTTCGCAGGCGCTGCACGCCGCGATGGCCGCGGGCCGCCCGGTGGATGTCGCCGTCGATTCGGTCGCCGCCGACGCGCTCGGTGCCCGGCGGGCCTCCGCGACCGCCCTGTGGGCCACCGGGCAGGACGGCGTCCGCACCGTTCTCGTCCCCGACAGCGAGATCGTCCGGGCCCGTCAACTCCTGTGGGGCGGCTACCGGTTGGCCGTCGAGCATGCTGCCTCGACGGCGCTGGCCGCGCTCACCGGCGGCGCGTACCGGCCCGCCGAGGGCGAGCGGGTGTGCGTGGTGCTGTGCGGGGCGAACACGGACCCGGGCACGCTCGGCTGAGGACGCGTGGCGCGCTGTCGGAGGGCGGCCAGTTCTTCGCCCGGCTGCGCTCCGACGGCACCCTGCTGGACGCCTTCCGTGCCGCGCTCGACACCGGCCGCGCCCCCGAGGACCTGGTGCCGTTCGAGACCGAGCCCGAGGAGAGCTGGGAGGAGGGCCTCGCCACCGTCGAGCACCCCGGCCTGCGTGCCCACCTCGCCCACTTCCTCACCGACGGCGAGGAGGGCCTGATGCCGATGGTCGAGGACGCCCCGGCCTGGGGCCTCGACGCGTACGGCTGCGCGCCGGTGATGGGCTGGCAGGACGGCTTCGGCCAACTCGACCTGGCCGTCCTCCGCCTGAGCCCGCCGGTCGCCGGCACCTGATTCCCCCCAGGGAACCACCACCTCCCGGCGGGGCGGCCGCAGGTCAGTCCGTCGCGGCGTCACGGTCCTGGGCGGCCAGCAGGCGGTCGAACAGCAGATCCATGTCGCTGGGGTCGGCCCGCCGACGCTCCTCGGCCCGCCGGCGCGCGACGGACACCGGGGGAAGGGCGGCGATGGCCTCCTCGGCCCGGCCCTGCTCGATCAGGAGCTCCGCCAGCCTCTGGGGCGCGAAGGTCTCGGCCGACGAGCGCAGCAGCTCGACGGCTTCCTCCACGCACCCGTTCCTGGCCAGCAGCCGTGCGGTCTCGCAGTCCCGCTCGCCGCACTCCTCCACGGTCAGCGCCTTGGCCTCCGCGACGGCCTGGTCCAGGCGGCCGGCCTCCGCCAGCAGCCGGAGCCTGGTGGGCCGCAACCACCAGAGGTGTTCCTGGACGTAGGAGGCGCTGCGTTCGTCCAGGAGCTCCAGCGCCCGTTCCGGCCGGCCGTCCTCGACCAGCAGCTGGGTGATCAGGTCGAGCTGGTTCCAGCCGCCGTCGTACTCGAAGGTGGGCCGCCCCACCTCGACGGCCTCGTCGATCCGCCCCTGCCGGCTCAACAGGCCGATCAGGCTGATGCGGTGGGTGTCGTGGCCGGTGATCTCGAGGAACTCGCGCAGCACGACCTCGGCCTCCTGCGCCCGGCCCGCGTCCTCCAGTGCCTTCGCGTAGTGCCCCAGGACGGCGGAGGCCTTCGCACCGGTGCCCAGGATCCGGAGTTCCTCGATCCGCCCGTGCCGCGCGAGCAGTTCGGCGTAGCAGGTGAGCGTGTTCTGACTCAGGTACCGGCCCGCTGCCACGTCCGCCCCGAGGGTCCGGATCGCCTCGTCCGCGCGGCCGGTGCGTTCCAGGACGCGGGCCCGGAGTTCCTGGGCGTTCCAGGGCTCGTGACGGTGGTCGCGGTTCGCCCCGCACTGTCCGGCCGCCTCGGCCAGCGGGTCGAGCAGTTCCAGGACCTGCTCGTCGCGGCCCTGTCCCTCCGTCAGATCGACCAGGGTCTCCACCAGCCACCAGTCGCGCAGGTGTGGGACGAGCACCTCGATCGCGTCGTCCACCCGCCCGGCCCGGGCCAGCATCAGGGCGAACTCCCGCCACTCGCGCCCGTCCTGGACGTCCGCGGCCGGCCGGACCAGCGCCAGGGCTTCCTCGGTCCGGCCCCACTGGAACAGCACGTCCGCCAACAGCACCACCGCAGGCTTCCAGCCCGTGGCGGCGAACGGTTCGACGGCCGTGCACGCCCCGTCGAAGTCCCCCACCGCGCACAGCTCGCGCACCGCCACCACGGCACAGAACCACTCGCCGCGCTCGGCCGCCGCCCGGATCACCAGATCCAGGCGTCCGAGCCCGACCAACCGCTCGGCCATCGCCGGGGGCACCCCGCCGGCATGGGACCTCTCCTGCCATTCAAGATCGTCGATGTTCACGGCCGGAGCATAGGAGTTCGCTCCGACAGCGCCCCGGCCCACCGTCAGAGCTGCGCGGCCGTCACCTGGGCGGCCGGTGCCGGGTGGCGGTCGCGGAAGGTGAACGCGTCCGGGCCGGTGCCGTGGTCGCGGATGCGGGCGATCCGCCCCATCGCCTCGGTGAGGCTCGGGCGGTGGCCGGCCGGCACCCACCACAGCGCCTGGTGCGGGCCGTCGGGGCGCTCGAACCACTCCCGGCGGCGGCTCAGCACCCGCAGGTGGTCACTGCGGAACGCGTATTCCCACAGCGCTTCGACCGACTCCCACACCGAGCAGTTGATCTGGAACCGCTCGTCGGCCACCTCGGGGAAGGCGGCCACCGCCTCCGCGTCCGCGTCGTCCACCAGCCGCCAGACGAACCCGGGGCTGCGCTCGGCGAGCGCGTTCATCTCGCCGATCTGACCGATGAAGTCCGCGACCTGCGGGTCGGTGGGCGGCGCGAGAAGGCGGCCGACGTTGATCTGCGCGAGCTGAAAACCGGTCATGGGACAAGCATGGCGCGGCCCACGATGTAACGTCAACGAATTTTGTTTTTAGAAAGCGCCACGCAGCAGCCGCCCGCGCACGCCTCCATCCTCGGCGCCCACTGCTCCCCCGCCAGACCGCCCAGCAGCGCCAGGTTCATCCCGCACACCAGCCCCGGGAACTCCTCCGCCAGCGCGTGGAACGGGCAGTTGCGCAGCCGCAGCACCTCGCCGTCCCAGAACGGCGCGTACCCGCGCGCCCGCAGCACCTCCTCCAGGTCCGCCCCCGACCCGGCCGCGTCCGGATCCGCCGCGCCCGCGGCCTTCGCCGCCGCCTGCAACTCCCGGTCCAGCCCCGCCCGCTCCACCGTCTCCGCGAGCAGCCGGCCCGCCGCGTCGTACGAACGCGGCGGCACCGACACCGCGAACTCCCCCTCCGCCCGCCGGTACAGCTTCGCCGGCCGCCCCGCGCCCGGGCCGGTCCGCCCCGAGAGCCGCCGGTACGACACCGCCAGCAGCCCCGCCTCGACCAGCTTGTCCAGGTGGAACGCCGCCAGCGACCGGGAGATCCCCGCCGCCTCCGCCGCCGCGTCCCGCCCCACCTCCTCCGGCGCCGCCGCCACATGCCAGTACAGCCGGCGCCGCACCGGATCGCCCAGCGCGCCCAGCGCCGCGTACGAGTCGTCCTCAGAAGCCATCCACCGAGTCTATGACCAATGGTCGTATCCGAAAGACCCCCCGGTGGCGCGAATCACTGCCCGCACCGGCCACCTTGCGCCAGGCTCCGGGATTCCCCGCCACCACTATCTACACCTCTGTAGAGTGATCTCCCCCGATCGGACTCGAAGGAGGCCCACCGTGCTCCCTCCGCAGCTGCAGACCGACCCCACCTGGTCCCCGCCGGAACCCGAAGTCCGCCCCGCCTACCAACCCGTCGAAGTCCGCCTCGACGACACTGCCACCTGGACCCTCGGCCGGATCAACGCCTGGTGGCATGCCCCCGACGGCACCCCCTGGTGCCGCCTGCGCCTCATCGGCGCGGTGCCGCTCTGGTGTCCGTACGACCCGGAACGGATCCTGCTCCTGCCCACGAACGGCACCTGACGGGCTCACCCGGCGCCGACCGCCGGTTCCTCGTCCGCCACCACCGGGTCCACCGGTCCACCAGCAGCGGGACGGGTTCCGGGGCGACCCGCGCGAACTCCTCGACCGGCAACAGCCCCCGGGGCACGGACCACGACGGGCCGCGGTTCCTGCGAGTGCCCGGCCCCGGCAGGTGGAGTCCGTCAGCTCGTCGTTCCCGAACTCCCGCAGCAGTGCGGCCGCTTCCTCCGTCCGTCCGTCCTTCACCGGCCTCTCGGCGGCCGCGTGGCACACTCTCCGACGGTCCTCAGGATCCGCGACTTCACCCGCCGACCGCTGTCGGCGGCCGCCCCACGGCCCGGCCGCCGCGCACCCGGCCGGGCCTGACGGGCAGTCGGGCGGTAGGTCGGGCGGTCAGCGGCGTGTGCCGCAGCTGGGGCAGAACGCGGAGTTGGCGGGCAACTCGGCGTGGCACGAGGTGCATTGCGGGGGTTGGGCGAGGCGGAAGCCGCAGGACGGGCAGAACGGGGTGCCGTGGGTGTCGGCACTGCACTGCGGGCAGACCAGCTGGCGCGCGGCGGTGACGTCGAACTGCTGGGCCTGGGACTGGCCGTGCCGGTACGCGTTCTCGACCACGGCGTCGTTGAGGCCGCGCTGCTGGGCGGCGACGGCCTCGGCGGCGGTGTCGGGCGCGCAGCCCAGGCACAGGCCCTGGGCGGCGCTCCAGCAGCGTTCGCAGACGTAGTGGGTGCAGCGGGCGCAGCGGTTGAAGTGCTGCTGCGCGTTGGTGACGGCGCGCTGGAACGCGGCGTCCCGGCCGCTGCCCCAACTGGCGCCGGCCAGGCCGTCGGCGGCGTTGGTGAGGCCGTTGGAGGCGTTGCCGCCGATCAGGCTCCACGCGGCGCTGACGCCCTTGTTGATCCAGCTCGCGGCCTGCCCGGTGCGGAACGGCTCGAACGGTGAGCGCCAGGTGTCGTAGCAGCGCGAGCAGGAGAACTCGAACTGGAATCCCGCGCCGGTGCCGTGCTGCTCGCTCAGGTCGCGGTAGTTGTTGCTGAAGTAGATCTCACTCATGGCCGCCGCCATACCCCCACACTTCTCACATGTTCGCCGCAGTCACACAGGCTCCCACACGGATGTGCGGAGCCGGAACCGGGCCCTTATCGGGATGCTGACGGTGCGTCAACGACCGAACAGGACCGGTCCCAGCACGGAGGGACGGAGCAGTGTGCTCGGCGGTTCCACCATGGCGGTGACGTGGCCGAACGCGGCGGAGACGGTGGCGTCGGTGGTGGCGCGGGTCAGCAGGCGGTCGAGGAAGCGGTGCTGGAGGCGGATCACGGGGCCGCGCGGGCCGCCGGTGGTGCCGGGGAAGCGGACGTCCTCGCCGGCGGCCATCACCCACGGGTTCTTGGCGGTGGCGGCGATCGCCCGGCGGGCCTCGCGGACGGTGGCGGGCCCGAGTCCGCCGCGCCGGCGGGCGGCCTCGCGCAGGGCGCGGGCACCGAGCGCGGCGACGGAGATGCCCTGCCCGTAGACCGGGTTGAAGGTGCAGGAGGCGTCGCCGAGGGCGAGGAACCCGAGCGGGTCGATGCGTTCGTGCTTGCGCCGGACGCTCGGCCCGGGCACGAACCCGCGTGCGGGGCCCACGGGTTGGGCACTTGCGACGGCCTCCGCGATGGCGGGGTCGCGGAGTTGGCCGAGCTGCTTCTCGAACTCCTCGGGCTGGATGGACGGTTCGAAGCCGCGCATGCCACCGATGCCGACGATCCAGCGATTTCCCTCGACGGGCAGCAGGACGCCGAACCGGCCGTGCTCGGGGGCGTGGGTCTGCACGTAGACGGCGGGCTGGTCCTCGCGGCCGGGCGGCCGGTGGTAGAACCGGCTGGCGTAGGCGACACCGGTGTCCACCCGCTCCACGGGGGTGGTCGGGAAGCCGAGGTCGATCAGCCACCGCCCGGAACGGGTGCCGCGCCCGGCGGCGTCGATCACCAGCTCGGCGGACAGTTCGGTGACGGGGGCGCCGTCCCGGCCGCGTTCACGCAGCTGCACCCCGGTGACGCCGTGCCGGGTGCCGAGCAGGCCGACCACCTCGGTGCCCTCCAGGATCTCGATCGCCGGCTCGCTGCGCACCCGTTGCAGCACCGTGTGGTCGAGCAGCGGGCGGCTGCAACTGAGCATCGCCAGCCCACTGTCGTACGAGGCGAGTCGCCCCACCGGGGTGAGCCACCGCAGCCCACCGGGGACGGGCACCAACTCGGCGCCCGCGGCGAGCAGTTCGGCCCGCGCACCGGGCATCAGCTCGTCGATGGTGCGGTGCCCGGCCTCCAGCAGCAGGTGCCCGTGCCGGGCCTGCGGCACGCCCGCCCGGAAGTCCACCCCGTCCGGGTAGCGGTCGCGTTCGACCACCACCACCCGCCGCGCGACCCCGCGCAACGCCCACGCGGCCAGACACCCGGCCAGCCCGCCACCGATCACCACCGCCGTACCGCGGTCCCCGACCGCCCTCCCCGCAGGACTCATGCCCCGTACAGTAGGCGACCCGCCCCGCACCGTCACCGGTGCGGACACACCCGCTCGCCGGGCGCAGCGCCCCGGACCGACCTTGACGGCACATCGGCCGGGCTGGGGGCGGTCGGCCCGACGGCACATCGACCGGACGACAAATTCGGATGACAGCGCCGCGCGCGCCGTCTACGGTGTCCCCCGGACGCCTCCCGATGCGCTGGGTCTTCCGGTTACTTCCTGACAATGACGCACCGGCACCCGCTTCGATCACGGGGGGCGTTCCTCGGCCCGCCGCTGTCCGGCCCGCTGCTTCGCGCCGGCCGCGCCCCGGCCTGTCTTCCTTCGGCACACCCACCCACCTGGGGGATTTCTGCATGGCCCGCTTCAACCGTCAGCGCAGCAAGGCCGAGACCAGGGCGGAAATCCGCACCGAGACACCGGAATTGTTCGCAGGCGGGGCCAGTGGGGCATTGGTGATGCACGGGCAGTGGCCGGTCGCCCCGCGGGCCGTGCAGGCGCCGCCCGCGCCGCCCGCGCCGCCGCAGGTCGTTCCGCCGCTGGTCAACCACCAGGGCGGGCACGGGTGGCAGCGCGATCCCCGGTCGGAACTGTTCGTGCTCGCCGTGACGCACTTCTCCGGCCAGCACACCTTCTACGAGAGCGCCGACAGCCGCGAGGCGCGCTTCACCTCGCTGGTGCGCCGCTTCGCGCTGGAGGACCCGGAGTGGACGCTGGGCCTGCTGCGCTGGCTGCGCACCGAGGCCCACATCCGGTCCGCCGCGCTCGCCGGCGCGGTCGAGTTCGCCCGGGCCAGGACGGAGGCCAAGGCCCCCGGCCTCTCCCGGCAGGCCGTCGATGCGGTGCTCCAACGCCCGGACGAGCCGGGCGAGTTCCTCGCCCTCTGGACGGCCAGGTACGGCCGCCGGATTCCCCAGCCGGTCCGCCGGGGGCTCGGCGACGCGGTGCGCCGCCTGTACACCGGCCGGGCCCTGCTCAAGTACGACACCCCCTCGCACGCCTTCCGCTTCGCCGACGTGCTGGAACTCGTCCACCCCGCCCCCGCCGCCGACCGGCCCTGGCAGGGCGAGCTGTTCCGCTACGCCCTGGACCGCCGCCACCGCCCCCGGCACGCTCTCCCGCCCGCCACCGAGCCGATGCTGACGGCCCACCACCGGCTGCTCGCCGTACCGGTCGCGGATCGCCGCGCCCTGCTGGACGAACCGGACGCCGCCGACACGCTTGCCGCTGCCGGAATGACCTGGGAGGCGCTGGCGGGCTGGCTGCAGGGCCCGATGGACGCGGCGGCCTGGGAGGCGGCCGTCCCGTCCATGGGCCCGATGGCCCTGGTGCGCAACCTGCGCAACTTCGACCGGGCCGGGATCGACGACCGGGCCGTGGCCGAGGTCGCCGCACGGATCTCCGACCCGGCCGGGGTCGCCCGGTCCCGCCAGTTCCCGTTCCGCTTCCTGGCCGCCCACCGCGCGGCCCGCTCCGCCCACTGGGCGGACGCCCTGGAGGCGGCGCTCGGCCACTCGCTGGCCAACGTCCCGGCGCTGCCCGGCCGGACGCTGATCCTGGTGGACCGCTCCGGGTCGATGTTCTACGTCCCCGAAACCGGCACCTCCCTCACCAGGGCGGACGCGGCGGCGGTGTTCGGCAGCGCGCTCGCGCTGCGCGCCGAACAGGCCGACCTGATCGAGTTCGGCACCGGCAGCCGCAACGTGCCACCGGCACCGGACGGCTCGCTGCTGCGCACCGTCGACCGCTTCCACAACCTGGGCGGCACCGACACCGCGGGCGCGGTGGCCAGGCGTTACCAGGGCCACGACCGCGTGGTGGTGATCACCGACGAGCAGCCGCACTACTCCGGGGCAGCCGACCCGTTCGCCCCGATCCCGCCCGAAGTCCCGGTGTACACCTGGAACTTGGGCGGCTACCAGTTCGGTCACGCCCCGACCGGCCCGCACCGCCACCTCTTCGGCGGCCTCTCGGACGCCGCCTTCCGGCTGGTGCCGCTGCTGGAGGCCGGCGGGCTCGACCGGTGGCCGTGGGAGTCGCCGACCACCGGCTGATCGACCGCACTGGGCGCAGCCGGGGAAGAACCGGGGTGGCGAGAGCGGCCTCCAAGGTCAGGACAGCAGGATCGGATTGGTCAGCGCCGCCATCCGCCCGTCCGGGTGCCGGACCTCGACCCGCACGAAGGACGTCCCGGCGGCGCCCACGACCCGTCCGGTCTCCCAGTCCGCCTTGCCGCGTTCAGTGTGCACACGCACCCGCGGGTCGGGGACACCGGCCAGCCGCAGACGCAGCTCGACGGGGCGGCCGCCAGTGGCCAGGCGCTCGCCGACGCCGGCCCGGCGGCCGTCCGCCTCGGCGGTGAACTCCAGCTCCACGGCGGCGGATTCGGCGATCCAACTGCGCCCGGCACGCAGTGCGGCGAGGATCGCCGGGGTGCTGAGCTCCTCGGCGTACACCACGGTCTGCGGGGTGCCGAGCTGGCCCGCCAGATGGGTGTCGCTGTTGCCGAGGGCGGGCTGCCAGTGACCGGCGTGCACACCGGCGGCCAGGCGGCGGCCCCATTCGGCGTGCGCGGCTTCGTTGTCGGCGTTCCACGGCCGGTCCGAGGTCCACTCGCCGTTCCACACCTCGACCGTGTCGAAACTCTCCAGCGGGAACATCAAGTCCCCACCGGGGTACGGCGCGTGGGGGTGCGCGGCGACGCACAGCCCGCCCGCCGCCCGCACCTCGCGCAGCGCCCGGCGGAACGCCTCTTCGCCCACCCGGTGCTGCCAGTCGACGAGTTGGCCGGGTCGCAGTCCGAGCGCCAGCCAGTGGCCGGTGCGGGTGGTGACTTCCTGACCGGGCAGGATCAGCAGGTCGTCGCCACCGATGCCGTCCCAAGCGCCGGGCTGGGCAGCGCAGTTGTGTTCGGTGACGGCCAGGAAATCCAGCCCGGCGGCGCGGGCCGCCGCTGCCAGTTCGGCGGGGGTGAGCTCCCCGTCCGAATGCACCGAGTGCACGTGGCAGTCACCCCGGTACCAGCCCGGTCCGCGCGTCCGTCCGCCCATCATCCACCTCCCCCGCCGTCAACGGCATTGCGCGGCAAGGGAGTTCCGCCGGGGGATCAGCCCAGGGCGAACCACGGGGACGGGGCATCCTCCAGCGCCTTGCCGAGCAGGAAGGTGTCGTTCGCGGACAGCGGCGGCAGCGCGTCCAGCGGGAACCACTCGACGGCGAGGGATTCGTCGTCGTTGACGTGCGCGGTGCCGGCCAGGAAGCGGCAGCGGAAGGCGACGTTGAGGAACTGGACGTGGTCGCCGTTGGCGCAGACGGACGCGGGGAGGGTGTGCACGCTGGTGATCCGCTCGGGGCGGACGCTGACGCCGGTCTCCTCCCGCACCTCGCGCACCACCGCGTCGGCGGGCTGCTCGCCGGGTTCCATGATGCCGTGCAGCAGCGCCCAACGGCCGCTGTCGGAGCGCCGGTTGAGCAGGATCCTGCCTTCCTGAACGACCACCGCGGTGACGCCGGACAGCCACAGCGGGGCGTGTCCGATGTGCTCGCGCAGGTCGAGGATGAACTTCGGGGTCGCCATGCCCGCACCCTAGGCAGCGGCACGACGGGGAGGCAACCACTGTCCGCACCGTGTCCGGGGCCGCCGGAACGCGGAACGCTGCCCGCCACCTCGCCTGCGGCCGAAGCCCTGGATGCGGAATTCCCAAGCGGAGAAGTAGTAGTACGGCGCCGCCGAACGCGCGGCGCGCCGCCGAAACGCGCGGTGCGCCGCCGCCGACCCCCCGCGAAGGGGCCGACGACGGCGCACCGGCGTCAGAATTCGACGTGGCGTCAGGCCAGCGTGGCGAGCGCGTCGTTGAAGGTCTTCGACGGGCGCATCACGGCGGCGGCCTTGGCCGGGTCGGGCTGGTAGTAGCCGCCGAGCTCGGCGTGCTGGCCCTGGACGGCGATCAGCTCGTCGACGATGGTCTGCTCGTGCTCGGCGAGGGACTTCGCGAGCGGGGCGAACGCGGCGGCGAGCGCGGCGTTCTCGCTCTGGGCGGCCAGCTCCTGGGCCCAGTACATGGCCAGGTAGAAGTGGCTGCCGCGGTTGTCGATGCCGCCGAGGCGACGCGACGGCGACTTGTCCTCGTTGAGGAAGGTGCCGGTGGCGCGGTCCAGGGTGTCGGCCAGGACCTTCGCGCCGGCGTTGCCGGTGGTGGTGGCCAGGTGCTCGAAGGAGGCGGCCAGCGCGAAGAACTCGCCGAGCGAGTCCCAGCGCAGGTAGTTCTCCTTGACCAGCTGCTGGACGTGCTTCGGGGCGGAGCCGCCGGCGCCGGTCTCGAACAGGCCGCCGCCCGCCATCAGCGGGACGACCGACAGCATCTTGGCGCTGGTGCCCAGCTCCAGGATCGGGAACAGGTCGGTCAGGTAGTCGCGCAGCACGTTGCCGGTGACCGAGATGGTGTTCTCGCCGCGGCGGATGCGCTCCAGGGAGAGCTTGGTGGCCTCGACCGGGGAGAGGATCTGGATGTCCAGGCCCTCGGTGTCGTGCTCGGGGAGGTAGGTCTTGATCTTCTCGATCAGCACGGCGTCGTGCGCACGGTTCGGGTCCAGCCAGAACACGGCCGGGTCGCCGGTGGCGCGGGCGCGGGTGACGGCCAGCTTGACCCAGTCCTGGATCGGCAGGTCCTTGGTCTGGCAGGCGCGGAAGATGTCGCCCGGCTGGACGGCCTGCTCCAGCACGGTCTCGCCGTTGGTGTCGACCAGGCGGACGGTGCCGGCGGCGCCGATCTCGAAGGTCTTGTCGTGGCTGCCGTACTCCTCGGCGGCCTGGGCCATCAGGCCGACGTTCGGGACGGAGCCCATGGTGGCCGGGTCCAGCGCGCCGTGGGCGCGGCAGTCGTCGATGACGGCCTGGTAGACGCCCGCGTAGGAGCTGTCCGGCAGCACGGCGAGGGTGTCGGCCTCCTGGCCGTCCGGGCCCCACATGTGGCCGGAGGTGCGGATCATGGCCGGCATCGAGGCGTCCACGATGACGTCGCTGGGGACGTGCAGGTTGGTGATGCCCTTGTCGGAGTCGACCATGGCGAGGGCCGGGCCGTCGGCGATCTCGGCGTCGAAGGAGGCCTTGATCTCGGCGCCGTTGGCGAGCTTGTCCAGGCCGGCCAGGATGCCGCCGAGGCCGTTGTTCGGGTTCAGACCGGCAGCGGCCAGGTCGCCGCCGAACGCGGCGAAGGTCTTCGGGAAGAAGCTGCGCACCACGTGGCCGAACATGATCGGGTCGGAGACCTTCATCATGGTGGCCTTGAGGTGCACCGAGAACAGCACGCCCTCGGCCTTGGCGCGGGCGACCTGCGCGGCCAGGAACTCGTTCAGCGCGGCGGCGCGCATCACGGAGGCGTCGACGACCTCGCCGGCCAGCACCGGGACCTTCTCGCGCAGCACGGTGACGGCGCCGTCCTCGGCGACCAGCTCGATGCGCAGCGCGCCGTCGGCGGCGATCACGGCGGACTTCTCGGTGGAGGCGAAGTCGTTGACGCCCATGGTGGCGACGTTGGTCTTGGAGTCGGCCGACCAGGCACCCATGCGGTGCGGGTGGGTCTTGGCGTAGTTCTTCACCGACAGCGGGGCGCGGCGGTCGGAGTTGCCCTCGCGCAGCACCGGGTTGACGGCGGAGCCCTTGACCTTGTCGTAGCGGGCGCGGATGTCGCGCTCCTCGTCGGTCTTCGGCTCGTCCGGGTACTCCGGCAGCGCGTAGCCCTGGGCCTGCAGCTCGGCGATGGCCGCCTTCAGCTGCGGCATGGAGGCCGAGATGTTCGGCAGCTTGATGATGTTCGCGCCGGGGGTCTTGGCCAGCTCGCCCAGCTCGGCGAGGGCGTCCGCGATGCGCTGGTCCTCCTGGAGGTACTCCGGGAAGACGGCGATGATCCGACCGGCCAGCGAGATGTCACGGGTCTCCACGCTCACACCTGCGGTGGCGGCGTAGGCCTGGACAACCGGCAGGAAGGAGTACGTGGCGAGGGCGGGGGCCTCGTCCGTGTGGGTGTAGATGATGGTCGAGTCAGTCACCGTAGCTCCAGCTTCCACGTCTGCAACGTCTTGACGTCAAGATATCTCGACTCGGGGGCATCTCCGCAACCAACCCCCCGCGCGGGGTCCGTCCCCAGGTCTCAGTGCGCCTTCGCGCGGGCGGCTTCGGCACGGGCCGCGGCCTGTGCGCGGGCGGCGATGTTGCGTGCCATTCCACCGAACACCACGGCGTGGAACGGCGCGACCGACCACCAGTACGCCTGGCCGGGCAGGCCGTGCGGGTGGAACAGGGCGCGCTGGTGGTAACGCGCGCCCTCGCCCTCGGGGGTGACGGTGAGTTCCAGCCAGGCCAGACCCGGCAGGCGCATCTCGGCGCGCAGCCGCAGCAGCCGGCCGGGTTCGATCTCCTCGACCCGCCAGAAGTCCAGCGAATCGCCGACCCGCAGCCGCCCGGGCGAGCGGCGCCCGCGCCGCAGCCCGACGCCGCCCGCCAGCCGGTCCAGCGCGCCGCGCACCCACCAGGCCAGCGGGAACGAGTACCAGCCGTGCTCGCCGCCGATCCCCTCGACCACCTGCCACAACGCCTGCGGCGGGGCGTCGGCGTACCGCTCCCGGACGTCCTGGTACAGGCTGCCGCCGGCCCAGTCCGGGTCGGTCGGCAGCGGGTCGCTGGGCGCGCCCGGCAGCGAGGCGGAGGACCAGCGGGTGGCGACCTCGTCGTCGCGGATCCGGCGCAGCGCGAGTTCGACGGCCCGGTCGAAACCGATCGCGCCACCCGGCGGATCCGGAATCCACCGGGCGAGGTCACGCTCGCCGCACACCACCTCGTACCGCAGCGACTCGACCAGCGGCCGGGCCAGCGCGCCGGGGACGGGCGTCACCAGGCCGACCCACCGCGCGGACAGACCGGGCGAGAGCACAGGCACCGCGACGATCAGCCGGCGCCGCAGGCCCGCCACGCGGGTGTAGCGCTGCATCATCGCGCGGTACGTGAGCACCTCCGGCCCGCCGATGTCGAACACCCGGTCGGTGTCCGGCCCGTCCGGCAGACCGGCCGCGCCGACCAGGCACCGCAGCACGTCACGCACCGCGATCGGCTGGATCCGGGTGTCCACCCAGCGCGGCGTGACCATCACGGGCAGCCGCTCGGTCAGGTACCGCAGCACCTCGAAGGACGCCGAACCGGACCCGATCACCACCGCCGCCCGCAGCTCCGTGACGGCCACCCCGCCCTCGCGCAGCGCCCGGCCGGTGGCCACCCGGGACCGCAGGTGCGGCGAGAGCTGCGCCTGCGGCACGTCCGGTGGCACCAGTCCGCCGAGGTAGACGATCCGCCGCACCCCGGCCCGGGACGCCGCCCACCCGAACGCGCGGGCGGCCTCCCGGTCCACGGCTTCGAAGTCCGGCCCGGTGCCGAGCGAATGCACCAGGTAGTACGCGACGTCGATGCCGTCCAGCGGCCCGTCGAGCGTCTCGGGCCGGGTGACGTCCCCCGCGACGGCCTCCACCGCGCCCCGCCACGGGTAGTCACGCAGCCGCGCGGGCTCCCGCACCAGACAGCGCACCCGATGGCCGGCGGCCAGCAGTTCGGGCACCAGCCGCCCACCGAGATACCCCGTCGCCCCCGTCACCAGACACCGCACCGCCACCGCCTCCCGTCCCCAGCGTCACATGATCGACCGAAGCATGCTGGCCGGCCGTGCCATGCCCGGCAGAACCGGGCGAAGGAAGCTCCCGCGCTCCGCAGCCCGCGCGTCAGCTCGGCGTGGCGCGGGCGCGGCGATGGGCGGCGACACGTTCGCGGGTGGCGCAGCGGCGGGAGCAGTAGCGGCGCTCGATGCCGCTGCCCTGGGTGAGGTACACGTTCCGGCAGCGGGATGCGGCGCAGCTCCCGCCGGGCGGACGGCCACGCTCCCACAGCAGGACGGCGAGGGCCAGACAGGACGAGGCGATCAGCCACTCGTCCCACGGGGCGTCGTCCGCGTGGTCGAGGTGGGGGTGCCAGCCGGTGGCGCCGCCGTGGGTGGTGAGCCGCAGCGGGCCGGTGTGTTCGCGCAGCAGCCGGTTGAGGGCGGCGGCCGCGCGGTCGGTGTCGGGCGCGAGGAACACCTCCCGCAGCCGGTCGGTGGCGGTGCGCAGCGCGGCCACGTCCTCGGCGGTGAGATCGACGGGCTCGGGTTCGCCGTGGGCGCGCAGGATCGCGGCGAGCTCGGCCGGGCCGGGGGCGTGGTCGGCGTGGTCGGCGGCGAAGGCGTTGATCAGCGCGGTGGCGCGGGCCGCCGAGGTCAGGACGGAGGGCCGTAGCGGCGGGTCGGCGGGCGATGTGGTCGACACCTCGGCAATGTAACGCATCTTGTCGAGTTTTCCGTTACCGACGTAGCGTCCGGCGAGTGATCAGGAGTTCTTTCCTCGGACGGTGTCTGGCGGGGGCCGCGGTGGCCCGAACGGGTGACGAAATGTCGGGGCCCGCCCTGCTGCTGGCGGGTTTCGCCGCAGCGGGCTCGACGGGCGAGGCATCGGCCCTGCTGGCAGCCCTGACCGCCGCATCGGCCCTCGGCGGCCCCCTGCTCGGCGTCCGCCTGGACCGCGCCCGCCACCCCGGCCGGCTGCTCGCCCGGGCACTCGCGCTGTACGCGGCGGGCCTCCTCGCCGTCCTCGCCTCCCTGGGCCACCTCCCGCTGCCCGCCGTCCTGGCCCTCGCTGCCGCGACCGGCCTGCTCGGCCCCGCCCTGTCCGGCGGCTGGACGGCCCAACTCCCCCACGTCGCACCACCCGACCGACTCCCCCGCGCCAACGCCCTCGACGCCATGACGTACGACGTGGCAGCCCTCGCCGGCCCGGCCCTGGCCGGCGTGCTCGCGGCCGCCTGCGGGGCGGACGCGGCGGTGCTGCTCGCGGCAGCCCTGATCGCCACCGCCCTCCCGGCGGCCTGGACACTGCCGGGCCGGCCCGAGACCCGGTCGGATGACAATGCCGCCCGAACGGACCGGGACGCGTCGGACCGGGACGCGTCGGACCGGGACGCGTCGGACCGGGACGCGTCGGACCGGGACAGAGCCCGCCCGGGCCAGGGCGCCCCGCCAGGCCAGGACGACGCCCGCCCGCACCGGCGCGCTGCCCGCTCGCGCCGCAGCCGCGCCCGCTCGGGCCAGGACGCCGCCACATCCCGGGACGATGCCTCGCACCGCGACGCTTCCCGCTCCGACCGGAACACCGGGCCGGGCCCGGACCACACCCGACCCGGCCGGAGACCCGTCTCGGTGCGATCCGAACTCGCCTCCGGCCTACGGGCGTTGACGTCCCGCCCGGCGCTGGCCCGGGCGACTCTCAGCTCGGTCGGCGCCTGCGCGGGCCAGGGCATGCTGGCGGCCTGCCTGCCGTTGCTGGGCGAACGCACGCTGGGCGGCGCGAGCCGCGGCCCGCTGCTGCTGACCTGCACGGCGGTGGCCGCCCTGCTGACGAACGCGGCACTCGCCCGACGCCCCCACCTGCTCGCGCCGGACGCGGCGGTCCGCATCGGCGCGCTCGTGCAGGCGGCCGCACTGGCCCTGGCCGCGACCGGAGCGAACGGTCGGCCATGGGTGCTGCTCCTGGCGGCCACGCTGGCGGGCCTCGGCGACGGGCCGCTGCTGACCGGCCTGTTCGCCGTCCGTCACCGCGAGGCACCCGCCCACCTGCGGGGCCAGATCTTCACCACCGGCGCCAGCCTCAAGATCACCGCCTTCGCCCTGGGCACCGCCCTGGCCGGCCCGATCGCCACCCACTCCGCCCCCACGGCACTCGTCCTCGCCGCCGCGCTGACAGCCGCCACGACGCTGCGCCACCGCCCCCACCGCACCCGGGCCTGACCTCCCGTCACCGGCTCACCCTCGCGGTGGGCGCCTTCGTCATCTGGCCGACGCAGTCCTGATCGTCCGTCCGGTGACAGTCCCGGGCGTCAGGCGGACCCAGCGGCCATGGGCGGGGGGCTGGGGCAGCTCGGCGAGGAGGGCGAGGTCGGTGACGTATTCGAGGGCGCCGGTCATCAGGACGCTCCAGCCCTCGTGGAGCTTCGGGTCGGTGCGGTCCACCTCGAACGCGGCCTCGCGGTTCGCGTCGGGGGCGAGGGCACCGTCGGGGTTGGTGCGGTAGAGGATCGTCCGGTCGTGCACCAGGTATCCGACCGGTCGCACCACGGGGCCGTCGGGGCCGGTGCGGGCGAGGCGGCCGAGGCCGCCGGGGCCGAGGCGGGTCCAGCATTCGGGGACGGTCAGTTCGCCCAGGAGCGGTGGTCCGACCAGTGGGGCGCTGTCCGCGTCGGGCGCGGCGGCGTGCAGGCGTTCCTCGGGGCGGCCGGAGACGAGTTCCTGGTACTCCAGGCCGAGGACCGCCGCCAGCCGGAGCAGCGCAGGCCGGTCGAAGTCGCAGCCGAGGTCCAGCACCCGGCGCAGGTAGGCGATCGACATGCCGGCCCTGGTCGCGGCCTGCGCCTCGGTGAGCCCGAGGTCGGCGAGGCGGTCGGCGAAACGCCGGACGAGCTCGGCCGGTGTCGCGGGCACGGCCGGCGTCGCGGGCGTGGCAGGTGCGTGTTCGTCGGTCACTTCGGTCACCTCCCTGCTGGTGGCTGGTGGCGGTAGCTCCATGGTGCGCGCCGGGGGCCCGCTCCGGCACAGGAGTTGGGCCCGTTCGGGCCCACCTCGGTGCCCCGCTGCGCCGAAGGGACCAACGGCCCACTCGGGCGGGCCCGGCGACCCATGGCGAGCCCCCGGGGCTGGGGGAAGAGTGGTCAACGACTCCCGAGGCGGGCGACAGGGCCCGCGGGGATTCGAACAGGGAGGCACCGCCATGAATCGTCCCGTTCTCGCCGCCGTGGACGCGTCCGTCCGCAGCCGGGCCGCCGCTCAGTGGGCCGCGCAGGAGGCCGCCCGGCGGGGAGCGCCGCTGCGCCTGCTGCACGCCTGGCCGTACATGGGCCGGAAGGTCAACGACCTGGTCAAGATCGACGAGCTGGAGGTGGGCGCGCAGAACATGCTGGGCGACCTCACCCAGGAGCTCGCCGCCGCGTACCCGGGAGTGGCGGTCTCCTCCGAGCTGGTGCCGGACGCGGCGATCGACGGTCTGACGGCCGCCGCCGAGCAGGGCCAGCTGCTGGTGATCGGGACCCGGGGTCTGGGCGGGTTCCACGGGCTGCTGGTCGGTTCGGTGAGTCTGGGCGTGGCCGGCCGGTCGAAGACGCCGGTGGTACTGGTCCGCGAGGGCGGTCCCGCGCCGGAGTCGCCCGAGCCGGAGGTGACGGTCGGCTTCGACGCGCTCGAACCGGCGGACGCCGTCCTGGAGTTCGCGTTCGAGGAGGCGCAGCTGCGCGGTGCCCGGGTGCGGGTGGTGCACGGCTGGGAGCTGCCGCCGACCTACGGGTACGCGGGCTGGGTCCCGGTGGAGTCCGAGCGCCAGGAGCTCGGTGCGCTGGCCGTCGGCATGGTCGCGGACGCGGTCGCGCCGTGGCGGGAGAAGTACCCGCGCACCCTGGTGCTGGAGGACGTCCGGACCGGCGGCGGTGCGGCCGCGCTGGTGGAGGCGTCCGCGCAGTCGGACCTGGTGGTGGTGGGTCGCCGTACCCGCGCCCTCAACCTCGGCCCGAAGCTCGGCTCGGTCGCGCACGCGGTGATCCACCACGCGCAGGCCCCGGTGGCGGTCGTCCCGCACGACTGACGCCCCCTCAAGCCCCCGGTTCCTCCCCCGGACCGGGTCGCCAGGCCGCCCCGTCACCGCCCACCGCCTCCGGGTGGCGACGGGGCGGCCACATGGCTTCGGGCCCGTGCGCTGTCGCACCCGGCGGGCAGGCTGACCGCCATGGACAACGACGAGTTCTGGCAGCTGATCGACTCCGCCCGGGCGGTGGCCACGCCCGAGGTCCCGTTCGAGCGGGCGCTGGTGGACGTTCTGGCCGCCCGCCCGGAGGCGGAGATCCTGCGTTTCGAGGTCTGCTTCGAGCGCCTGCATCACGCCCTGTACCGGTGGGACGTCTGGGCGGCGGCGTACCTGATCGGCGGCGGCTGCTCCGACGACTCCTTCATGGACTTCCGGGCCGGCGTGATCGCCGAGGGCCGCGCCTGGTACGAGAAGGTGCTGGCCGGGCCGGACGTGATCGCCGAACACCCGGCGGCGGCCGGTGAGAACCGCTTCGACGCGGAGGACGTGTTCTTCAACGAGGCCGTCAACTACGGTGCGTCGTACGCCTTCGAGCGCCGCACCGGCGACCGGGCCGCCTTCCACCGGGCCTACGAACGCCACCGCGCCGAGCAGGGCCTCAGCCGGGTACCCGCCACCGACCGGGACGCGGGCATGGGCGAGTCGTTCGACTTCGACGACGACGCCGAGATGCACCGCCGCCTGCCCCGCCTGGCCGCGCTCTATCTCGTCGACTGACCGGCCGCGCAGGGGATTTGATCGCCCGTCAGCGGTCGAAGCGGAACGCCAGCAGCGTCGCGTCGTCCTCCGACAGCGGGCCGGACATGTCGCGGACCACGGCGTCCACCAGGTCCTGCAGGGTGGGCTCCGCGGCGTGCGCCTCGACGGCCGCGCGGAGGGCGGCGAGGCGCAGGTCGAGATCCTGGTCGCGGCGTTCGACCAGGCCGTCGGTGTAGAACAGCACCGTGTCGCCGGGCCGGACGTGCGTTTCGACGGCCCGGTAGGCGACCACCGGCAGCACGCCGAACGGCGGGCCGACCTCGGCGGGCAGCAGGCCGGCGCGGCCGTCGCGCAGCAGGACCGGCGGCGGGTGGCCGGCGCAGATCCAGCGCAGCAGGCGCCGGTCGGGGTAGTAGCGGGAGACGATCGCGGTGGCGGTGGATTCGTCGCTGTCGTCGCAGGCGATCCGGTTGAGCCAGCCGCCGAGGGACTCCACCAGGGCGCCGGTGAACGCCAGTCCGGCCAGCGCGTGCCGCAGCATGGACATCAGCGCGACCGCGTCCAGCCCGTGCCCACGGGCGTCCCCGACCGCCAACAGGGCACGCCCGTCGGGCAGTTGGCGGACCTTGAACCAGTCGCCGCCGACCGGACCCTCGGCCGGGCGGTAGGCGACGGCGGAGGTGACGCCGAGGCCGACCAGGGTCGCGGAGCGCGGCTGCAGCGCGTCCTGGAGGCGCTTGACCACGGTGTGCTCGGCGTCGGCGCGGCGGGCCTGGCGCTCGGTCTCCTCCTGCTGCTCGCGCAGTCGGCGCTGGCTCTCGTACAGCTCGGTGACGTCCTGCAGGACGGCCCGCAGGCCCTCGATCGGGCCGTTCTCCTCGCGGACCACCTCGGCCACCAGCCGGATCCGGCGGGGGCGGCCGACGCCGTACAGCTCGGTGAGCACGTCGATGTCGGCGCCGGTGGTGAGCAGCTGGTTCAGTGCGCGGTACAGCGCGGGGCGGGCGGTCTCGGTGACCCGGGACAGCAGCTGCGGGACGCTCAGCGTGACGGTGTCGGGGGTGCGGCCGAGCAGCACGGCCAGGCCGGGCGAGATGTCGAGCCGCCCGTCGCGCAGGCTCCACTCGGCCCAGCCGACCCGGGCGATCCGCTGCGCGGCCCGGGCCACCTCCTCGGTCCGGTCGTCGGTCCACAGCAGCAGCAGGCGGCGGCCGAGCCGGTGCACGGTGAGCCGTTCCCGGCGGCTGCGGGCGGCGCCGTCCGGGCCCGCGCCGTCCCACCGCACCGGCAGGCCGCGCGCGGCGTGCCCGGTGCGCAGCACCTCCTCGACGGCCTCGGCGACCGGCTCCGTCCACAGCCCCGGGTACGCCTCCCGCAGCGAGACGCCGTGCCCGGTGGCGGCCTGCCCGGACAGCTGCTCCGGGTGGTGCGGGTGCCGAACGACGGCCTCGTTGGCGATCACCACCGCCAGGTCGAGCACGGCGCCGTCGGCGTCCCGGACGGGCTCGGCGAGCACGGCCGCCTGCGGGACGGCGTCCAGCAGGCGGTACAGGTCCTGCTCCGGCGGGCGGGCCAGGTCCGGATCCAGCGCGGCATCGGGGACGAGCGGTGGCGGCCCGGAGGCGAGCTCGGGCGAACGGCCCGGGTGCTCCTCGCGCAGCCGGCGGACGGTGCGGCGCAGCGCCTCGCCCCAGTCGGCCTGCCCGGCTCGCCCGTCCAACCCGCGCCCCTCTCCGCTCGGCGTTCCCTGCCACTGTTCCGGCCCGCCGCACCGCCCGACGACCGCACCGGCCCGGACGGGTGACCCCGCCACCCGGCCGGATCGACACTACGTCACCACCCGTCGGCGGGCCCGGGAACCAGCGGTTCCCACGGGGCGTTGTCGGCACGGAACGATCTTCGGTAAAAGTGGAGGATTCGCATGTCAACGGCCTTGGCCAAGGGAGCCAACGTTCCCGTGCTCCGGGACGGCAAGGGCTCTGCGACCGTCCTGGTCGGCCTCGGGTGGCAGGCCGCCGGCGAATACGACCTGGACGCGAACGCGCTGCTGTGCGACGCCGACGGGAAGGCGCTTTCCGACCAGCACTTCGTCTTCTTCAACAACCTCACCAGCCCCGACGGAGCCGTCACCCACCTCGGCGACCCGGGCGACGGCACCGACCGCGAGCGGCTGAGCGTCGACCTGAACGCGGTCGAGGAGCGGGTGCAGCGGATCGTCTTCACGGTGGCGATCTACCAGGCCGACGAGCGCCGCCAGGCCTTCGGCTCGGTGCGCGGCGCGTACGTCCGCGTGGCGGACGCGGCGGGCGGCGGCGAGCTGGCCCGCTACGAGCTCGGCCCCGAACTGACCACCGAGACCGCCGTCGTCTTCGGCGAGCTCTACCGGCACGGCGGCGGCTGGAAGTTCCGCGCCATCGGCCAGGGTTACGCCTCCGGGCTGGCCGGCATCGCCACCGACTTCGGCGTCGCGGTCCTGGCCCCGGCACCGGCCGCTGCTCCGGCTGCTCCTGCGGTTCCGCCGATGCCTGCCGCCGCGCCTGCGCCGCTTCCCGTACCCACCGTGGCGGTGCCTGTTCCCGTCCTGCCCGAGACGACCTCCGGAGGCTCCCCGGTGACCTGCTTCTTCGACCCCGCGCACGGCCCCGGCAGCACGGCCGTCCTCTGGTCCCCGCAGTGGGGCGTCCCGCGCCAGATCCAGGCCTGCGGCGCCTGCGCCCAGCGCGTCCAGACCACCCCGCCGCCGTACTACACCGCCCCCGCCGCCGCCGGTTACCCGCAGCAGCAGGGCTACGCCCAGCCCGGCCACCCCCAGCAGGGCGGCTACCCGCCCGAGCAGCAGCAGGGCGGCCGCCGCTTCGGCACCGGCGCGCTGATCGGCGCGGGTGCGGCCGGCCTGGTCGGCGGCGCGCTGCTGGCCGAGGCGTTCGACGACGACAGCCCGGACGTGATCGTCAACAACTACTACGAGGACTGACCCCGTCCCGCCTGCGCCCCGGCCACTCACCCCGGCCGGGGCGCAGTCGCGTCCCCGCGCTTGGCCGGAGCGGTGCGCACAGCATCGACAAATTGCTTTCCGGGCCGGGCGGGAAAGGGTGTATGAATCTTGCGCCCACACGAACCGTGGGCCGAGAACAAAGGGGGGTTTCCGCCCTATGCGGAAGAACGTCTTCAAGCGCGCCACCGCCGCCCTGCTCGGCGCCGCCGTCATCGCCCTCGCGGCACCCGTCGGCACCGCCGCGGCGACGCCACCGGCCTCGGAGAGCACGAACCTGCTGAGCGGTCAGAAGCTCGTGCCGGGGCAGAGCATGATCAGTGGCGAGTCCGAGCTGGTGATGCAGCAGGACGGCAACCTGGTGCTCTACCTGGACGGCGACAACGGCCACCGCGGCCCGGTGCTGTGGGCCAGTGGCACCTACGGCAACCCGGGCGCGTACGCCTACATGCAGCCCGACGGCAACCTCGTGATCTACCGCCAGGGCGGCGGCCCGGACTCCGGCGGCGCCCTGTGGAGCACCGGGACGTGGGGCCACCCGGGCTCGAACGCCGCTCTGCTGAACGGCTGGCTGGGAGTCTCCGGTGCGAACTTGTACTGGTACAGCCACACCGGACCCGGCCCCTTCGCCGGCACTTTGAAGGACACGCTCGGCCCGGATCGCACAACTCTGGCGTCCGGCACCTGGCTCGAGTCGAACTCGGTCTGGCTGATCATGCAGACCGACGGGAACCTGGTGCTCTACCGCAAGCGCGACGGCGCCGCGCTGTGGTCCACCGGAACCTACGGCCACCCGGAGACGGACGCGTTCCTCTCGGACAGGCCAAGCTACGGTGCCGTGTGGCTCTCCGACATCCACACCGGCACGACCTGGTCCCTCCCGGTCGCCGGCCAGGCCGGCAACTACGCAAAGCTGCAGGACGACGGCAACTTCGTCCTCTACAGCAGCGACGGCACCGCACGGTGGAGCACCGGCACCTGGGGCAACTGGTAACCGGTAGCCCCTCCCCGGAGTGCGCCGGCTCCGACGCCCCACTCCCGCCCCCCCTGCGCCCCGGCCCCCTCGGCCGGGGCGCAAAACAACCCCTTCGTCTCACTCGCCTGCGCACTCATCTGCTGGCGACGCCTCAACACCCACGACCAGTGACCGTGTTACGAGTTCCAAGGGAGATGGCTGACGCGCCGCAGACGCGCGAAGCAGCCTCGAATTCCCCCCCCCCCGGCCGCCCCACGTTCTTCCCGCGCGAGGCTGAAACCCTCCAGCTCCTCGCCGAGGGCCTCTCCAGCCGGCAGATCTCCAAGCGCCCCTCCATCAGCGAAGCCACCGCGAAAACCCACCCGGTGCACATCCAGGACAAGCTCGGCGTCAACTCCCGCACCTCCGCCATCGCGGCCGGATCGCCATCCGGGCCGATCCGCGCCGTGGAGCGCCGAGTTCGCACTTGGTCACCCGTTGACGATCCCTTGACCGAGACTTGGTAGGGTGCTGACCGAGCCGTCACGGGGGAGATCGGAACGGCCACTCGCAGTAATCCACATGGGGGGAACATGGGGGAATTCACAGCCGCTGCCCGGGCCGGAACCGGCGGCGCACACATACCGGATCTTCCGCCGGGCACGCTCAGGGTGTCCCCGGACGAGATGCGTTCCTGGGCCGCGTCCGCCCTGGAGATCGGGACGTCCTTCCGCACGGCGGGTTCGACCGTCGACGGGGAAACCACCGATGCGTACGTGACGCTGTCGGGCTGGCTCAGCGGCCCGGCTCTGCGGGAGCGCTCGATCCGCTGGGACGATCAGGAGAGCACCCTCGGCAACCTGCTCGCCGACGTCGCCGACCGGCTGCGGCGCACCGCCGACAACTACAGCGCTGCCGAGACCGCCGCGCAGAACCACGTCGCCGCCGCGCGCGGGGGGTGGTGACGGATGCTCACCTTCGAGGCCGTGACGGAGGCCAGGCTCGACCGGGTGACCGCGGCGGCCGAGGCGTGGGGCGCGCTGCGCAACCGCTACCTCGGACTGCACGACCAGTTGATGCAGCAGGTGGTGAACCGGATGGCGGCCGGTTGGGAGGGCAGCGCCGCCACCCAGGCGCAGGCCCGGGTGGGCCGGGCCGCCGACCAGCTGAACGCCGCGGCCGAGGAGGCGGCGGACCTCGCCGCGCTGCTGAACGACGCGGCGGGCGAGTTCCGCGACGCGCAGAACCGGCTGCGGAAACTGGTCGAGGAGGAGGCCCCCGCCGACCAGCTGCGGATCACGGCCGCCGGCGAGGTCGTCGACGTGCATCCCGAACTCGACGCGACGCAGCAGTCGGACGGTTTTCCGACCGGCCTGCTGCCGGCCCGCCAGCAGGCCGTCATGCTGATGACCGCAAAGATCAACGCCGTGCTGGCGCAAGCCACCCAGGCCGACCAGGCCACCGCCTGGGCGCTCGCGCAGGACCCGAACGGGGCGCGGGACCACAGCTTCAACGCCGACGGGTTCAACGACCTCGACCAGGCCAGGGCCGCCGAACGCGATCTCGCGGAGGCGCTCGACCTGGCCCGCAAGGGCGGGAAGCTGTCGCCGGCCGAACTCGCCAGGCTCAACGCCCTGTTGGAGGCCCGCAAGGGCGATCAGGCGTTCGCGGAGGGGTTCGCCACCGGCCTGGGCGCGCGCGGCACCATGGAGTTCTGGCGGAGCGTCAACGACCCCGTCCAGTACGGCGATCCGTTCGGAGGCCCACTCGGCGCCCAGGTGCCCGGTCGGGCGGAAACGATGGCGAAGCTCCAGGCCTCCCTGGGCGAGACCCTCGGCACGGCCACCCAGAGCCACAGTCAGGCGATGGGCGACTGGAAGAAGGAGATGATCGGACTCGGCCCCGAACGGATGGCGGGCGGCGGCTACGACCCGAACGGGTTCCAGCTGATGGGCAGTCTGATGCGCACCGGCGAGTACGACAGCGGTTTCCTCAACGAGTTCGGCACCGCGCTGGTCGACGCCGAGCGGAGCGCGGGCAAGGGCGTCACCACCGGGTACGTGTGGCAGCTCGACGGCGCCGCGAACTGGGACCACCTCGCCGAGCGCGGCACCAGCGCCGACCCGATGGCGGGATTCGCCGTCGCCCTCGGCAACAACCCGGACGCGGCGACCACCTTCCTCGACCCCGGCCCGGGCGGCACCAACGACCATCTCAAGTACCTCCTCAAGGACCGCGAGTGGCCCCTCGACGGGGGGAAGGGGATATTCCACGCGACCTCCGGCCCGCTCGGGCCCGCCCTCGAAGCGGCCGCCACCGGCGACCCGGCCGGCCAGGCCGACGGCGACCGCCGGCACACCGAGGCCCAGGCCCGGGTGGCCCAGGCGACCCTGTTCGCGGTCGATCCCGAGGCCGGCGAGGAGAAGCTGCCCGGCGGCCTCGAAGGCCCGATCGCCAACATGCTCGCGGACTACGTGGACGACACCCATGCGGCGTTCGGCAGCGTCGACGACAAGCAGCCCGGCGGCGCGGTGAACGGGTCCGTGTACACCACACCGGACGGCTCCTCGCACATCGCGGTCAACCAGGGCACCCTGATCCGGGTGATGCGCGGCGCGGCGGAGGACCCCGACGCGTACGCCGTGCTGCACACCGCAGAGACCCGCAAGGTGTCCGAGGTGCTGCAGGACATCCCGCCGGGCGCGAGCGATACCCAGCAGCGCGACCAGATCCAGCAGAGCGCCGCCGCCCTGTCGGTGTACGACGCGATCCGGGACGATATCCGGTACGACAAACGCGACGACGACAACGACGCCGTCGAGTGGGACGCCAAGGTGGTGCAGAGCGTCGTGGCGGTGGCCGACATTCCGGCCGGGCCGGCCAAGGACGTCATCGACCCGCTGACGGACACCTGGCTGACCTCGGTCGTGAACGACAGCAAGAAGGCGAACGACAACAAGGCGCTGGCCGAGGTGGGCCGACAGGACCTGGAGGCGAAGGGCCAGCTCAAGCTCCAGATCGGCGAGTGGGCCAGACAGCGTGGTGAGGATGCAGACGGATCGTCCGTCAACGTGCTGCAGCGCGAGGCCGAGAACACCCGCGACAATTCTTACAGGTTCGCCATCGAAGCGCTGAGGGGCCACTCATGACGCCGGATCAGTTCAGCGTTCCGGTCCCGCCGATGCCTGCTGTCCCGCCGATGCCGCCGGGCCGGCCGGTGGTGGGGCGGAACCGGCGGCGGTGGGCTTGGCTCGGGGCGGTGCTGCTCGTGGTGGGGGCGCCGACCGGGTGGTACTTCGGCGGCGGGTACGACCGGTGGCAGGACGGGCGTTCGCTGCAAGGGCTGTGCGGGGGAACGGTGGACACCGCCGAGGTGAAGGACCTGCTCGACGGGGCAGGACGGTTGCGCGGCTACGAGATATCTCCGGTCGGGTGGCTCGCCAACTGCGGGCTGATGGCACCGGACCGGTACGGGACGCTCTCGGTCGACGTCGCCTGGGACGTGCCGAGGGCGTACAGCGCCATGTCCAAGCTACGGCGCACCCGCGCGGTCCGGTCCGAGGGCGTGCCGGTGGTACCCGTAGGCGCAGGGTGGGCAGGGGTGATGTCGGCCGGCGGGGACGGCCGGGAAGACCTGGTGCTGGCACTGTCCTGCACCGGGAAGGAAGCCGGCCGGCAGCTGATCGTCAGCCTGACCGCCGACCCGACACGGGATCCCGACGGCCCGAAGGACGATTTCGCGTCGGCCGAGCAACGCGCCCGGCTGGGCCGGATCGGCGCCCGGACCGCGCAGCGGGCCAACGACATCTGGGGCTGCGGAGCCCAGCTCGGCGGGAAAGTCGAGCAGGTGCCGGGCCGGGCGGACATCGTGACCGTCCAGCCGGGCAAGGCGAACGGCACCTGCGCCGGGGTCGCCGGGCTGGTTCGCGAGAGCCCGGCCGACGGCACCGCACCGATCGAGGACTGTGCCGTCCTGATGCCCGACGATCCCAAGACCGTGGGCCTGCGGCTGTCCGCCTACTACCCTCCCTTTGCCTACCAGGCCAGGGACGGCGTCGGTCTGGATCGGGGGTCGGCCGAGCCGGGGGTTGACGGAAGCCTCAGCTGGGCGACCGCGAAGTGCCCCGGTGGCACTGCCGTGTACCTGGGGAACCGCCTCGCACCGATGGACGCCTCGGCGCGGGATGCCCTCGCCGCGTTCGCCCGGCACTCCGCCGAGCGCCACGGCTGCTCGGCACCGGCGCTGCCCTGACGCCCGTCACCCGGACGCCCGGCCTCTGCCACACCGCGCGGCGAGGCGGGCCTCCGGCGTGCGGGGCCGGGGAGGGATGGTCAGGTCATCGCCAAAATCCACCCCACCTCGGCCATCCATGTTCGGGCTTCGACCGCCGTCTGCCGACGCGCCGCGGCCCCGGCGTCGGTGCTGCGCGGGCTCTTGATGGTGCACCGACCAGCACCTGCGGTGCGGACACCGATGGCCCCGGGCGGGTGGCCACGGCATCCCCCGTTCCGCGTCAGGAAGGGCGGCCGTGTTGCCCGTTCACCCGCTCCCCCGTCCCAGCGGTGCCCCGGCTCCTGACCGGCCGGATCCGGGCGGCCCGCTGCCCGGGCTGTTGCAGGCGGCGGGCGTGCCGGTGGTCGCGCTGGGGCGGCCGCCGCAGTCGCAGCGCCTGGCACACGTGGACGCCGACAGCCTGCGCGGGGCCCGCGCCGCCGTCCGTCTGCCGCACCGGGCCGGACGCCGACGGATCGCCACCATCGCGGGGCCACCCGACACCGCCGCCGGCGCCGACCGCCTGGCCGGTTACCGCCACGCCCTGCTCGACCACGGCGACCCGGCCCGCTGCGCCGTCGCGTACGGCGATTTCGGATCCCGCTCCGGCAAGCACGCGATGCTCCGGCCGCTCGCCACCTCCGATGCGACGGCCGTGGGCGCCCTGCGTGCGCTGCACCGGCTGGGGCGGCGCGTCCCGGGCGACGTCGCCCTGGTCGGCTTCGACGGCTCCCCCGCCGCCGCCACCGCCCGCCCCGGCCTGACCACCGTCCGCCAGCCCGTCGAGGACCTCGGCGCCCGGGCCGCGCACCTGCGATCATGGGCGGCCGGACCAAGTGCACGCAGAGAACAAGTGCACGCAGAGAAAAACGGGGGTGGAGATGAGCGAGACCTGGCGGGGGCTCCAGCCGTTGCGGGTGGCGCCCGGGTGGGTGATCGACATGAACAGCCTTTACGCCGTGGACCCGTCACCGGAGACCATGGAGTGGTTCTACGGATCCGTGCTGGTGAGCGGCCACCTGGTGCGCGACGGGCTGTGCTTCGACGTGCGCTGGGAGCCGGAGGGGGATCCCGAGGGGCGCTACGAGGTCGACTTCCTCGTCCTCGCCGGGTTCAAACGAAAGGGGGTCCCGGCCGGAGTGCACACCTACCTCGGCAGCTGGACCACCCGGAGCCGGCCCGAACTCGTCACGGCCCTGGAGGAGTTCATGTTCACCCGGAAGCCGCCCGCCGACCTCACGCCGCCCCCGCCGGACACCGCAAGCACCAACTGATCAACCCCGGCGAGGCCGGTCAGCCGCAGGCTTAGCCGAGCAGCCACAGAGGCCGGTCAGCCGTCGGCACTTTGATCGATCGGTCGGCTTCCAGTGACCCAGATCGGTCGAGATGGAACGTCAGAACGAACCAGCGATGTCCTTGAGCAGGCGCAGGACTTTACGCCAGCGGGGAGCGGTGGCGCGCCAGTGCTTCTCGGCTTCCACACTGGCCCGGGTGACGGCCACCTCCCCGTCGGTGGTACAGACCGGGTCGATGCGGCGGATGTTGGCCATCAGAGAGTTGAGGTGGAACTCCCCGATCCCCAGACAGGAAGCTGCTTCCTCCCGGGTCATCCACTCACCGCCGTGCGGGAGTTGGCGATAGCCGAACGGTATCTGCGGGAGGCCGTCTATCCAGGTCTTCACGCAGGCATTGTCCTCGATGGCGCACGGGGCCGACGCCCGGCCGGCCGCAACTCTCACGCAGGTCGAGATCGAGTGACAGAGACCCTGCACCGGTCAAGATCACTCGACAAACAGTCGAGATCACCTGTCAAGGGACATTCGCGACGGAGGACGCCAGCTGCACGGCGACGCCGCCCACGGCGTACTCCCACGTCCATCCCGCCGTCCCGGCCACCAGGTCGAACAGCGCCTGCCAGTCCTCCGCCGAGGTGCCCGGCACGGACACTTCGGGCAGCGCACCCATCAGGTCGGGGTCGAAGAACTCCTGGACGTCGTCCCACCGCAGATCCGGTATCCCCCGCATCCCGCGCATCCCGCACATCGCGCGCATCCCGCCATGCTGCCCGACGGTGGCAAATGTCGTGAACTCCCGCCCACTCATACTGTCCTGACTGTCTATAGTGTCCATGAACAGTATGAGACGAGGCGAAGGGGGCCGCCACCATGCGCGTGGTGTTGTCGAACAGTTCCGGGGTTCCGCTGTATCAGCAGATCAAGGACCAGATCGGCCTCGCCGTACTGTCGGGGGAGCTCACCGAGGGCACCGCGCTGCCGTCCGTCCGCGCGCTGGCGCGCGACTTGCGGATAAGCATCATCACCACCGGCCGGGCCTACGCGGAGCTGTCGGCGGACGGGTTCATCACCACCGTCCCCGGCAAGGGCGCGTTCGTGCTGCCGCTGGATTCGGCGCTGGTGCGGGAGCAGTTGCTGCGGCAGGTGGAGGACGGGTTGCAGGCGGCGCTGGACGCGGCGGGGCGGGCGGGGCTCGGACGGGAGGACCTGATCCGGATGCTGGACGGGCTGATCGAGGCCGGGCCGGAGCCCGCGCACGAAGGGGCGAGGGAGGCGGCCGGTGCCCAGTGAACTCGCCTTCGCCCTGCGCGGCGTGAACGCCGCCACCGGCCCCGGCTTCGCGCTGCGCGACGTGAGTTTCGAGCTGCCGACGGGGTACGTGATGGGGCTGATCGGCGCGAACGGCGCCGGCAAGACCACCACCATCCGCTGCCTGCTGGGCATGCGCGGGATCGACAGCGGCGAGATCGAGCTGCTCGGCCAACGAGTGCCGGGGCCGGTCGAGTTGCGGCAGGACGTCGGGGTGGTGCTCGACCACTCCTACCTGGTGGGCGAGTGGCGGCTCGCCGAGGTCGAGCGCACGCTGCGCCCGTTCTACAACCGCTGGGACGGCGACCGGTGGCGGCGCTTACTCGACGAGTTCGGCCTCGATCTGCGGGCACGGGTCAAGGACCTGTCGCGCGGCATGTCGATGAAGCTGATGATCGCGGTCGCACTGTCGCACCGGGCGCGGCTGCTGGTGCTGGACGAGCCGACCAGCGGGCTGGATCCGGTGGCCCGGGACGAACTGGTCGGCATCATCGGAGAGTTTCTGCTCGACGAAGGACACAGTGTGCTCTTCTCCACGCACATCACGACCGATCTTGACCGGATCGGCGACCATGTGACGATCATTCACGGCGGCCAGATCATCCGTGCAGGGACTAAAGACGAGATCCTGGACGCCTACCGGGTGGTGCGCGGCGGGCCGGACGACCTGACCGGCCTGATCGGCGTCGAACTGATCGGCGCCCGCCGGACGGCGACCGGCGCCGAGGCGCTGGTGCACACCGAGGAGGCCGACCTGCTCGGCCGCGACGTGCTGGTCGAGGCACCCACCCTGGAGCAGATCGCCGTCCACATCGGCGCCCCGGCGAGGACCGGCGGGGTGACGCGATGACCGCCGTGGCCCGGGTGGCCGTGCTGCACCTGCGCACGGTCGCCCCGTACCGGACCCAGGGGCTGCTGGTGTTCGGCGTGATGGTTCTGGTGCTGGCCCGCGAACCGGTCCGGCTGTTGCCGGTCTTGGCCATCCTGCTGGCACCGCTGATCGCCGTGCACCCGTTCGTGGTGGCCGACCGGTCGGGGCTGGAGACGCTGTACGCGGTGCTGCCGGTACCGCGCCGCACCGTGCTGCTGGGGCACTACGTCTGGGCGCTGGCCGGGTTCGTCGCCACCCTCGGCGCGGGCACGGCGGCGGCCCTGCTGCTCGCCCGTGTGGAGGACGCACCGCTCGCCACGCGCGACGTGCTGATGGTGCTGACGCTGTGCTGGGCGCTGTTCGCCGTCAACATCGCGATCCAGTTCCCGCTGCTGATCCGCTTCGGCTACGCCCGGGTCAGCGTGCTGGGCACCACACTGCCGCTGGTCCTGGTGATGCTGGCCGTGGTCCGGCTGCACCTGACGCTCGAAACCGTCCGCCCCTGGCTCCCCCTCCTCTGGCCGGCCGGCCTCGCCGCCGTCGTTCTCTCCGCGCTGGTGGCCGCCCGCCTGCCCGAGCCCCGGCCCCGGCCCCGGCCCCGACGAGTGCCGAACGACCCCGCGCCACCGGCTGACGGGTGAGCGGATGCGCCCAACTCATCGGCTCTGGTGGTCAGTTGGCGGCCGGGCGCCAGCCGAGGAGTGGGCCAAGGCGGGTGGCGAGGTCGGTGAGGATCTGGGTGTAGTCCTCGGGCTCGAAGGTGAACGGGAGCGCGAACGCCACCTCGTCCACCTCGCGGAACGCGGCGTGCGCGTACAGGAGTTCGGCGAGCTGTTCGGAGGCGCCGACCAGGTCGGGGGCGAACAGCAGCCGGGCGGGGCCCTGCGGGGTGAGGGTGCGGGCGTGTCGGGACGCCGCGTACGCGCGGTACTTGGCGCGTTGGGCGGGGGTGGCGCTGTCGGTGGGAATCACCACCAGGCCCTGCGAGACCCGGGCCCGTTCGCCGTCGGGGTGTGCGGCCCGGAAGGCGCGGATCTGGGCGAGTTGGTTGCCGGTGAACCCCTCGCCACCCTCGGCCCGCACCACGCTGCTGGTGAGCAGGTGGAGTCCGTGCTGCCCGGCCCAGCGGGCGGAGCGCAGGCTGCCGCCGCCGTACCAGACCCGCCCGGCCAGGCCGGGACGTGCGGCTGGACCCGTTCCGAGTACGACTCGATGCCCTCGGTGCCGCGGAACGCGCTGGCCGCGTCGCCGCGCAGCAGGCCGAGCAGCCGTTCGACCCGGCCGTAGCCGAAGTCCTCCCGCTCGGCAGAGTCGGGGTACAGCGCGTCCTTCACGTCCTCGTAGTGCGCGGGGACGCCGACGCTGACACCGGGGTTGAGCCGTCCCCCGGACAGCACATCGACGGTCGCCAGGTCCTCGGCGTACCGCAGCGGGTTCTCCCAGCCGAGCGGGGTGACGGCGGTGCCGAGGACGATCCGGCGGGTGCGCTGGGTGGCGGCGGCGAGCACGGCGAGCGGCGAGGAGATGCCGTACTGGAGGTGCCGGTGGCGCAACCAGGCGCTGTCGAAGCCGAGTTGCTCGCCACGTTCGATCAGCCGCAGGGTGGCTTCGTGGCCCTCGGCGGGCCGGTGCTCGTCGAACAGTCCGATGGTCAGAAAACCCAGCGAACGCAGTGGCCGGTCGGGGGTGGGCACCGGGGTTCCTCCTCGCACGGGCGACGGCCCCGCACGGCCGCCCGTCCCGCTCCCGCCACGCTCACACAGCGGGAGCGGAGCGATCAACGGACGGCGGGTGATTGTGACGCGACGTCACCCCGCCGCAATGGCGCGCAATCCTCCCGCCGTCGCGCCGACCATCCCGCCGTCCCGCCGACCATCCCGTCGTCCCGCCGACCCCACGCACCCGCAATGCCGTCACCGGACCGCCGACCGACCGACCCGCGCTCCGTCCGCAACGCACAGGTCGGTTGGGCGATCGGCGCAGCTGATCTCAGCCCCGGTACGTCTCCAGCAGGCGCAGCCAGACCTCGCTGATCGTTGGGTAGGCGGGGACGGCGTGCCAGAGGCGGGAGAGCGGGACTTCGCCGGCGATGGCGACGGTCGCGGAGTGCAGGAGTTCGGCGACGCCAGGGCCGACGAAGGTGACGCCGACCAGGGTTTCCTTGTCGAGGTCGACGACGGCGCGGGCGCGGCCCGGGTAGCCGTCGGCGTAGAGCGAGGCGCCGGCCACGTTGCCGAGGTCGTAGTCGACGGCGCGCACGCGCAGGCCCGCGTCCTCGGCCTGGCGCCGGCTGAGGCCGACGGCGGCGACCTCGGGGTCGGTGAAGACGACCTGCGGGACGGCGGCGTGGTCGGCGGTGGCGACGCTGCGGCCCCAGGGGGTGAGGTCGAGGGGGCGGTCGGCGGCGCGGTCGGCGATCACCTGCCCGAAGACCCGGCCCTGGTACTTGCCCTGATGGGTGAGCAGGGCACGGTGGTTGACGTCGCCGGCGGCGTACAGCCAGCCGCCGGGGACGTCGGTGGCGAGGCCGGTGTCGTCGGTGGTGATCCAGTCGCCGGGGGTGAGGCCGACGGTGTCCAGGCCGAGGTCGGCGGTGTTGGGGACGCGTCCGGTGGCGAACAGGGCTTCGTCGGCGGGCAGTCGGGTGCCGTCGGAGAGGTCAAGGGTGACTGTGCCGTCCTCGGCGCGGTGCACGGCGGTGGTGGAGACGCCGAGCCGGACGTCCACTCCGGCTGCCCGCAGGCCGTCCGCGACCAGCTGTCCGGCGAAGTCCTCGGTGCGGTCGAGCAGCCTGTCGCCGCGTACCAGCAGGGTGACCTCGCTGCCCAACGCCCGCCAGGCGGTGGCCATTTCGACCGCGACGACGCCGCCGCCGACCACCGCGAGCCGCCCTGGGACGCTGCTCGCGGAGGTCGCTTCCCGGCTGGTCCACACCTTGGCCTCGGCAAGGCCGGGCAGCGGGGGCAGGGCGGCCCGGGTGCCGGTGCACACGGCGACGGCGTGCCGTGCGGTGAGGGTGCGCGAGCCGCCGTCGGAGGTCTGGACGGTGACCCGCCGTTCGCCGTCGAGCCGCCCGTGGCCGCGGACCAGCTCGATGCCGACGGAGGCCAGCCAGCCGGCCTGCCCGTCGTCCTTCCAGTGCGAGGCGAACTCGTCCCGCCGCTTCAGCACCGCCCCCGCGTCGAGTTGCCCGCCGACGGCTTCCCGCGTCCCGGCCAGCCGCCGGGCGTCGGCGAGCGCGGCAACGGGCCGCAGCAGCGCCTTGCTGGGCATGCACGCCCAGTACGAGCATTCCCCGCCGACGAGTTCACTCTCCACGATCGCCACGCTCAGCCCACCGGCCCGCGCCCGATCCGCCAGGTTCTCCCCCGTCGGCCCCGCCCCGAGCACCACCAGGTCGTAGCTGTCGCCGTCAGCACCCATCAGCAGCCGCCCTCCCGCATCCGTCGTCCGTGTCGCATGGTCGGGGACGCCCGGTGGCGCCCCCGTCAGCCCATTCGTACACCACGGGCCTTTCAGGGGGGTGCCAACGTGGCCAAGTGACCTATCGCGGCGTCGTCCTCGGCTCGCTCGGCCGACCGCTGGCGGGGTCCAGGGTGAAGACCGCGATCTCCCTCTCCGACGTCACGGTGATCTGGTTCGGCCCGGACCATTCGGCGCCCTTGAACCAGCCGCGCTTGTCGCGCTCGCTCCACACCCCCAGATCCCAGTGCCGGGCGGACCAGCCGCTGCCGGTCAGCACCTGTACCTCGTAGACCGGGTCGATCGAGGCGGTGATGTCGGTCACGGCCAGCACCCGGCCCGAATGCTCCGGATCGGGCTCCCGGACGACGTTCCGCCCCTCCCCGCTGAAGACGAACGACACCAACGCGAGCGGCACCCCGACAAAGATGAGCGCCACCAACCCGATCGCGCAGCCGACTTGGGACACCCAGGTGCGGAATTCCAGTTCGACCACCAGCGAGATCACGACCAGCACGACCGCGACCCCGATCAGCGGCACCGGGTGGTTGAGCCAGTGCGCGACCTCCACCAGCCCACCCGAGGAGGAGGCTTGGAGCCCCGGAAGGTACGCCACGGCCGACACCAACGCCAGACCCCTCAGCCCCCACGCGATCTGTCTGCGCCGCGCCGCCGTCATCCGTCCCCCTGGTGATCGTTTTGGCGGACTGTACTACGGGTCGGCCCCACGGCAGCGCGGCGGGCCGGTGTGGCTTCGCGGCGCCCGGGAGGGGCGAGTTGACGGGGCCGCCCACCGGCCCCGGGCGAGCCTCCGGACGATCAGGCCCGGAGGTGATGGCCGTTGAGCAAGGCGCTGCCGAGCGGGGTGAGCGCGTGCAGGACGGCGCTGCCGCGTCTGGTGGTGGTGATCAGGTCGGCCTTGCGCAGGACGGAGGCGTGCTCGCTCGCGGTGGGCAGTGACGCGCAAATGCGCTCGGCGAGCTTCCCGGTGGTGCACGGGCCTTCGCCGATGGCGTGCAGGACCTGGGCCCGGGTGCGGCCCAGCAGTGCGGACAACGCGCTGTCGATGCCGTGCCGGGCCGTCGCCAGCAGCGTGGCGGCGTCGGACACGCCGCGCATGACGGGGAGGAAGAGCAGGACAGGCGCCTGTTCGTCGAGCGCGTCCGTGTAGGTGATCGGCCTGGTCTGGCAGAACGCGGACGGGACCAGTAACAGGCCCCGCCCCTTCAGGTTGACGGTACCCGTGACAGCACCCCTGCCGATCTCCAGCGTCGGCGGTTTCCAGCGGAACTCCGGCGGCAGTCCGGCAAGCATCGCCTCGGGTCCGTCCTGGGCGAGCCTGAGGGCATGGGTGGTCTGCTCGGCCCGCAGACGGGACAGGATCCGCTGCCAGTGCGGGGCCACGGCGATGCGGTGGACGTCGCGGAGCAACACCAGTAGCTCCTCGCGGTCCCCCCGGTCGTGCGCGATGTCGCCCCACGTCACACCCGCCCAGGGAGCCGTGCAGCGTGAGTAGCGGGCCCGGGACTCGACGGCCCCCTCGAGTTCGGCACGCAACAGCTCCGCCGGAGCCGCACGCAGCGCCTCGATCCCCTCCTCGACGGAAGGTGCGGCGCCGGTGACGGTGAACAGGTCCACGACGGTTTCCCGGAAGAGGGACGAGGCCGGATGGACGAGGGAGGAGGAGCGGGCGTGGACCTCCTGTCGCCATGCGCCGAACATCGCCCGGCTGCCCGGCTGGTGCAGAGTCGTCAGCGCGAGGAACGTCTCGCCGAGCGGGCCCCAGGTCGCCGCTATCCGCGTCCTGGCGAGGTCCTGCGGGGTGAACGTGATGCGTAGCACGTGAGGCTCTCCCGGGTTCGGTTCGGACGCCCACCTTCCCGGGGCCCATCGTCCCCGGTCGCCCGCGAATGCTTCAAGTAGGCCTCCTCACAGGGCATTTCGGCGACGCCCGAAAGGGCTGGGGCGACGCCCACCGGCACCCTCAGGATGGATTCCGAGGGCGGCGGGCCGGGGGGCCACGAGACACCGGTGGTTCCCCCGGGGGAGGCCCGGCCGCCCGAAACCGAGAAACCACCTATGGAGGCTTTCATGCGTATTCGTCGTACCCTCGCGGCCACCGCTGTCGGCGCCGCGCTCGCTCTGGGCGCCGCGGCCGCGCCGGCCATGGCGGCCACGCCCGCCCCCGCCTCGTCGGGGTCCGCCGTCCAGGTCGTGTACACCTGGCAGTACACCGGCGAGTACTACTCGGCCAAGGCGACCTGCGACGCCCGCGCCTCGTACTTCCTGAAGGCGTCCAACGTGAAGTACTACCGGTGCGTCCTCGTGAACGGCCTCTGGGCCGGCCAGGTCTACGCCTACTGATCGAACGCAGGGCGTGCCCGGTGGCGGTCGGGCCTACCGCGAAGGCCTCGCCACCGGGCGCCTCCCGCAGCGTGGGGAGTTCGCGTCCTTCTCGCCCGAACTGGAGGAGGACGCGCCGACGCCCCGGCTCTGCGCGCCCCAGGTGCACCCGGCCCCGGCCGAGTCCGCCGACTGCTGCTCGCCGGCATCGAACCGGACCTCGCCAGGTGCCCGTCAGGCCGGTGCCGGGGTCGCGACGACAGGCGCGCCGTCGAGTCGGCCGGTGCGGGCGAGGTGGTGGAGGGCGGGGGCGCAGAGCAGGCCGGTCGCGGCGAGGGTCAGCCAGGGGACGAACAGGGTGCCGTGCCGGACGGAGTGGTCCCATCCGCCGGGCTGGTCAACGGCCTACTGCTAGCCTCATCCACCTGTCCCCGCCAGGGCTCCCGAACGCCCGCCGGGACCGCCTCGGATCCGTGCGCGGGGCCGCCCTTCCCCAACGCCCCGGAGGAGACCCCCATGACCAAGCCGCCCGTCCTCCCCCCGCTCAACCGCACCAGCGCCACGGGCGGCCGCTTCGGCCAGCTCAACGGCTGGCAGCTCGCCCTCACCCTCCTCCCCCTCGCCCTCCTTTTCGCCGGCGGCGCGATCGGCGGAGTCATCGGCGCACTCGCCGCACTCGGCAACGCCGCGATCGCCAAGAAGAACCTGTCCACGCCGGTCAAGGCCCTGAGCATGATCGGTGTCGTCCTCGCCAGCGGCGTCGTCTTCCTGGTGGCGGCCGCGCTGATGGCCGCCGCGCTCGGCAAGTGAGGGCCGGTCAGGCTGCCTGACGAGCCGAGGAGCCTCGAACGGGTGGCCTCGCCCCTCGCGACTGCCACCCGTTCCTCCACCGACCGTGATGCCTACCGGCCGGACACCGAGGCGGCGAGATCGTTGAGGGCGGCGTTGACCACCTGCCAGCCGATGCCGAGGGTGTCCCGGTCGGGTCGGCTCGACTCGCCGGCCTCGGCGGCGGGGTGGACGAAGTTGCGATAGCGGCGCAGCACGTGGCTGAACTTCTGGGCGTCGGCGTCGAGCCAGCCGGCCTTGTGGCACACGTCGATGAGCATCTCGAACCTGACGTTCCGTTCGGAGTTGTTGCCCAGCAGGGACCGGTCGCGTTCCAGAATCACCTGGAGCAGGACGCCTTCCAGCAGGCTGCCGAGCATCACCAGGGCCGCCACATGCGCGCCGTTGGCGTAGCAGGTGCGGGCCTCGTCCAGGCGGCGTTGGAGCAGCAGAGCCATTTTGGGGTCGGCGACGATGTCGGTCATCGCGGCCTTGAGCTCGGAGGCGCCGTACTCGGAGGGGTGGGCGAGGGCCGGATCGCAGGGCAGCAGGCGGGGGCCGCCACCGCTGCTCTCCAGGCGGTAGCCCTCGTGGATGAGGAAGGAGTTGACGGCGGTGACCACGTCAGCCAGCAGTTCCGGCTCGTCCAGGTATTCGCGGGCGTCGGCCAGCCGCAGCAGGACCTTCTCGATCTCGGCGGGCTGCTCACGCCGGCCCATCAGCAGTTCGAGGGCCCACTCGCGGCGGAACTGGCCTTCGTATTCGGGGACGTCCTGCCAGCCGGCACGGCGCAGGAATCCGGCGATCTCGTAGCCCCGGCGGTAGTAGAGGTCGTCCTCGCCGGTGACCACCCGGGCAAGTTCGGTGACGGTCTTCTCGTCGAGCAGCGGGCTGTCGGGCAGGGGGTGTGCGGCGGTCATCATTTTCCTTCGGTGTCGTTGATGGTGTCGGTGCTGTCGGCGGCGCCGGCCTCCTCCTCGGCCTGTTCGTCGCCCGGTTCGGGCAGCAGCAGCGGCGACCAGGGCTCGTCCACGGTGGTGGGGCGGCTCTGGTGGTAGTTGGCGGGCCGGATGCCCTGGCGGTCGAGTTCCTGCCACAGGCCGGCCAGCGCCTGCTCGGGGTCGAAGCGGAACTCGCTCTCGGGGATGCGCCAGAACCTCCAGCCGACGCGCTGGAGTTCGCGGTCGCGCTGCTGGTCGTGGCGCAGCTGTTCGAGCGTGGAGTGGTAGCGGTCGCCGTCGCACTCGACGCCGAGCCGGCCTCGGGCGCCGACCACTACCAGGTCGATTCGCTTGTTGCCGGCGGGGTACTGCGGGACGACGTGGTAGCCGCGTTCCTTGATCCGCAGGTAGACCTGCTGTTCGAACAGCGAGTCGAAGTGCTTGCACGGCACGTCGGGCAGCACGACGCCGATCTCGTCCAGTTCGGCGAGCGCGGCGGGCGGGTTCTGCATGTAGGAGAGCAGGTTGAGCCGCAGGTCGCCGGGCTTCAACTGGTCCGGCGGGACGGAGTAGAACAGCCGCATCTGGTCCTGGGCCCGGCTGGCGGCCACGTTGTAGGCCTGCTGTTCACTGCGCAGCCCACCGGCGATCTTGCGGACCTTGTCGACCACCATGGACAGCAGGATGACGTGGCGTTCGTCGCCCTGGAACATCGCGGCGGTGCCGACCCGGATGTCGTGCTTCTCCCGCACGGGTGCGGGGATCCGTTGCTGAATCAGCTGTTCCAGCAGTTTCACCTGGCCGCCGAAGCCGCCCTGCAGCACGATGACACCCATGGTCCGGCCCTCGTAGGCGGGGTCGGCGGTGAGTTCGGCCAGGCAGTCGACGATCGCCTCGGCCTCCTTGCGGTTGCGGATCCGGTGGTCGCGCCCCTCGGCGACGCCGTCGGCGACGTAGTGCGTCAGTAGCGGGTCGAGCCGGTCGCCGCCGTACTGGCGCAGCGGGATCAGCCCGGGCGGGGTGTAGAAGGTGGCGGAGGACCAGCCGATGATCTCCGGCATGCAGCGGAAGTGTTCCTGGAGCCGGATGGTGGACGGGAAGAACGTGGACAGCAGTTGGTAGAGGTTCGAGTGCGGCATGTACAGCTGCCTCAAGTGCCGCGGCACGTCCGGGAGGTGGGCGCTCAGGCGGTCCTGGATCTGCTGGGTGCGGCCGTAGCCGGTGACCGGCGGGGTGCACTGCTTGTCGTCGCCGACCACGATGATCCGGGGCGCCAGCCAGAGCAGGAACAGGGCGTCCATGCCGGCCTGGCTGGCCTCGTCGACGATCACCACGTCGAACGCGTCCTGGTGGGGCTCGATCATTTCGGCGACCCGGGAAATCGGCATCACCCAGGCGGGAACGGCGCCCTGTGCGACCTGCATGGCGCTGCGTGCGGCAGCTCCGAAGTGGGCGGCGCTCTTGCCGGTGCCCCTTCCGTAGGAAGCCATGTGGGAGCGGTACGCCTGGAGGGCGGATCGCTGTTCGTTGGTCATCCGCTCCAGGCAGTGCAGGCGGCCCTTGGCGGCGGCCAGGTCACCGGTCAGCTGCTCCAATTTCGCTTCGTGTTCCGTGAGTTCGGCGTCCAGGCGCTGTTCCCGGCCGGGGGCGCGCTCGTCCTCGACGAACCGGCGGGCACCGGCCCAGGCCCAGGCCTCGTCGAGGCGGGCGAGTCGCTGCGGCCATTCGGCGTCGAGGCACTCGTCGGCGAGCCGGCCCGCCAGGGCGGGGGACGCGGCGGCGAGCGCGTCGAGCAGTTGGGTGCAGCGCTGGCCGCGTTGCTGCCGGGTGTGGGCGGCGGCGTAGGCGTCGAGTTCTTTGGTGTAGCGGTCGAGGTCGTGGTCGGCGACGGCCTGCGCCATGGCCAGTGATTCGGGGGTGGGGGGTGAGCCGTCGGTGGGCGCGCGCAGCGACCGTTCCCACCCGGCCAGCCGTTCGGTGGCCTCCTCGGCGCGTTGCCGACCGGACATCGCGGTGACCGCGGAGGTGAAGTCCTGCCAGGACTGGGGGTTTGTCAGGTCGAGGAACACCGAGCGGCCGACGAGCAGTTCGTCGATCCGTTCGCGCAGCCCGCCGAAGCCGGTGATCGCGGCAAGGTGGCGGTAGCGTTCCTGGAGGTCGGCGAGGCGCACCTCGAGTGGACCGTCGTCGAGCGGCGCGCCGGCCTGGGTCCAGCGGACGGCGACGGTGGCCAGGGTCAGGTGGGCGCGCAGGTGGGCGAGGACGGCGTCGAGGTCGGCGGCGTCGGCGGGCGCCCGGCCGTCGATCCGGCAGTCGGCCAGCAGGCCTTCGGCCTCGCGCAGCGCCCTGGGGGCGAACAGTCCGCGCAGGGTCCGTGATCCGGCGAGGTGTCTGCGCAGTTCGGGGACGGCGTCGGCGATCCGGTTGGCCTGTTCGGCGCTGAGGCCGGACGGCAGGGTGACGGTGCGGACGCCGACGGCGGCCAGTGCGGCGGCGGTTTCGACGAGGACGGGTTCGGCTTCGGCGACCCGCTCCCACAGGACGTGGCGGCGGCGGGCCAGCCGGTCGGTCAGGGCGCGCGCGGTCCAGTCGGCCTCGCCCCACTGGCGGGCGTCCCAGGGCACTGCGAGGCGGTGCAGCAGACCGCGTCCGGCACCGAGCAGGGCGACCAGGTGGTCGGTGGTGGGGGTGTCGAGGGCGGCGAGCCTGGTGCGCAGGGCGGCGGCCTCGGCGGAGAGGCCGGCGACGGCCGGCTGGGCGTCGGCGATCGCGGTGGCGATCTGGCCGGGGGTGGGCAGCAGGCCCGGTGCGGTCGGCAGCGGGCCGGCGGACCAGTCTGCGGCGCCTTCCCGGAGCAGCACCAGCAGTTCTTCGGCTTCGACGGGGGTGAGCGGCGGCCTGGCGGGCGCATGGTCGGAGAGGCTGCCGATCCAGGACAGCCCGGGTGCGGCGTCCTGGACGCGCTGCACGATCGCGGCGAGGGTGCCGAAGTAGCCGGGTGCCACCTCCGGGTGCTGGTAGAGCTCGGCCTCCCGCAGCGCGATGATCTTCTCGGTGAGGAGTTTCTGCCTGCTCTGCAGCTCCTGCCTGCTCCGGGTCAACCGGCGGATCTCGTCGCGCAGTTGGGCCGGGTCGCCGGAGGCGGCCTGGTCGCTGAGCGCGTTGACGGTCCGTTCGAGTTCACTGGCGCTGTCCTGCCGGGCGCCGGACAGCAGCAGGACGCACAGGTCGCGTACGGCGGGCGGCAGTTTGTCGCGCAGCACGGTCAGGGCGTGGTCGCGGGCGCTGGTGACCAGGACCCGCTGGCCCTGGGCGAGCAGGGCACTGAGCAGGTTGGCGATGGTGTGGGTCTTGCCGGTGCCGGGCGGGCCCTGGACCACCACGCCGGTGTCGCGCTGCAGGCGGTCCAGGACGGCGCGCTGCTGGGCGTTGGTCTTGAGCGGGAACAGCGGCTCTTCCTCGAACAGGCCCCGGGTGGGGGTGTCGGCCCACGCGGCCCGTTCCTGGGGGTTGAGGGTAATCACCAACTGGGCGAGCCCGAGCGGAGCTTGACGCTCCGACACCACGGACTGGGCGATCCGCTCGTAGCAGCGCAGTACCGCGTTGCGGTCGAGCGGGCGCAGCATCAGCGCGGGCGCGAAGGTCAGCCGCACACTCGCGTCGGGCGCGGCCGGGGACCGCCAGCCCGCGTTGAAGGACACCGGTCGTGGCAGGACGAGTTCCTGCCAGCGGGTGAGGCACTCCAGGGCGGCCTCGCCGAGCGGGTGAACGGGGTTGGCGGAGAGTTCCTCGGCGAGCGCGGTGGAGCGCTCCTGCACCAGGCCGTCCTCGCTGTCCAGGAAGTCCTGGTCCTCCAGGCGCATTTCGCCGTCCGTGGTGAGGTGGACGGTGATGCGGGCGGTGCGCTTGTCGATGTGGGTGACGGCGCGGCGGGTGAACACGTGCCGGTGCAGGGCGGTGCCACGCGGTTCACTCCAGGTCAACAGGCCGGTGCCGAGGACCAGTTCCATCTGATCGTCCTGCTGCACCAGGCGCTGGTGCCAGCGGTAGACGGTCTCGTACAGCGCGCGCAGCGGCCGATCGGCCCGCTCGCGTTCGGCCCACCGGCGCCAGCGGCTCAGCCAGTTGCCGTACGCGCGCAGCACCTCGTCGGCCTCCGCGCGCTCCACCGTCGCGCCGGTGTCCTGCCACAGCTCGACAACGGCGCCGGCGCGTTCGGGGCCGCTCTCGGCGAGCGGCGGGTCGCCGCCGTCGGGATCCTCGCAGTCCTGCTCGTCGAGCCAGCCGCGCAGTTCGGCGGGCACATCGGGCGGAGCGCTCTGCGGCACGTGGTCGAGCACCAGCAGCGCCCGGTCCGGCTGGTCGGTCGGCCGCGCGATCGCGGCGGGTAGGTCACTCAGCCACAACTGCTCCCAGGAACGCGTGTCCCGGGCCCGCTGCGTCCCGCTCTGCACCACGTCGCGCAGGAATCCGAGCAGCGCGGCGGTCTGTCCGATGACCTCCGGATTCCGCGCATGCAGCCGTTGAACGTCCACCATTCTCCCCTCGGTCGGTGACGAACGTTCCAGGATGGCCATGAACGTTCTCGCCGGGGGCAGTTGACGACAGAGTGGCTTGATCCACACCCCGTCATGGCTTGGACACGATGCGTTTCCGACAGTTACCCGTCGCCTCCGGGCCGCAGGGCGGCGGGCGGCGTCACGGGTGGTCCGTTGTCAGTGGCGGGTGCGGGCCCGGGAAGAGGGGGGACGGGTCTGTGGGGGCGGGTTGGTGGGTGGGTTCGGCGCCTGGGGGGACGAGGGTGTGGGTGGCGGTGAGGAATTCGGTGAGGGGGGCGGTGGGGGCGAGGACGGTGGCGCGGGTGCCGTCGGCGCCGCGGAAGGCGAGGCGGAGGCGGCCGTTGGGCCAGGGGCGGATGCGGACGGCGCCGTTGCCGGCGGGGCCGGTGAGGCCGGTGGCGAGGAGGTCGCGGGCGATCAGCCAGGTGACGCCGCCGTCGGGGGATCCGTCGGGGAAGGTGAGGCGGACGGCGTAGGGGTCGAGGGTGTGGTAGCCGCAGATCATGAGGCGCCGCCCCCCGGTCGGGCCGAACACGTGGACGGGCAGGTGGCGTTCGACGCACGTGCGCATCAGGCGGGTCTCCTCGTTCCGATGTCCGCAACCGCCTTCCCCGGCTGGGGTGTTGTATGCGTCCGAAGGACGGACGGGCGGGGCAGACATGGTACGGCGCGGGTGGGCCGCCCCGAGGGTGGTGGGGCTGCGTGGCGCCGGAGCGAACGAGCTGCCGACCGCAGCGGGAAAGCGGTTTCCCGCTGCGGCGAGGGGCAACGGAGGTTGACGGAACGTCAAGCCTGCTTGATGGCCGAGATGTCGAACTCCAGCACCACCTTGTCGCCGACCAGCACGCCGCCGCCCTCCAGGGCGGCGTTCCAGGTGACGCCGAAGTCCTTGCGGCTGATCGTCACCGAGCCCTCCAGGCCGACCCGCAGGTTGCCGTACGGGTCGACCGCGTTGCCGGTGTACTCGAAGTCGATGCTGACCGGCCGGGTGGTCTCCTTGATGGTGAGGTCGCCGGTGACCCGGTACTCGGTGTCGGACTTCGGCTCGACGGATGTGGTGCGGAAGGTGATCTCGGGGAACTTCGGGGCGTCCAGGAAGTCGTTGGTGCGCAGGTGCTGGTCGCGCTGCTCGACCCCGGTGTCGATGCTCTCGGTCTTGATGACCAACTGGCCGGTGGAGCGCGCCGGGTCGGCGCCGTCCAGGTGCGCGGTGCCCTCGAACTGGTGGAAGGCGCCGCGCACTTTGGTGACCATGGCGTGGCGGGCGACGAAGCCGATCCGGGTGTGGGCGGGGTCGAGGACGTAGTCCCCGGTGAGCTCGGGCAGGCTGACGGTCATGGTCTGCGCTCTCTCCTCGTGACGTACGGCGGGGCGCCGCGGAGGCTGCTCGCCCCGGCCGCGCCCGTCCACGCTAGGGGTTTCCGCCGCCCGACCCGGATGTGACACACCGTCACCCAGGGCCGGAGCGGCCGCGCCTCCCGGGCTCAGCCGAAGCGGCCGTTGACGTAGTCCGCGGTGCGCGGGTCGGCCGGGTCGGTGAACAGGCGCTCGGTGGGGCCCGCTTCGACGATTCGGCCGGGGGTGTCGTGGGAGGCGAGGAAGAACGCGCAGGACTGCGAAACCCGCTGCGCCTGCTGCATGTTGTGGGTGACGATGACGATGGTCAGGCGGTGGCGCAGTTCGGCGATGGTCTCCTCGATGCGGCGGGTGGAGGTCGGGTCGAGGGCCGAACAGGGTTCGTCCATCAGCAGGATCTCCGGGGAGACCGCGAGCGAGCGGGCGATGCACAGGCGTTGCTGCTGGCCGCCGGAGAGTGCGCCGCCGGGGGTGCCGAGCCGGCTGCTGACCTCGGCCCACAGTCCGGCCTGGCGCAGGCTTGACTCCACCAGGTGGTCGCGTTCGTCCCGGCTCGCCTTGATGCCGGCCAGCTTCAGCCCGCTGATCACGTTGTCGTACAACGACATGGCGGGGAACGGGTTGGGCCGCTGGAACACCATGCCGATCCGGCGCCGGACCTCGGCGGGACGGCGGCCGGTGGCGTACACGTCCTCGCCGTCGAGCAGCACCTCGCCGGCCAGCGCCGCGCCGCGCACCATCTCGTGCATCCGGTTGAGGATCCGCAGGTAGGTGGACTTGCCGCAGCCGGACGGCCCGATCAGCGCGGTGATCTCACCGGCCCGCATCTGCAACGAGACCCGCTCCAGCACCTTGCGCTGCCCGAACCACGCGGTCAGGTCCCGGGTCTCCAGCCCGGAGAGCGCACCGGACGGGCCGGCGCCAGGCACGGCGGGCACGGCGGGCACGGCGGACGCGCCGGGCACAGCGGGAGCGCCGGTCACAGCAGGCAGCGGAACCGTCGGCGGGTCGGTCGGCGCCGTCTCGAACTCGGCTGCGGCGTGCGGGGGTTGTTCGGTCTCGGTCATGGGCGGGCAGGTCCTCTCCGGCGAGCGGGCAGTACAGAAGCACGAGGGGTCAGTAGACGTTGGGCAGTAGGGCGGCGGCGTTCTCGTAGACCGCCCACAGCAGCGCGGCGGCGACCGGCGTGAAGCACAGGTAGGTCGCGCTGCGCCGCCAGTGCCGGGCCGTCACGCCGGCGCCGACGACGGCCAACAGCAGCGCCAGCGACCAGAGTTGGAGCGCGGACAGGGCGCCCTTGTCGGCGGCCAGCGCCTTGTCCGTGGGTGCGGCGGCGGGGCGGCGCGCGCCGAGTGGCTGCGGTTCGCCGTCGAGGCGGGCGCCGATCAGCACGGTGCTGCCGGGGATCCAGTCGGAGTCCCCGGTGACCAGCACCAGCCGGTTGGGCGCGGTGTCCCGGATCGGGTGCTCGCCGTCGCCGGACGCGTTGACGGTGTAGTGGAAGCTGCCCTGGCCGGTGGTCACATCGATGCCGTCGCCGGTCTGCAGCCCACCGAGTCCGGCGAACGGGGCGCCGAACGCGGTGGAACGTCCGAACAGCACGGCCACGCCGGGCTGTCCGGGCAGCACGGTGTCGCGGCGGTGGCCGGGCCCGCGCATCAGGTCGCGGCCACTGGTGCCCTCCACCACCACGGCCTGGTGCAGCCCCAGCGCGGGAATGTCCAGCACGGCCAGCGGCGCACCGTCGGCAGTCGGCCCGGTGGGCGCGGTGGCCTTGCCGAGCTGGTCGCGCAAGGTGGCGTACGCGGTGGACTGGTGGCGCGCCTCCTGCAGCCCGGAGAGCGCGAACAGGTAGCCCACGAAGCCGAGCAGCAGCATGGCGGCGAGCGTCACCGACCAGGCGACGGCCAGCAGCCGGCGCCGCCCTCGGCCGGGTTCGGCGGAACTACCGGCTCCGGAGGGCGAGTTCTGTGCTGTGCAGGGCCGCTCCAGGGCGGTCGCGGTCATCCCGGTCTCCTCGGGTGCGCTGCCAACGGGACGGGGGGCCAGGCCGGTTGAGGCGTTCAACGAGCTCACCGGGGCCCCGCCGCGGTGTTGCGCCGCCGCCACCAGGCAGCCAGCAGCGGCGGGACGGTGACCACTCCGAGCAGTTCGAGCGCGGTGAGGGTGGACAACAGCCAGTCCTGCGGGCGGCCCCCGAGCGCGACCACCGCCCCGGGCGCGTTTCCACCCGAACTGCCGCCGCCGGAGCCGGAGTTGTCAATGATCTCGCCGGTCTGCGGATCGACCGCCTGCGGCCCGGCCCCACCACCACCGGTCCCGGCCGCACCGGAGCCCCCGCCGTTGCCACCGCCTCCGTTGCCCGAACCGCCGTTGCCGCCACCGGAGTTCTTGCCACCGGCCGCGTTCACGGCCTGGCCGTTCTGCACGGTGCAGTCCAGCGGGCTGCCCTTCTTGTCGCAGGGGGTGGGCTGCGGGGCGTTCTTCAGCACGATCAGCTGGCCCGACGAATCGAAGGTCGGGTTGGGGCAGTTGGAGAGGGTGTTCGGGTCGACGGGGCTGGCGTTCCCGGGAATGTGCTGGGTCTGGAGCAGCCCGCCGCGCACCAGGTTGCGCGGGATCGGCGAGTACCCGAGCTCGTCGGCCTCGCGCTGGCCGCCGCACAGCACGTATGCCAGGTAGCGGCTGAGCGCGCTGCCCTTCGCGTCGTTGAACTTCGGCGTCACCGGCAGCGAGGAGCCGGCCCGCGGCACGATCAGGTAGCTGTAGGAGGAGATCGGGTACGAACGCGGGTCGTCGTTGGTGTAGACGCCGTCGAGGTTCTGCTGCAGGTAGTCGGGGTCGCTGGAGGAGGTGCTGTCGTCCACGCCGCGGATCTTCGCGGCGGTCAGCGCGACCGCGACGTTCGAGGCGGTCGGCAGGGTGTAGTACCCGGCCGGGTTGAGCACCTTGACGACGGGCCAGCCGCTGCGCTTGGCGAACGCGTACTCGTCGTAGCCGATCGCGCCGATGCCGGTCGGCGACTGGACGTAGTTCGCCACCACGTCGGAGCCGTTCTGCGCGGTCATCCGGCCCGCCGCCGGGAAGAACTCGGTGTAGTCGCCGCAGCTGACGCCGTTGACCTGGGTGCAGTAGGCGTCCCACTCGCTCTTGTGGGTGTGCTCCATCCAGCGGGTGAACTGGGCGCTGGCGCCCGAGCCGTCGGAGCGCACGACCGGGGTGATCGGGATCTTCGGCAGCGCCCGGCCGTAGTCGGCGGTGATTTTCGGGTCGTCCCAGGAGGTGATCTTGTTGGTGAAGATCCCGACGATGGTGTCGGGGGACAGCCGCAGGTCGGTGACCTTCTTGCCGCCGACCTCCAGGTGGTACATCAGCGCGGTGCCGCCGGCGGTGACCGGCACGTACGAGTAGGCGTACACCGGATTCTCCGCCTGCCCCTGGCCGTTGGTGGCCCCGCCGCTGTTGACGCCCGTGTCGGGCTTGGAGCGGAACGGCACGTCGGAGGCGGTGAAGTCGTCCTGGCCGATCGACCACTGGACGCGGCCGGCGGCCGAGCCGTTCCCGGTGAAGTCGATCTCGATGCCCATCGGTTGGACGTCGCGCCGCCACTGGTCGATGGCCGGCCCGGCCCAGCTGGAGCCGTCCGCCTTGAGTGAGGTGGAGGCGTGCGCGGGCGTCGCGCCGAGCAGCACGGCGGGCAGAGCGAGTGCGGCGGCGAGCAGCGCCGACGTCAGATGACGGAGTCGCACGGGATGGGTCTTCCTTCTCATGCCAATGGTGATGTGACGGGCCATCAGTTCACCGCCTGGGCAAGCGCGTTGTCTCCGGCAGTCGGTGCGGCGGTGCGGTTCCGGCGCAGCGGGCGGCGGGTGCGCCGGTCGGTGGGGGTGCGGTGGCGGCCCAGGACGCGGGCGGTGACGAACAGGATCAGCACCACGGCCATCAGGGTGAGCCCGCCGGCGAACGCCCGGGCCACCATGTCGGGGTAGGGCTGCTTGACGTAGTTCCAGACGAACAACGGCAGGCTGGTCTGGTTGCCGTGGAAGGCGTCCAGGTTGAGCCGGGTGGTGAAGCCGGCGGTGAGCAGCACCGGGCTGGTCTCGCCGACGCCGCGGGCCATGCCGAGCACGACGGCGGTGGTCAGTCCGGGCCGGGCGGTGGGCAGCACCACGTGCCACACGGTGCGCCACTGGCTGGCGCCGAGCGCGTAGGACGCCTCCTTGAGGGTGCCGGGGACGAGCCGGACGACGACCTCGGCGGCGCGGGTGACGATCGGCATCATCATCACGGTGAGCGCGAGGGACGCCGCGAAGCCGCTCTTCTCGACGCCGAGGGTGAGGACGACCACGCCGAGGACGAACAGTCCGGCGACGATCGACGGCAGCGCGGTCATCGCCTCGACCAGTACCCGCACGGGCTTGACCAGGCGGGCGCCGCGCCGGGTGTTTCCGGCCTCGACCAGGAAGACCGCGGTGAGGACGCCGAGCGGCACCGAGAACAGGGTGGCCATGCCGAGTTGTTCGAGCGAGCCGACCACGGCGTGCAGGCAGCCGCCGGAGGTGATCGGGTCGAGCGCGGCGGTGCTGCGCATGGTCTCGGTGAAGAAGTTCAGGTGCCGGGCGGCGTCCAGGCCGCGGTACAGCACGTAGCCGATCTGGTCGGCGATGACGGCGACCACCAGCAGGCCGGAGCTCCAGGCGAGCGCGGTGGCGAGGCGTTCGCGGACCGTCAGGGCGTCCCACTGGAGGCGTCCGGCGATCGCGTAGAGGGCGAGGAACAGCAGGTACCAGCAGAGCAGGAAGCCGAACGCGCCGCTGAACGGCAGGACGCGTTCGTACAGCAGCCAGTCCAGCGCGAGCGAGCCGGCGCCGGCGGCGGCCATGGTGAGGACTTCCTCGCGGGTCACGCCGCCGAGGCGGATCCGCTGCTGCTCGGGAGCATCTGAACTTCCTGTGCCGTCAATTGTCTTTTCCATCACGGGTGTTGTCATCTGCGCGGCCCTCCGGTCAGTCCGAGGTCGAGGCGCCGGACCGGGACCGGCTGATGATGAACCCGGCGGCCACGTTGACCAGCAGGGTGAGGGCGAAGAGCACCAGTCCGGCGGCCATCAGCGCGGACAGCGAGAGGTTGTCGGACTCGCTGAAGCGCAGCGCGATCAGCGAGGAGATCGAGTTGCCGCCGTTCTCCAGGACGTGCCAGGAGAGCCGGAACACCGGCGAGATGATCAGCGCGACGGCGATGGTCTCGCCCATCGCGCGACCGAAACCGAGCATCACGGCGCCGATCACGCCGCCCCGCCCGAACGGCAGCACCACGGTGCGGACCATGCCCCAGCGGGTGGAGCCGAGCGCGTACGCGCCCTCGCGTTCGCCGGCGGGGGCCTGCGAGAACACCTCGCGGCTGAGTGAGGTGATGATCGGAATGATCATCAGGGAGACCACGGTGCCGGCGATGAACGTGGACGAGGTGTAGGAGGTGGCGATCTCGCCGGTACGCACCTCCAGGAACGGCAGCGCCCCGCCGAGGTGGACGGCCAGCCAGCGGCACAGGCCGACGATCCGCGGCTGCAGGAAGAACAGCCCCCACAGGCCGTAGACGATGCTGGGGATGGCGGCCATCAGGTCGACCAGCGAGATCAGCATGGGACGCAGGCGGACGGGCGCGTACTCGGAGATGAACAGCGCGGCGGTGAGCGCGACCGGCACCGCGATGCACAGGGCGATCACGGCGATCAGGAGGCCGTCGGGCAGCACCGCGGCGATGCCGAAGGAGTGCGCAGCGGTGCGCCAGCGCTGCTCGGTGAGGAAGGACCAGCCGACGGCGTTCAGTGCCTCGGTGCCGCGCAGCAGCAGGAAGAACGCGATCAGGCCCATCAGCGCGAAGACGGACAGGCCGGCGGCGCGCAGCAGGCCGCGGAAGGCCCGGTCGGCGGGCGAGGCGGGGGCGCTGATCGGTCGGGGCCGGTCGGCCTCGGGTGGTGGGACACGGGTTTCCGTCGGCTGGACGGCGGCGGTCATGGTGTCAACTCTCCGCGCGGTGAGGGTTCGTGGGGCGGGACGTCGGTGCGGGCCGTCGCGGGCCGGGCGGGCGCGCGGGGCGCCCGCCCGACGGAGCGGATCGGCAGCGGACCGGGGACGGATCTCGGCAGCGGACCGGCAGCGCATTGGCAGCGGACCCGGGCCGGATCTCGGCACCGGACCGGCAGCGGACCGGGGACGGGTCAGCGGCCGAACAGGCGGGCGCGGATCCGGCCGGCCCTGCGGCGCAGTTCGGCGCCGGCGGGGGTGCCGCCCAGCAGCAGCGCGGCGGGTCCGCCGACCAGCAGGACGGCGCCGGTGGCGAGGATCACGGGCAGCAGCAGCCGGGCGAGGCCGGCCCGGTCGGCGGCGGACTGGCCGACGGACTTGGCGCCGAGCGTGGGTGCGGTGCTGCCGCCGGGCTTGGCGCTGCTGCCGGGGCCGGCCGTCTCGCTCGGGGCGCCGCCTCCTGGGGCGCCGTCGGCGAGGTACGAACCGCCGCCACCGCCACCGGAGTTACCGCCTCCGCCTCCCGAACCATCGCCGCCACCGGTGGAGTTTCCGCCGTCGCCCTTGCCGCCGGGCGCGGTCTGGTTGCCGGGCAGGGCACTGTCCTGGGCGGCGACGTGTCCGGCCGCGGCCTTCGCCGCCTTGACCTGACTGTCCGTCAGATCGGCGAATCCGGCGGCGAGTTGGCCGGGCTGGCGGCCGTAGATCTGGCCCTGGCCCGGGTCGGTGACGGTGCGCAGGAAGCGGGCGACCGCGCCGGCCTTGTCCTCGGACAGTCCGTGGGTGGGCACCATGGCGTACTGGACCATGGTCAGCGGGTAGGCCTTGCTGTCCTTGGCGTACGCCGAGTCGGCTTCGCCGTACGGCAGTTGCTGGGTGCCGGTGGCGGCGTCGAGCGGCATGTCGGCGACGGCGGCCTGCATGGCGCCGATCGTCGGGGCGGTGAAGCCACCTGCGGGGTTGGGGAGTTGGGCCTCGGGCAGGCTCATCGCCTGGGCCTGGCCGGCGTCCATGACGGCGAACAGGGCGCGCTTGCCGTTGTCCTGGTTGATGCACTTGGCGTGCTGGCCCTGGACTTCGTCGGGGTTCAGGCAGGACGGCCGGACCTCAAGGGTCATCCGCAGCACCTGGCCGAGTCCGCCGAGCACCGGGTTCCACTCGTACTGCTTCCAGTTGTTCTTCCCGGAGAAGTCCTGGGGCTGGAAGGATTCGACCGGGAATCCGGGGTAACTGGAGCGCAGGTACTTGGTGTTGAGGTGCGCGCCCCACGGGTCGGCGGCGCCCTGGAGGAACTCGGCGGCGTCCGGGTCGGCGGCGATCCAGGTGGTCAGTCGGGTGACCAGGTCGGTGGTGCCGCCGACCACGATCGGGGCGGTGGCGGCGAAGGTGCCACCGGCCAGGCAGCCGGGCCAGGTCGGGCCGTTGCCGCCGCTGGGGTTGAGCTTCAGGAACTCGGGGTCGGCGAACACGCACATCGGGTTGCCCTTGACGCTGTCGGTTTCGTCGTCGGTGCCGAGCCGGTAGCTCTGGGTCAGCATCTTGGCCAGCAGCCGCTGGTTGAGTTTCATGCTGCGGATCTGCCGGTGGCTGTCGCCGTCGTCAACCAGGAAGACCACCGAGATCGCGCTGTTGGCAAGCGGCGCGTACGTGTACGGGCGGCTCGCCGGGTTGCGGTCGGGGATCGAGGTGAGTGCGATGTCGGCGCCGGAGCCGCCGAGGAAGGCCGACCGGGCCTGCGGCTCGCCGCCGCCCGAGGTGTACTGCACGGTCAGCGGGTTGTTGCCCTGGCACAGGCCGGTCCGCCACTGCTGGACGGCACGGTCGGCCATCTCCAGGCCGATCGCGGAGAAGTCGGCGTTCCTGGCCGCGCAGGCCGCCGGGGTGGGGCCGAAGTCCAGCGGCACCACGACGTGGTTCGCCCAGGCGCAGGCCTCGCCGCTGGCCCAGCGCTTGCCGCCGGTGTTCTCCACGGCCACCACGTTGTCGCTGGCGGTGTTGAACAGGCCGTCGGAGTCGGCCGAGTGGTCCTCGCAGTTGATCTCGCCGGTCGGGAACTGGTAGGCGCCGATCGAGTCGCCGCCGTAGTTCGCCTCGATCACCAGCGAGCACTTGTGCTTGGGGTCGCAGCCCAGGGTCTGGCTCTGCTGCGCGGTCCACACCTCGATGTCCGCCTCGCCGCTGCCGTCCGGGCGGGTGGCCGCGATCGCCATGTTGGACGGGAACTCGGGCGTGTTGGTGCCGGGCGCGGGCCGCTCCTGCTGGAAGCCCTTGGCCGGGTCGGCGTTGTACAGGCTGGAGCCGTAGCAGTCGGTGATCTTCGGCTCCTCGCCCCGGCACTGGTAGATCCGCACCGGGTAGCGGGCGACCTTGTCGAAGCCGGAGTTCCCGTGCGGGTTCAGCACCACCGGGACGGGCTGGAAGTCGGCGTCCACGGTCGGCGTGAATCCGCTCCAACTGACGTGCAGCACCTGGTTCCCGAGGCCGCTGGTCGGCGTGACGGTGACGGAGCCGCGCGGCCCGCTCGTCCAGGTGAACGGGTCCCAGCGCGGCGGCCCGGGCACGGTCGTTCCGGCGGCGGCCTGCGCCTGCTGGACGCCCGTCCCGCCGAGCGGCAGCAGCACGGCGGCGGCGCCCAGCGTCCAGGTCAGGACGGCCGCCAACCAGGCCTGCAACGGGCGCGATCCGGTTCTGGGCCCTGACGGGCGGACTCTCATCGGCACAGCACCTCCGGCGACGGGCGCACCGGAGCAGGCACGCACGGATGACAGGGAGCGGAGCGGCGACGTTCGGCGGCTCCGACGATATTCGGCCATTCACGTCTGACCGGATGCTGTCCACCAGGTGTACGAGACCCCAATTGGTGCTCGAATCAAGAGAACTGACGTGCCATCAGCTCCCAAGCCACGTACCGCCCGACCCTGGTGGGGTGAGCGGTACGTGCGGTGCGTGGCTCTGACGAATACGTCAGGAGGCGGGCGTGTAGGCCACCGTGAAGGATCCGACGCTCTGGCCCGCGGTGAAGAAGGAGGTACGCAGCTTGCCGTCCAGGTACTGCGCGCCGGCCGGGTCGAGGGTCAGCGAGGAGGCGGACAGGTTCTGCGTGGTGCCGCTCTTGGTGACCACGGTCTCGCCGGCCGGGTCGAACAGCGCGACCGGGGTGGTGGAGCCGTCCGGGACGCCCGTGACCTGCCAGTTGTCGACGGAGAACGCCAGCTGGCGGAAGGCGACCGCGCTACCGGTCCGCGCGTCGACGAACAGCAGGCCGCCGCCGAACTGGATGTTCCCGTAGAACTGGGCGAGGTTGCCGGAGCCGTCGGTGACGGGGAAGCTCGCCGACAGGCCGGTGCTCGCGTCGTACCCGGCGGTCGCGGTGGGCAGCGGCACGGCCACGATGCCCGCCTGCGCGGCCTGCTGGAAGAACGCGTTGCTCTCGCGGATCACCGCGTTGCCGGCGGCCGGCGCGGCCGAGGCGGTGGTCGCGGAGGCGGCGGTGGCGGCGAGCGCGAGGCCGGCGGCAGCGGCGGCGATCCGGGCGAACGTGCGGGACATCGTGGCTCCTTCAAGCTGAGTGCGGGGTGCGGGGTGCTCGGTACGGAGTGCTCGGTACGGGGTGCTCGGTGCGGGGTGCTCGGTGCGGGTCGGTTGTACACAGCGGGTGCGCCGCTACGGGCCGCCGCCCGTCCCGGTGAGTGCGGGACGGGCGGCGACGGTGGAGCACAGGGGAACGTCAGTGGATGATCGCGCCGCAGCCGGCGCCCGGCAGGGGCAGGAAGCCGTAGCTGATGATGTCGGCGCGGCCGGTCGCGCCACAGATCCAGCCGGTGGGGCTGAAGATGGCGCGCAGCGCGGTGCCCTGGGTGGTGGTGGCGGTGTAGTCGCCGTCCCGCAGCACGTTGAACAGGACGCGGCCGTAGCTGCCGCCGGCGAAAACGGGGCTCAGGGTGTTGGTCGAGGTCAGCGGCGCGACGCCGTTGACGCTGCGCAGGGTCAGGTTGCCGCGGTTGTCGGTGCTGGAGGTGTGGCCGTTCAGCTGGCCCACGTAGTGGCCGACGGAGTACGGGAAGATGGCACCGGGGTCGGTCAGCCGCGAGTCGGTGCCCTCGTTCTCCTCCGGGCCGCTGGTGACGCAGGTGCCGGGGGTGATGTTGCCGATGGCCTGCAGGAAGAACGAGCGGGTGCCGGAGCCGCTCTGCGGCAGGTACGGCTTGATGGCGCCGGAGCCGCCGCCGAGCTGCGACCAGTCGGTCTTGACGCAGGTGTAGATGTCGACCAGGTTCAGGGTGGTCAGGTTCGCCGGGGCGAGACCGCCGGTCGGGGCGGACCAGGTGACCGCGTCCTTGGCGAAGGCGACGAAGTCGAAGTTCGCCGGGTCGGTGGGCTGGGCGGCGCGGGAGGAACGGGCGAAGTCCAGGGTGAGGTTGTTCGTGGTGTTCAGCGTATTGATGCCGGCGCTCGAACCGTTCGGGCGGGGAATCGAGTTGCCGCCGGCCTTCGGGACGATGGTGGGAGAGCCGGTGGCGTCCCAGCTGTACAGGCGCGGCGTGGTGGTGTCGGTGGCCGGCAGGGTCGCGTTGTAGTCGGTGGAGAACTGGCTGAACAGCGCCTGCGTGGTGTCCGAGCCCGCGCCGACGATGTCCTTCGCGGCGGGGAGAGCGGCGGGGTCCGCCATGGCGGGAACGGTGGCAACAGTCGTCAGGGCGGCGGTGAACGCAACGGCCGCGAGCGCCTTGGCAGCGGTGTGACGCATGGTCCTCTTCCTCCGAGGGGGATCGTGCCTCGCTGGACCGGACCTGGCGGGGTCCGGCACCGGGGAGCTCCGCGGCTTCCCGGCGGAGCGATCCTCGCCGCCGCCGACGGCCGTCGGGAAGCCTCTCCCCACTCCCCCGCCCTGCCGTCCGCCCGCACCGCCGTGCCACAACTTCCCTGCTCACAAAGCCACTTGAGCCACCACCACGATTCCTCCCCGCCATGGACACGTTCTTCTCCAGGTGTGCTCACGGGGGCACCTCGGCCATCTCCGCTTCACCCCCGCACCACCGACACCGCCCGGACGTGCACGAACCCCTCGGACAGTCGGAAGCCCGCTACTGCGTCCCTCGACTCACCAGGGGTTCCCGGACGTTCGCCACATCCGCTGGACGTGCTCGACGCCCTGCAGGAACCCGGCCACGCTCTGCCGGCACTGGTCGCGCCGCAGATAACCCCGGGCGCTGCGGGCCACCGCCTCGCCGCCACCCGCCCCGGCCCGGGTGCTGCGGGCCGGCAGGTACGCGGTCCAGGTCCACTGCCGGTCCTCGCGCTGGCTGAGCACGAACCGCAGCGCCGCCCGCTCGGCGAGCAACTCGGCGACGCCGGACGCCAGTTCCCGCTCCGAACGGTAGCCCCGGACGGCCGCTGCCAGCCGCCGCCCGTTGGCGGCGACCAGCGACCACCCGGCCCGCCCGTCCGCACCGCGCACCGGCACCAGCCGCGGGCCGCTCACCGCCCGGCCCCGGGCGCGGCGGCCTCGGACATCCGGGCCAGCAGCGCCATGAACCGCCGGAACGCGTTCTGGCAGGTCGCGTAACGCTCGTACGCCCGGCTGGACTTGACCAGCGGATTGCCCCGCACCCCCGGCACCACCCAAGTCCACCCCGGCCCGCCCCGGACATGGGTGATCCGCGCCACCAACGCCGGTCCCAGCGCCACCAGTTCGGCGAACGCCCGCTCCGCGTCCCCGGCCGAGTCGTAGACGGACGAGGACACCGCCACCACCCGCCCGTTCAACGCCTTCAACTGCCACTGGAACCGTCCGTTCGCCGCCCGCTCCGTGAACAGACCCTCCCCGCGCACCGCCCGCCACCCCCCGGGTCTCCACCGGCCCGAGACCGCCCTCGGCCACAGCACCGCATGCCCCGCCCGCCCCGCACACACACACGAAACCGGACGCACATCGTCACGCTGCGAACGCTATGGGTGCACGGACAACGCCCGAAAGCGGAATCCCTCCCGAGCTGCCTCTGTTCGCCCCGAAGTTCTCCCTTGTTAATGCGCGACCGGTTAATGCGCGACCGGCCCGGTGGCCGCGGAATGCCCCGGCACGTGACAGCATCGTCCCGCTGCGGTTCGCCCTGCTGCACCCCAACGCCAAGGGCCAGACCAACGCGGCCACCTTGGTCGAGGACGCCATCCTCGGCGGCTGAGCAACGGCCGGTGCGGACGGACGCTCCCGCCCCCTCGGGAACAGCGGCGCCCCGCCCGTCACCCGACCCGGGCTTCGGACGGGTCGTCGCCCCCTACGGCCGGACGGCGCCGGGGGCAGCCCGACGCGCCTACCTCGTGCAGGTCGCCGCCGCCCCGGCGAAGTGACCGGGGCGGCCGGCTCCGCTGCGTCCTACTCCTCCGGCTCCCAGGCGCGGAGCAGGCCGAACAGCTCGGCGTCCCCTTCGACGCGCAGGGAGTCGAGCGGGATGCGGTCGTAACAGAAGAGGACCAGCTCGGCGGCCGTGCCGTGGACGGCGACGCCGGCCGGGTCAAGGTCCTGGCCGGCGGTGCTGCCGGGCGCGGGGATGCTGGTGGTGCGTGCGCCGTCGGCATCCACAGTGAGGCGCCAGGAGCGGCCCTCGGTGGCGTGGAAGTCAAAGGTGGTGGGCTCGTGCGGCCAGGCGCTCGGCGTCGCACAGCAGCTGAACAGGAACTCCTCGACGCCGTCGAGCGCGACCTCGGCCGGCAGCGGATCCGGGTCGCCGAGGGTGAGCTGGACGTCGTAGGTGTGCACGGCGGTCTCCTGGACCCGGTGCCGGGCCACCCCACCGGAGCTGTGCGGCGACTGCAACGGGCTCCACCACGCCCAGCAACCGCTCTCCGGGCCCGCCTCCCGCAGGGCGCCCAGCAGCAGCTCCGTCGATGCGGCCAGCCAGTCCAGCAGCGCCTCGCGCTCCGTCGGCACCTCCAGGGCGGCGCGCACGGCGGTGGCCTCGGCCGGGGGAGCGCCGGCGGGCCCGGCGCCGACGACGGCGGCCCAGAACCGGTCTCCTCCGCCCAGGTGCTTCACCAGATCGAACAGCGTCCAGTCGGGGCAGGTCGGCACCTGCACGTCGAGGCTGGGCGCGGCGGCGACCGCGGCACGGAAGGCGGCCGACCGCTCGTCGATCAGTCGCAGCAAGTCGGGGAGCTCAAGAGTCTTTTGCACGCCGGATTTCTATCACCGCGCTGCGGTCACCGGACAGCAATTATTGCCGTGCCCGGGCCCTGGTGACTGCGGGCCGACCGGGAGTCCAGCACCGCCGCCGCTGCGACAGCAGTGGATCGGTCACCACCCATTGCGCATCCGTCAACTCCGAGCCACAGCAAGGCTTGCACGAACAGCCACACACTCTCCGCGGAAAGCTCCAGCGCGGAGGTCACCACCCTTGCCTCACCCCGGAGTTGATCAATTGCCCCACGCTTTCTCAGGCTCGGGCGGCGAGGCGGGCCCGGCGGGCGTGGTCGATCGTCACTGCCGCCAGGAGGGGACCCCAGGCCACCAGGGGCAGGTAGCACAGGGTCATCACCGCGCCCGCGAGGCCGTGCGGCGAGTCCGGGTCGCTCATGTTGTGCTGCCACGGGCCCATGGCCGCGGACCAGGTCACCGCCGTGACCCCCAGCGCCCCCAGCCCGGCCGGAACCAGGGCCCCCCAGGCGGGGAGGGCCCGTCCGCCGAAGCCCGGCACCCAGCGGGGCACCCGCCGTCCCCACGGGCGGACCAGGCCCAGGGTCAGGAAGGCCAGCGCCTCCGCCAGTGCGCTCAGGGCCAGGACGTAGACGGTGCCCCAGCCGGGCATCCAGCGGCCGAACATCCGCTCCAGGTCGCCGTGGAAGCCCACCGGGAGGCCCACGCCCAGGGCCACCCGCCACAGGCCCGACGGCACCACCGACCAGGCCGCCGCCTGCGCCGCCCGCACGGCCCAGCGCGGTGCGGGTTCCAGGTTCTCGCTCACTGTTCGTCCTCTTCTCGTCTCCTGCCGGCCGACCGCCGGCCACCCCCAGGACTCTGCTGCCCTCCCCCACCACCCCGGCAGATGCCGAACGGCCAGTCCCCGAGCCCGGGATGTGCCGATCGGCACACCCACCCCCACCCCCGCGGCCCCTAGGGTGATCACATGAACGGGGACCAGGGGGCAGCCGCGTACCCGCGGGAGCGCTCCTTCAAAGCTCGGCAGGACCTGCCCGAGGCCACCGCATGAGCGGCGAACTCGCCTGGGGCGCAGCGGGGTTCACAGTCTCCGGCGCCGTGGCCGGGTGGTCGCTGTACCGGCCCCGGTGGACCGCGCCCGCTGCCGGGCTCTCGGTCGCGCTCAGCCTCGCGGCCGGGTGGGCCGGTCCGTACCGTGACGGGGCGCCCGCCGTCGGGCTGGCCGGGGTGGTCGAACTCGCCGCGCTGCTGGGGCTGGTGGCGCTCGCGGTCCGGCACGGGCGGCACCGGTCGGCGCTGTGGCCGGCGCTGGCCGCGTTCGGCTGGCCGATGCGCTTCGTCGGCTTCGAACCGCCGCTGTTCGCGTTCGGTGCCCTCGCGGTCGCCGCCGCCTGCGCGGTCGGCCGCTACCTGCACTCCCTCGACCGCCGGCGCGAGCAGGCCGTGGCCGCCGCCCGACACGCCCAGCGCCTCGAACTCGCCCACGACCTGCACGACTTCGTCGCCCACGACGTCAGCGGGATGGTCGCGCAGGCACAGGCCGGGACGGTGCTGGCCCAGCAGTCGCCCGAGCTCGCGGCCGCACTGTTCGCCCGGATCGAGCAGGCCGGGCAGCAGGCCCTCTCCTCGCTCGACCGCACCGTCGAACTGCTGCGCTCCCCCGACCAGCACGAGGACGGCTCAGGGCGACGGGCGCACGGCGGCCTGCACGAACTCCCGGAGCTGGCAGCCCGGTTCACCGCCACCGGCGGCCCGGCCGTCCAACTCGCCATCGCCCCGGGCCCGGTGGGGCGGGAGAGCGCCGCCACCGTCCACCGGATAGCCGTCGAGGCGCTCACCAACGTCCGCCGTCACGCCCCGACCGCCCGCACCGTCCGGATCGAACTCGCCCGCACCGGCGATCGGTTGGAGCTGCTCGTCCACAACGACGGCCCGTCCGCCGCCCGGCGTTCGCGACCGCGCAGCGGTCACGGCCTGGCGGGCCTCGCCGCCCGGGTCGAGGCCCTCGGCGGCACCTTCCGGGCCGGCCCCGTCCCGGACGGCTGGCAGATCAGCGCCACCTTCCCGCAAGCCCCGACCGCCCCGACCCCTCTCCCGGAGACCCCGTGACCATCCGGATCCTGCTCGCCGACGACCACGAGGACATCCGCACCGCATACCGGATCATCCTCGACGCCCAGCCCGACATGCAGGTCGTCGCCGACGCCGCCGACGGCCGCACCGCGCTCCAACTCGCCCGCCGAATACGGCCGGACGTCGTCCTCGCCGACATCCGCATGCCGCACCTCGACGGCCTGGACCTCACCTACCAGCTGGCCGGGCCGGACGTCGCCGACCCGCTCCGGGTGGTCGTCGTCACCACCTTCGACCTCGACGAGTACGTCCACACGGCGCTCCGCAACGGGGCCACCGGCTTCCTGCTCAAGCGCTCCAGCCCCGCCCTGCTGGCGGAGGCGATTCGCGCCGCGATGGCCGGAGACACCCTGATCAGCCCGCAGTTGACGCTCCGGCTGCTGCGGCACTACGCCCCGCCGGAACCGTCCCAGCAGGCCCCGCGCGAGGCGCTCAGCCCGCGCGAGCGGCAGATCGCCGAACTCGTCTCGGACGGTGCGACCAACGCCGAGATCGCGGCCGATCTGTTCCTCTCCCCCGGCACCGTCAAGAACCACCTGGCCAACATCCAGCGCAAACTCGCCACCCGCAACCGCGTCGGCATCGCCGCCTGGGCCCTGGCCCACCACCGCCACTGACCGGCGCTGACCGCGACTGACCGCCACTGGCCGCCGCGACGCACTCCGCGCACGGCCGAGCTCAGTCGAACAGCTTCACCCCGTCCGAGGTGAGGGCCCAGTCGCCGAGCAGGTTCTCGCCGATCCGCACCGCGTACAGCACGCCGTGCGCCCCGAAGTGGAACGCGGCAACGGGCGCGTCGCGGTCCTCGCTCGCGTAACCGAAGGTCTTCGGGGCGTCCGGCGCGGGGTCGCCGTACACCACCGAAGGCTCGCCGAACTCGCTGATCACATCCGCCAGTTGACGGCGGTCCTCGGCCCAGTCCAGGACGCGGTCGAGCAGCCCCCGCAGCTCCTCGCCGCCCAGCGCCCGGTCCAGTCGCAGCCAGCCCCGCCGGTGGGCGTCCTCGCCGTACTGCGAGGCGACCAGCGGCGCGTCCGCCTCGCCGAAGCCGCCGCGCAGCAGGGTGGAGACGTTGCGGGCGTTGGTGTCGGCGATCCAGGCCGTGCCGCGCTCACCGTTCAGCGCATCGAGCAGCTCGACCACGGTCGCCGTGCCACCGAAGAGTTCGGGGCGCCGAACGGCGTCGTTGAGCGAGTCGAGCAGCTCGGCCCGCCGGGTCTCGGTCAGCGGCAACCGGTCCTCGCCGGCGGCGATCGGAGCGACGGGAGGACAGGGGGCGGCGACGGGGGAGGAACTCATGAGGTCAAGTGTGCCGGGTCGCCGACCATTCGACGGCAACGGGGCGGCCCGACCGCCGCCAGTGGCCCAGTTCCCGTACGTGGACGACGAGTTCGGACGCACCGGTGTGGCGGACACGCGCCACCCCAGAACCTTCCGCACCGCAAGAGATCCCGCCCAGGGCGGTCGCCCGCCCCGTCGCACCTGCTCCTGCCCGCCGGACCAACAACACCTGCCGTCGCGCCCGGCGCTTCGCCCCTGGCCCGCGCCCTTTCGCGCCACACAGCCTGGTAGTACGCGGACGTCTCATCACCGTAACAGCGGAACTCGCAACTGGCGGCGGCCAGTTCGGCGTCGCCAGCCCCGCCGGTGAGGCCGACACGAACGACCGTCCGGAAATCCTCCCGCAACAGTTCCCGGAAGGGCCGGCCGTATTCGGTGAGAGTTCGTACCCCATCGTGGCCCGCGCCCGCAGCTGAGCGCCACCCCGGCCGGGGCGACGCTCAGCAACCGTTCACGGAAGGGAGTTACTGCCCAAAGGTCCCCGTGGACCAGATCGCCCCACCCGTGCTCGGGCTCCCGCCGCGCTTGTAGATGACGAAGTTGCCGTCGTCCTGGAGCAGCGCGTACGCACCGGGGCTCCACGAGGTGCCGGTGGCCCAGATCGCGTCGGTCAGATGGGCGGCCGGCTTGTAGAGCACCAGGTTGCCGTCCTCCTGCATGCGCAGCATGGCGCCGTCGTGGCCCCAGGTGCCGGAGGACCAGATCGCCTTGTCGTCGCGCTTGCGGTACATCACGATGTTCCCGTCCCGCTGGATGACCAGCCAGACCGAGGCGGACTGCGCCCACGAGCCCGAGGTGATCAGCCCCGGCGAGCTCGGAATGTCCGGGCAGAAGGCGGACGGCATCTCGAAGGTGCTGGTGCTCCACCCCTGGCCCCAGGTGTCCACGTGGACCACGGCACCCGGGTAGAGCCTCAGGACGGCTCCGTTCTGCCCCCAGGTGTTGGAGGACCAGAGCGCGCCGCCGGTCTCCGCACTGCCGCCGGCCTGGTACACCACGAAGTTGCTGTCCCGCTGCAGGACGGCGTACGCGCCGGGGTGGCCCGAGGTGCCGCTGCTCCAGATCACGTGCTTCGGACCGCCCGTGGAGTTGAGCAGGTAGAGCACCAGGTTGCCGTCGGCCTCCATCACCAGGCTGGACTCGTTGTCCTTGCCGACCAGGCTGTCACCCGACCGCAGTTCGCGCCCCTGATAGAACTCGACCGCGCCCGGGTACGGGTCGGTCGGCAGCGTGCACTTGGGCGTCGGCGGCACCGGGTCGGCCGCCTGGGCGGTCGGCACCAGGCCGACCATGGCAGCGGCGGCCAGCAGGCCGGCCGCCGCAGTACGGATCACGCTTCGGCGCATGATCTCCCCCCTCGAAGATGTGCTCCAGGAACTTCGACCGCGAAGATAACACGCACCAAGATGACGCAATGCCACTCCCCAGCAGAGGCAAAATCCTTCGCCGCACGAACAGGCCGCCGACGCACCGGGGGCGCTTCACCCACAACCGGCCCACAACAGATGGTGCTATCTTCGACAACCGTCGAACGCGCGCGGGCCATATCGCGCGCCTCCACCCGTCCTTGCCGAGCAAGCCCGGCCGCCCGCCGTTCCGGCGCGCCCACGCCGTTCTGGCGCTCCCCCGCCGTTCTGGCGCTCCTTCGCAAACGGGTCCACCGCCGCAGCGGCATCTCCGGCCCCAGCCCCCGCCCGGCCTCAACCACCGCCCCCGTCAACCCGAAAGGGAACCCCACGCATGCGCCCCACCCTGTTCACCGTCGAACGGCCCGGCCCCGGCCGCCTGAGCACCATGGCCCGGCCGCGCGGCGGCGACTGGCTGGCCGAGGAGTTGGCGGCGCTCGCCGCCGCCGGAGTCACGGACCTGGTCAGCGCCCTGACGCCGCCGGAGTGCGCCGAACTCGGGCTCAGCGCCGAACCGGAGCTCGCCGTCGCGGCCGGACTCCACTTCCACAGCCTGCCGATTCCGGACTTCACCACTCCCACCCACTCCCAAGTCCGCCCGAAGCTGGACGAGTTGACCACCCTCCTCCGAGCGGGCGCCCACCTGGTGATCCACTGCCGCGCCGGTATCGGCCGGTCCTCCCTGCTCGCGGCGTCCACCCTGATCCTCGACGGACTCGACGCCGACACCGCCTGGGCACGCATCGCCCACGCCCGCGGCCTCCCCGTCCCGGACACCACCGAACAGCGCGCCTGGACCGACGAGCTGACGCCCGCGCCCTGACGCCTCAAACCCTGACCCGCACCCCGACGCCCGCACCCTGACACCCGCGCCCCGACCTGGCGTTCGGGTGGTTCACCCGTGTCGCGCCACAGGCGCACTCGCGGGCAGACCGGGCCCGCCTACCGTCTGAAGCTCCGATCACTGTACGTGGTGACGGTGGACCCATGGGAGGGACGATGCCCGCGTCGGAGGACCGGTCCGAGCCCCGTTCGGCAGCTCCGCGCCGGGGGTTGCTGTGGTGGGTGGGCACGTGGTGTGCGCGGCATTCGGTGGTGGTGATCGTCGGGTGGCTGCTGGTGCTTGCGGGCGTGCAGGTCGCCAACCGGACCGTAGGCGGTGCGTATTCGGACGATTTCTCCTTGCCCGGTACGCAGGCCCAGAACGGCCGCGAGGTGCTTCAGGCGCACGAACCGTCCGCGGGCGGGACGAGCGCGCAGGTGGTGCTGCACGACGACCAGCCGCTGACGGACTTCCAGGCCCAGGTGAACCAGGCGGTGACGTCCCTCCAGCACCTGCCGCACGTGCTGTCCGCACAGGATCCGTGGCCGCCGCCGGGGCAGGGCGCGCCGCCCGGCGGCCCGCTCTCCTCGGACGGGCGTACGGCGTACATCACGGTGCGCTTCGATGCCAATCCGGCCACCTTCGGCACCGGTTATCTGTCGCAGGTGGACGCCGCGGTGGCGCCGCTGCGGCAGGCGGGGGTGCAGGTCGAGTACGGCGGTCCGCTGGGCGAGTTGGCGCGGCCGGCGCCGGACGACCGGGTGAGCGAGCTGATCGGGTTCGCGGTGGCGGTGCTGGTGCTGATGGTCGGTTTCGGCAGCGTGATCGCGGCGGGACTACCCCTGGTCAGCGCGCTGGTCGCGGTGGTGGTGGGCCTCGGGCTGCTGGGTCTGCTGGCGGCGCTGAGCACGTTCGCGACGGTCGCGCCGACACTCGCCACGATGATCGGACTGGGCGTCGGCATCGACTACGCGCTGTTCCTGCTGACCCGTCACCGGCAGAACCTGATGAACGGTGCGGACCCGCCGACGGCGGCGGGCCACGCGGTGGCGACCAGCGGCCGGGCGGTGCTGATCTCCGGCTGCGCGGTGGCGATCGCGCTGGCGGGGCTGTCGGTGTCGGGCATCGCGTTCATGGCGAAGCTGGGCCTCGCCGCGGGTGTCACGGTGGTGACGGCGGTGTGCGGCGCGCTGACGCTGCTGCCCGCGATGATGGGGCTGATCGGCCGCCGGATGGATCGTTTCACCGTGCGCACGCCGGTCGCCGAGGGCACCGGTCCCGACGACGCGTCGGCGACGGGTCTGTGGCACCGCTACGCGCGGCGGGTCGAGCGCCGTCCGTGGTGGTACCTGGCGGCGGGGCTGGCGACGGTGCTGATCCTGGCGGTGCCGCTGCCGTCGATCCAGCTCGGGCACATCGACGACGGGGCGGACCCGGTGTCGTTCACCGACCGGCGGGCGTTCGACCTGATGTCCGCCGCGTTCGGGCCCGGCTCCAACGGGCCGCTCACGGTGGTGGTCGATCAGACGGCGGTCCCGGCCGCCGACCGTCCCGCGCTCGCGTCGTCCGTGCAGCAGGCGCTGACGAGCGTGCCGAACACGGCGAGCACCGCGCCGTGGCAGACCAGCGGCGACGGTGACGTGCTGTTCACCACCGTCACTCCGGCGCAGGCCCCGCAGGACGAGGCCACCACCGACCTGGTCGGCCACCTGGCGGACACCGTGCTGCCGAACGCCGTCCGGGGGACGGCCGCCGCCACGTACGTCACCGGCACCACGGCGGCGCAGGTGGACTTCCTGAATCTGGTGGCGAGCCGGCTGCTGCCGATCATCGCGGTGGTCGTCGCGCTCGCCTTTCTGATCATCCTGCTGGTGTTCCGGGCGCCGCTGGTCGCGTTGAAGGCGGCGATCCTCAACCTGGTGTCGATCGCCGCCTCGTACGGGGTGCTGGTCGCGGTGTTCCAGTGGGGCTGGGGCGGGCCGGCGCTCGGGGTGTCGGGCAAGGTCCCGATCGAGAGTTACGTGCCGATGATGATGTTCGCGATCGTGTTCGGCCTCAGCATGGACTACGAGGTGTTCCTGCTCTCCCGGGTGCACGAGCGCTGGCTGGTGACGGGCGACAGCCGGGGCGCGGTGGCGCATGCGCTGGAGACCACGGCCCGGGTGATCACCTGCGCCGCACTGATCATGGTGAGCGTGTTCGCGGCGTTCATCGTCAGCGACAACGTGGTGATCAAGATGATGGGCCTCGGCCTGGCCGTCAGCGTGCTGATCGACGCGACCGTGGTGCGGCTCCTGATGGTCCCCGCCGCGATGACGCTGCTCGGCGACGCCGCCTGGTGGACGCCCCGCCGACTGGACCGACTGCTTCCGCACATCGCTACCGAGGGTGACAACAGCGCACCGCCGCACGGAAGTTGATCTCGTCTCCCGATCCGATCGCCCACCCACCAATTGTGGCCGTCCTGTGAAATCGGTCCGCCCTGCCCTCTTGTCAGCTCCACCGAAGCTCCATACCTTCATGCTCCAGGACGTCGGCCCCACCGGGCCGCGCCGTCCTCGGCGTTCGCCGACCACCGGCGGCAGCCGGAGACACCACACGACCTGGAGGCGTCACATGCCCGTTGCCACCCTCACCGAGATCCGCGATGCCGGTCCGCTGCTGGTCGACGACGAGATCCTCGTCTTCGAGGACGACGACCGTGCCGACCACGACCCCACGGCCTGCCTGGCCGACCCGTGGGTGACCGCCACCACCCGCATCGCCTGCGACCGCTGACAGTGACCGCGCCCATCGCCGGCCGCCGCAGCTGGTCCGACGACATCTGGTCGTACCTGCACGATCCGCGGATGCCGGCGATGGAGCACGGCTGGAAGCTCCACATCTCCACCCGCCCCAGCACGCTGAACGCCGTCACCGCCCTCGTCCTGCCCGTGCTGGAGCGCCACGTCTGCCACGCCAAGTGGGCCCGCGACCCGGACACCCTGCGCACCCTCAACTCCGGTACCAAGAACGCCGCTTCGGTCGGCAAGGCACTCACGCTCTACCCCGCGCCGGACGAACTCCGGCCGCTGGCCGAAGCCTTGGTCACCGTACTGCGCGGACACCAGGGCCCGCAGATCGTCAGCGACCGCCGCCTCGACCCCGACGCCCCGGTGTACTACCGGTACGGCCCATTCACCGGCGAGTACCGCACCGGCCGCAGCGGACGCCTCGAATCCGTGATGACCGGCCCCGACGGCCGGGTCTTCGACGGCCTGGCAGCCACCGCCTACCGCTGCCCGCCCTGGGCCGAGGACCCGTTCGCGCCGCCCGCACCCACCGCCAACTCCGGTTTCGGCGGCGGCCGTTACCGCGTCACCGGCGGCATCACCCGCAAGCCGCAGGGCAACGTCTACCGCGCACTCGACCAGGCCACCGGCACCGCCGTGGTGGTCAAACAGGCCCGGGCGTACGTCGCCGAGGACGCGCAGGGCGCCGACACCCGCGACCGCCTGCGCCACGAGCGGGCCGTGCTCGACCTGCTCGCCGACGCCCCCGGCCTGCCCCGCGCGCTCGACTACTTCCGGCACCGCGACGACGAGTACCTGGTGATGACCAGCTGCGGCGACCGCGACCTTCGCCGCGACGTCCAGACCCACGGCCCTTACCGCGACGGCGAGTTGGGCCCACGTCGGCTGCTCACGCTGGGCCGCGAGCTGCTCCGGATCCTGGACGCCGTCCACCGGCACGGCGTGACCGTCCGCGACCTCAAGCCCAACAACGTGGTCCTCACCCCCGACGGGCACCCCCAGCTGATCGACTTCGGCACCAGCGCCGTCCACGGCACCGGCCCCGCCGGCTCCACCCCCGGCTACAGCGACCCCGTCGTCCTCCCCGGCCTCGCGGCCCAACCCGCCGACGACTACTACGGGTTGGGCATGACGCTGTACTTCGCCGCCACCGGCATGGACCCGGTGATCCTCGACTCCGACCCGGCCGTCAACCGCGAACGCACGCTCGCCGCCCTGGAGTTCGCCCTCCCCGGCCCGTCCCACCACCAAGTCCGCGCCCTGATCGCCGAGTTGACCGACCTCGACGCCACCGCCCGCACGACGGGCGCCGAGCACCTCCGCAAGGGCTCCCAACCACCCGCCGCCACACCGGAGTTCACACGCACCGGCCCGCGCCTGTCCCCCGATCGGCTCGCCGAGATCCTCGACCACACCGCCGCGTACTGCGTCGCCGAGGCCCGGCGGATCGCCGACCCCGAACTCTCCGCCCGCACCGCCGTCCCGACCCCCATCGACCTTTACAGCGGCAGCGCCGGCCTGGGCCTGGAACTCCTCCACCACCTCCACCGCCCGGGCGTCCGCGACGCCGTCACCGCGCTCGCCGACTGGACCTCACGCCAAAGCCGCACGCTGCCACCGGGGTTGTATTCCGGCCGCACCGGCGTCGATCTCTTCCTCACCGCCGCCGACCGGCCTCCCGCCACCACCATCGCCCTCCCCGCGCACGGCCCCGACGGCAGCGGCCCACCGGAGGCCGACCTGATCGACGGCGTCGCGGGCATCGGCCTCGGCCACCTCCTGCTGGCCCACCGCGACAACCGCCACGCCACCCGCCACCTCGCCGTCGCCGCCGCCTGCCACGACCTGCTCACCACCGGCCGCGCCCGCCTCACCCCCACCGCCGAGCCGCGCCCGGGCGACGCCGCCCTGTCCCAGGGGCTCGCCCACGGCGAAGCCGGGGTCGCGTACTTCCTCCTCGAGTACGCCCACACCACCGGCGATCCGGCCGCCCTGGAGCACGCCCACCGGGCCTGCGCGCAGCTCGCCGCCGCCACCCCCGCGATCCTCGCCGCCGCCAACCACCCTGCGGCCACCCGCCGTTACGGCTCCTGGTGCCGCGGCCTGGCCGGAATCGGCACCGTCCTGACCCGCGCCGCAGACCGGCTCGCCGACCCCGCCTACCGCGCCCTCGCCGAACAGTCCGCCCGCACCTGCCTGGCCATCGCCCCGCGCATGCCCCTGGTCACCCAGTGCTGCGGCCTGGCCGGCGTGGGCCACTTGATGCTCGAACTCGCCCCCACCGCCGAGGAGTTCCACGAGGCCGCCACCACCGTCGCCACCCTCCTCCTCACCCGCACCGCCGGCCCTCCGACCCGCCCCGTCTTCCCCGACCCCGGCCTCACCCACCCCGCCTTCCCCTACGCCACCGGCACCGCCGGCGTCCTCACCTTCCTCCGCCGCCTCGCCGACCCCACCGAGGCCGACGGCCCCGCACTGCTCCCCTGACGGACCGCACAACAGGCCGGTCGAAGTCCAAGAGGTGCTGCGGGACCGTCCGTCAGGTTCCGGCCCCACAGCACCAGTCCCTTTCCGCCCCCAGGCGCGAGGGCGGTAAGGGGGTCTGTGTCGCCCTGCTACTCGCCGGCCGGGGTGACCGTGACGGTGTGGCCGGGGTCGGCGGCGGAGGTCGCGATCCGCAGGGTGAACGGGCCGCTCTCGGTCGCCCAGGCGTGCGCCTCGGTGTCCCAGTGCTGGAACGCACGCGGGGCGATCTCGATGCGGGCGCGCACCCGCTCGCCCGCATCGGCGCGCACGACGGTGAACCCGACGAGCCAGGCAACCGGCCGTTCGATCGCCGACCCGGGCCGCGAAAGGTAGGCCTGCAGGACCTGCTTGCCGTGCCGCGCACCGGTGTTGACGACGTCCGCCTCGACCACCACCCGGTCGGCCGACACGCCGACGGCCGGTTCGCCGAACTGCCAGCTGGTGTAGCCGAGGCCGTGACCGAACGGCAGCGCGGGGGCGTTGCCGCCGTTCTGCTGCTGCTTGAGCCAGGCCCGGTAGCCGATGTGCAGGCCCTCGGTGTAGGCGAGTCGGCCGTCCTGCGGTTCGACGTCCCAGACGGGGACGTCCTGCTCGCGGGCGGGCCAGCTGGTGGGCAGTCGGCCGCCGGGCTCGCGGGCGCCGGTGAGGACGTCGGCGAGGGCGTCGCCGAACTCCTGGCCGGGGAACCAGGACAGCACGACGGCCGCTGCCTCCTCGAGCCACGGCATCACCACGGGGGAACCGGAGTTGACGACCACCACGGTGCGCGGGTTGGCCGCCAGGACCTGTCGGACCAGCTCGTCCTGGCCCTCGGGCAGGGCGAGGCCTGGACGGTCGAAGCCCTCGGACTCGATGGCCTCGGTGGTGCCGACGACCACCACGGCGAGGTCGCTGGTGGCGGCCGTCTCGACGGCCCGCCGGAGTTCCTCGGCGGGGTCGCCGAAGATGTCCTTGTAGCCGAGCTGGACCACACCGAGGGGGAAGTCTCCCATCGGCGCCGTCGTCCAGATCAGCCGCAGCCCGACCGTCCGACCGTGCGTCAGCTCCTGGGGGAACACCCGGGTCGGCGGGTTGAGGAGGGCGATGACCGGGTCGCCGCCGACGGGGGCGAGCGGTTCGGTGCTGACGCTCTCACCGTCGATCTCGAAGGTGAAGCCGCCGATGCCGGCGAAGCCGAGGTCGTGCCGGCCGTCGCGGTCAACGGTGAGGCGGGTGGTGATCTCGACGCGGGCGGCCTTGAGCAGGCGCGGGTCGCCAAGCCAGGCGAGGCGGCCGGAGGCGAAGTTCTTCTCACTGAACGCCGCGCCGTCCTGGTCGAGGTAGCGGACGCGGACGCCCTCCTCGCCGGTGACCGGGTCGGTGACCAAGTCCCGGGTTAAGGGGTGCAGTTCGCCGGTGGGCGGCAGGCCGGGCGCCTACCGGACGCGGTCCGTGCCGAAGGCCGAGCGCAGGCCGTCGAGCGGGGTGATCACACGGGCCGTCGGAGACCACGATGGAGCGCACGCCGAAGGCCGCGCGCAGGCCGTCGAGCGGGGTGATCACACGGGCCGTCGGAGACCACGATGGAGCGCAGGCCGACGGCCGGTTCCTCGTGCAGCGACCAGACGGAGGCGCCGGTCAGCAGCCGGACCTTCTGTTCCAGGGTGAGGCGCTCCAGCAGCGCAACGCGCCCTCCTCGACCTGGTCGTCGCCGAGTTGACCGCCCCCGCCCCCGACGAGAGCTCCCCCAGCGGCCGCCTGCTCGCGCTGCGCAACCGCCCCCGCTGGCAGGCCGCCGCCGAGATCGTCCTGATGTGCGAGGCCACCGTCCCGTCCCACCCGGCCCACGACCACATGGCCGCCCGCCTGGAGCACAGCCTCTCCACCGCCGCCCACCACCTCGAAGAAACGGGCCAGTTGAGCGGAGAAGCCGTCACCACCAGCGCCCAGTGGCTCGTCGCCCTCGCCCTCGGCGGCCTGATCGCCTGGCTCTACGAACCGGCCGACACCGACCTCGAAGCCCTCCTCACCGGCCCCCTCCCGCCCGCCACCCCCTGAGCCCCGTGAACCGAACTGCCGTCCGCGCCACGACCATCGGGTTCCTCGCCATCGTCCTGGCCGCGCGCTTCCCGGGCCGGACCACCGTCCACACGGAGAGCGCCTCCACCCCGCTGTAGCCGCCCGCTGCCCGCCCGGATGATCAACATCCACCAACTCGCCGGAGCCCGCGCAGATTTACCCGGATCGGGTGAGCCCGTCCGGGACACGCCCGACGCGCCGAACGCGCCCTGCCAGGATCGGGGCGCACCAACCGCACCCCGACACAGCGCGCCACCCGGCACCGCTGCCACCCGGCCATGCCCGCACCTGCCCCGCCCAGCCGTCGAACCAGGGAGCAACGTGACCGAGACCGCCCACCCGAACCCGCCCCGGGAAGCCGACGCCGAGCCCGAGGACAAGACCGAACTCCCCCAGCACGACGAGGAGTTGCGCTACCAGCACCCCGGCGACAAGCGGCAGCTCGTCGGCCAGTCCATCTCCACCGCCACCATGGTGCGCCGCCTGCCGCAGCTGATCCGCCGCGCCCTCCACCTCGCCTGGGCCGCCGACCGCCGCTCCACCGTCCTGCTCCTGCTCTGCCAGCTCGGCGCCGGCGTCTTCGGCGCACTCGCCCTGTACGCCACCACCGGCACCCTCGCCGCCCTGCTGCGCCCGGGCCCGGTCGCCGCCCATCTCCGGGACGCCGCACCGTCGTTGACGATCCTCACCGCGTCCGCCGCGCTGCGGGCGGTACTGGGCATCGCCGTGATGACGCTCTCGGGGAAGGTCGCACCGCGGATCAACCGGGACGCCGACATGGCGCTGATCGAGGCCGGGTGCTCGGCCGAACTCGCCGCCTACGACGAACCCCAGTACGCGGAGCGCTGGGAGGCCGCCGACCGGGGCGCGTCCACCACCCAGGACCTGCTGACCTCCGCACAGGACGTCATCGCCTCCACCGTCTCGCTGATCGCCGCCGCCGGTGTCCTCGCCACCCTGCACCCGCTGCTCGTGCCGTTCCTGCTGCTCGGCTCGGTGCCCACCGGCATCGCCGCGGTGCGCACCGCCCGCATCCACTACCTCGCCGCGATCACCACCGGCGACGAACGCCATGCCCTGCGGATCTACCGCTGGTACCTGATCGACAAGGGCCGGGCCGACCAGGTCCGCTCCGACCAGGTCCTGCCGTTCATGCTGGAGAAGTACCGCCAGGCCGAGGCCAGGATCGTCACCGTCACCGACCGTGCCGGACGCGAGGCGGCCCGGGTCTCGCTGCTCGCCGCGCTGGCCACCGGCGCCGGCGCGGCACTGATGTGGGGAGCCCTGCTCTACCTGGTCTCCACCGGCCGCATCGGCCTGGCCGCCGCCGGCTCCGCCACCTTCGCCCTGCGCACCGCCGCCGGCGGCATCCAGGGCATGGTCGGCAACGGCGCCCGGCTCTACCGGATGGGCCTCTACCTGGACGACTACTTCACCTTCCTGGACGAGGCCGGCGGCCACCGGATCGCCCGTGGCAGCGTCGTCCCCGGCCCGCCGAGGACGATCGAGGTCACCGGCCTGACCTACACCTACCCGGGCGAGCAGCAGGAACCGGCGCTGCGTGGCATCGACCTGACCCTGCGCCAGGGTGAGGTCGTCGCGGTGATCGGGCAGAACGGCTCCGGCAAGTCGACCCTGCTCAAGCTGCTCTCCGGCCTGTACCTGCCGCAGCCCGGCGGCGGGACGATCAGCTGGGACGGCGTCCCGATCGGGGACCTCGACGCCGACGGGCTGTTCCGCCAAGTGGCCCGCGTACCACAGGAGTTCGCTCGCTGGCCGCTGCAGGCCGCCGAGAACGTCCACCTCGGCCAGTACGACGGCGACCCGGCCCCCGCCGTCACCGCGGCCGCGGCCCTGACCGGGTTCGACGAGACCGTCGCCCGCCTGCGCTCCGGCTGGCGCACCCTGCTCGCCCAGGGCTGGCAGGGCGGCGCCGAACTCTCCGGCGGCGGCTGGCAACGCGGCGCCGTTTCCCGCGCCTTCTTCCGCACCGCCCGCCGCCCGGGCCTGCTCATCCTCGACGAGCCGACCTCCGACCTCGACCCCCGCGCCGAACACCGCATCCTGCACTCCCTGCGCAGCCTCGCGGCCGGCCGGATCACCCTCCTGGTCACCCACAACCTGGCCAACGCCCGCCTCGCCGACCGTGTCCTCGTCGTCGATCAGGGCCGCATCGTCCAGGCCGGCACCTGGAGCGAACTCGCCCACCACGACGGCCTGTTCCGCGAACTCCTCACTCTCCAGGCCGACCGCACCATCCCCGCCCAACGCCCCGCGTAGCCGACAGCGTCGCGGGCCCGTTCGCCGCCCTTCCCCGGGGCGGCGAACGGGTGATTGGCAGTCAGGGCCGCCAGGTGTCCGGGGTGTTGGCTTCTGACCGGATTGTCCGGGTCCTAGCCTCCTGGCGGGAGGTTGTCACATGATGATTATCAGAGCGTCACAATTCGGCACCACTGCCGTGTCTTCACGCCGGCATCCACGAGGACCGTGGTCCGGCCGGCGTCGCATGTTGAGCGCCGCCGTTGTCGGCGGGGCCGTTGTGGCGGGATCGCTGGTGTGGGCACCGTCCCCCGCCTCGGCCGCGACGGTGGACATCCGCACCGTCTGCACCGCCTCGACCACCTCGGGCACCACGATCACCCTGACCGGGGACTGCGCCACCACGGACAACCTCACGATCCCGGACGGGTACACCCTGGACGGCGCCGGTCACACGATCACCGCGACCGACAGTTCCCTGGCGTCCCCCCTGCTGGACGCGGTGGTGAGCAACGCCTCCGGCGCCACGACGATGACCATCGAGAACCTGACCGTCCAGGGCAACTACCTGCCCAGGGATCCGGCCGACTCCAGAACGAACGCGCCGTTCTTCGGCATCAGGTTCCTCTCCGCCTCGGGGTCGCTGTCGAACGTGACCGTCACCGGCATCACCCGGCACCAGACCTACAACTTCGGCCAGGGCATCATGGTCGACGCCACCAACGGCGGCCCGCAGACCGTGACGGTCACCGGTGTCACGGTGGCGGATTTCCAGAAGAACGGGTTGACCGCCAACGGCGAGGCAACCATGAACGTCACCGGCTCCACACTCGGCCCGCCGGACATGGCCATCCCCCTGCCCGCGCCGCCGGTCACCGGCAACATCGCGCAGAACTCGGTGCAGTACTTCAACTCCGGCGGCACCTTCACCGACAACACCGTGCTGACGTACACGGCCAACAACTCGGCGAGCAGCTCCACCGGGATGCTGCTGTTCACCGCGAACAACGTGACGGTCGATCACAACACGATCGCCGGCCCGAACGGTGCGGACGTCGGGATCAACGTCACAGGCGGCACGAACATCACCATCTCCTACAACAACATCACCCGATCGCCCATCCAGCCGCCCCTGCGTGACTTCTGGGGCATCGGCATCGCGGGCTACTCCGGCGCCGCCGCGAGCACCACGCTGATCTGCAACACCTTCTCCGGATGGAACGAAAACCTGTCCGGAGGCCTGACCCAGCCCCCGTGCATCATCACGCCGTTCCTGCACGACGGGACGGTGGGCGTCGGCTACACGGACGTGGTCGAGGCGACCACCCAGAACCCGAACCCCCAGCTCACCTGGACACTGGCCGCCGGTGAGCTCCCACCGGGGCTGACGCTGAACCCGGACGGAACGATCACCGGCACCCCCACCGCCGCGGGCAGCTACACCTTCACCGTCCAGGTCTCGGACCCCGTCGACGGCACCTCGACACGCGAGTACACCATCGTCATCAACCCGGCGGCTCCGGGCCTCTCGCTCGCCAAGACCGCGACCGCCACGGACGCGGACGGGCAGCCGATCACCGAGCTCACCGCGGCGGGCGACGTCGTGACCTACACCTTCGACGTACTCAACAGCGGCAACCTGCCACTGACCTCGCTGGCGATCAACGACGTCGACTTCTCCGGCACCGGACCATTCGGCCCGATCACCTGCGACCCCACCCCGCTGGGCGGCACCCTCGCCGCAGGAGCCTCCACCCGCTGCACCGCCCGCTACACCATCACCGAGGCCGACCTCACCACCGGCGCCCTGCGCAACACCGCCACCGCCTCCGGCCGGCTCCCCGACGGGGCCACACTCACCTCCCAGCCCGCCGGCACCGTTCTCCCGATCACCCCGAACACCCCCACCCCCTCGCCCAAGCCCACTCCCACCCACGAACCCACCCACAAGCCGTCCCGCGGCCCCCACCCCGAGGGCCCGTCCGTGGACACCGGCGGATCGCTGGCCGACCCGAACACCTCGTCACCGGCCTGGCCGATCACCGGCGCGGCAGCCCTCCTGCTGACCGCCACCGGACTGGCCACCCTCACCCTGCGGCGCAAGAGGCGCCGCCCCTGACCCGTCACGTCCAGTCCGTCCCCGCACCGCCCGCCGCCCCTCCGGGACCGGCGGGCGGTCCTGTCGAGGAGCAGCAACGCCCATGACCACGGACCGCCGCGCCGGGTGGCCGGTGCTGCTACTGACCGCCACCTCGCTCGCCCTGCTCGGCGGGTACGCCCTCACCCACCACGAGCCCGCCGCACCCGCGCGGCAGGTGGCGGGTGTGGACATGAACGGCAGACCCGTCCAACTCGACCCCGGCGCAGACCTGCCCCCCGAGCAGAAACAGCAGCAGGACGCGAAACCCGACGGCGCGGGCCGGTTCATCGTCCCCTCGGTCGGACTCGACGTGCCCCTGGGAAGCATGAACGAGGTCGGCGGCTCGGTCGTCCCCCCAGGTTTCACCGCCGCCTACCGCATCACCAACCTCGGCACCCCGACCGCCCCCGAAGCAGGCACCGTCTACGTGGCGATGCACTCCCTGCGCTGGGGCGCCCTCGGCCCCGGCAACTACCTCTTCGCCGCCGACACCGGCACCTCCAACGTCACCCCCGGCGCGGTCATCGACGCCGGCGGCACCCAGTACATCGTCGACCAGGCCACCACCATCCCCAAGGCCGACCTCCCGAACGCCACCGCCATCTGGTCCGACGTCCCCGGCCGCCTGGTCGTCCTCACCTGCCTCGAAAAGCCCGACAACACCCCGGCAGTCGACAACTTCGTCATCACCGCCCACCTCGCCCCGAACACCGCAACCGACCCGCGGTGACACGCCGCCTCCCACACGCCGAAGCGGCAGCCGGAGCACCGGCTGCCGCGATCCCCTATTTCGCCCCCGGGGCGCCCCTCGCGGGGAGCCGGGCGCACCGGCGGTGACCGGCGGTCAGCCGAGGTGGATGAGGGCCTCCTGGAACGCCCGGGCGTGGCCGGCCTCGTCACGGGAGTTGTGGCGGAACAGCTCGGCCGCGTCGAGGTCTCCCGCGGCCTCGGCCCGCCTCGCGAAGGTCGGATACATGGTCCACGCCTCGTAGTTCTCGCCGGCGATGCTCGTGCGCAGGTTGGTCCGGGTGTCCTTGACGAAGCCGCGCAGGACGGCTTCGCCGGCGAAGTGCTCGTGCAGCTCGACCGCTGCGGTGCCGGTGAACAGTTCGGCGACCCGCTCGTCGCCGGTCTGTGCCGCCTGCTCGGCGAAGACGGTGTAGCGGGCGAAGGCGAGCGCCTCGCCGTGCAGGGCGGTGTCGAGGTTCGCCAGGGTCCGGGCCGAGTGCACCTGCGGCGGGCCGGCGGGCACTGGGACCTGGTCGGCCTGGGGCGGGGCGGGAACCTGTCCCTCTCCGGTCTGCAGGACACGGAGCGCGGCCTTGAACGCCTGGTTGTGGGCGGCCTCGTCCTTGGCGATCTCCGCGAACAGCGCCGCCGCGTTCTGGTCGCCGTCCTGCTCGGCCTCCCGGGCGAACTGCGGATACATCGTGGTCGATTCGTAGGTCTCTCCCTCGATGGCAGCGGTGAGGTTGGCCGCCTCGTCGCCGATCACGCCCGCGAGCAGCGCTTCCTCGTGGAAGTGCTCGTGGAGTTCCACCTTGGCGGTGCGGCGGTAGAGGTCCGCGACGGCGGGCAGCTGCTCCCGGTCCGCCTGGTCGGCGTAGAAGGTGTAGGAGGCGTTTGCGAAGGCTTCGCCTTGCATCGAGGTCTGCAGGTCGGTGAGGGTCTGCGGCTGGAGCCGGTGGACGGACTGCGGGGCGGCGACGGCGGTGGACGGGACGCCGACGGCCAGCAGGCAGGTCCCGATCGCGAGCAGGTGACGGGCGGAAGGCAGCACGTTCTTCTCCCAGTGGGTGACGGGGTGGGGGCTGCTCGCATAAAAGCAGACGGATCGTCCACGATCGAGGTGTCTGCTCCGTTCGCCGTACACCCGGCCCCATCCCATCGGGCCCCTCCCGGCCGATACCCAACCTCCCGCCCGCAGGGCTGCCACTGACCCCCGCCGGCCCGGGTGGGCGACGGGGGTCCTGCGGTGCGGTGGTCGGACGCCTGCCCGGCCCGGGGCGGGGCCTGCGTCCCGGGCGGGCGGGGGTCAGCCGGCGACGGCCAGGCCGTACAGCCAGAGGTTGTTGACCCGGCTGCGCTCGGTGGCGTTCGGGTACGGGTTGGTGCAGGAGGTGCCGGGGCCGCCGCCGGACATCAGCTCGCTGCACGGGCCGGAGTAGTGGTCGGGCAGGCCGAGCACGTGGCCGGTCTCGTGGGCGGTGACGCGGACCGAGTTGTACTGCTGGTTCTGCGCGTAGTCGAGGAAGATGTAGCCGCGACCGTGGCCGTCGGTGGAGGCGTAGGAGCCTCGGGAGTCGTTGCCCTCGTAGTAGCGGAAGTCGGCGTTGGTGCCGGAGCGGAGCTGGACATTGGTGACCGAGGAGTTCCAGATCTGCGCGCTCTGGGATATGACGGTGCGGAAGCTCGGGGCCTGGCTGGCGTCGTAGGTGACGGTGACGGCCATCAGGTAGGGGTTGGCGGCCTGCTTGGCGCGGGCCGACTTCATCACGGCCTCGAAGAACGCCTTGTTGTTGGCTTCCTCGGAGGAGGTGGCGGCGATGCCCGCGGGCGGGGTGTAGCCCTGGGTGGTGGTGGCCGCGGCGGCGGGCACGGCGGCGGTGCCGGCCGCGAGGACCAGTCCGAGGGCAGCGGCGAGCACGGTCATGGAGCGGTTCATGTGGGGAACTCCATTTCGCGGGTCCCGGGGCCGCGGGGAGGCCGTCCGGGACGCGGTGACAAGGTGTTGCACCGAGCTTGGGGCAGGGCGGGCGGGGTGCGGAGATGGCAACCGGCGATAGCTCGGGGCAATAGTCGTGCGCAGCCCCCGGAGTGACGGCCCGTTGACAGAATTTGACATGCCCTTGGCATGTCATGGGTGCCTGGCTATGCTCCCGTGATGGAGCTCGACGTCCGACACCTGCGGGTGCTGTGCGCGATCGCGGACACCGGCAGCGTCCGAAAGGCCGCCCGTCGACTCGGCATGGCCCAGCCGTCGCTGACCACCCAACTGCACCGCATCGAACGGGCCATCGGCGGACGGCTGTTCACCCGCGAACGGACCGGCAGCCGCCCCACCGCCCTCGGCCACTCGGTGCTCTCCCGCGCCCGACCCGTGATCACCGAGATGGACGCCCTCGTCGCCGCCGCCCGCGCCGAGGCCGCCGGGCCCGGCCGCCGCCGGCTGCGGATCGGCAGCGTCGGCAGCCGCGCGGTCGCCGCCTGGCTGCGCCGCATCCACGACCGGCTCCCGGAGACCGAGACCACCATTCACATCGACATCTCGGCGATCGCCCTGATCCACCTGGTCGCCGTCGAACAGCTCGACATCGCCTTCGTCCACGAGAGCGAGGGCTTTCCGCTGCACGTGCCGGTCGGCACCGAGCAGCGGGTGCTGGTCGCCCGCGAACCCCAGTTCGTCGCCCTCGCCGAGACCCACCCCGCCGCCGGCCGGCCGGTCGTCAGCCTCGCCGACCTCGCCCACGACACCTGGATGGTCGACCCGACCGCCGACCACGAGTACGCCGCGCTGCGCCGGGTCTTCGCCGAGGCCGGACTCGACCCGCGCGTAGTCCAGGTCCGGGACAACGCCACCGCCGCCGAACTCGTCGCCTCCGGCGAAGCCGTCCGCCCCTGCCAGCCCACCTCGCCGCCCGGCCCCGGCACCGTCCTTCGCCCCGTCCACGGCGACCCGCTCGCCGTCCGGCTACTGCTCACCTGGCGCCCCGACACCGTCGGCGGCCCGGCACTCGACGGCCTCTGGGGCGACCTCTGCCACGCCTACCTCGACCTGGCCGGCGTCAACCCCGCCTACCGCGCCTGGCTGCGCCGCCACAACCGCTCCCTGCACACCCTCCTCGCCCCGGCAGGGCCACCGGCCTGACGCCCCCTCCCGCCCCGCGCCGGATTCACCCGACCGGGCCGGGGCAGGCCGGCGACGCTCTACCGCCGCTCGGCGCGCCCACCGCCGCCGCGACCACTTCCCGGACGTCGGCCTCGTCAATGATGCCGCCGCAGGTCAGGCCCACCGCGAACGCGGTCTCATCGCTGTACCGAAGCTCTCGCGCACGGGCCGGCCGTCCTCCAGGGCCTGCCGGCACAGCTCGTACACGGCGCCCTCGACGCACCCGCCCGAGCCCGACCCGACGGCGGCGCCCTCGCGGTTCACGGCCAGTGCGGCGCCGGGTTCCCGGGGGTGCCCTTTCCGCTGACCCCGACGACGGTCGCCGCGGCGAAGTCCCGGCCCTGCCCGGCCCACCCATCGAGGGAGTCGGCGATGTCGAGCAATGTCTTCCTCCTTACGGATCCTCGCAGTTCGGAGCACGGACGCGGCTCAGAGCATGAGCTGGTCGATGGTGAAGGGCAGGGAGCGCAGGCGCCGCCCCGTGGCGTGGCGGACAGCGTTGCCGACGGCCGCCGCGAGCCCGACCAGACCGATCTCGCCGACGCCCTTGGTGCCGACGGCCGTCGCGCGGTCGGGACCGCCCACGAACAGCACCTCCACGTCGGGTACGTCCGCGTTGACGGGCATGAGGTAGTCGCCGAAGGTGGCGTTGGCGATGCGCCCGGTACCCCGGTCGGTGAGGGTCTCCTCGAACAGGGCCTGGCTGATGCCGCCGACCGTGCCGCCGATGATCTGGCCAGCGGCGGTCTTCTCGTTGAGGATCCGCCCGCCGTCGATCGCGGACACCACCCGGGCGACGCGCAGCAGGCCGAGGGCCGGATCGACGCGTACCTCGACGAACTTCGCTCCGAAGGCACCCGCGAGGGCCATGCCCAGGTCCTCGGACCGGGGAGGTGTGCTCCTGCCGTCGGCGCTCAGTTCTTCGAGGCCGTGGCGGGCCAGGATGTCCGCGAAGGACTCCCCCCGGGCCGTGTCCCCGGTGCGGTGGATGCGTCCTCCGGTGACGGTGACATCGTCGGGCGCCGCCCCGCGCAGCGAGGAGGCGGCGTCGTCGGCCACCACGTCCAGGAACTCCCGCACCAGCCGCCGGCACGCCGCGTGGACGGCGTTGGCGAGCGCGCCGGTGAGGCCGGAACCGCCCGCCTGGGGCGCGTACGGCATGTCGGAGTCGCCGAGGTCGAAGCGGACCCGCTCGACCTCCAGGCCGAGTAGCCCGGCCGTCAGCTGGGTCATCACCGTGTAGGTGCCGGTTCCGATGTCAACGGCGGCGCTGCGCACGTGGGCAGAGCCGTCCCGGCGCACGGAGACGCGCGCCTGGCAGGGCACCTGGTAGAAGGGGTAGGAGACGCCGGCCAGGCCGTATCCGACGAGCCAGCGGCCGTCCCGCATCGAACCGGGTTCCGGTGTGTACCGGGACCAGCCGAAGCGCTCGGCGCCCCGCAGGTAGCACTCCCGCAGCGCGTTGCTCGACCAGGGCAGGCCCGACAGCGGGTGCTGCTGGGCGTGGTTGCGCAGGCGGAACTCCAGGGGGTCCATGCCGAGGGCGTGGGCGACGTCGTCGATGGCGGACTCCAGGGCGAAGTTGCCCTGGCCCTCGGCCGGCGCCCGCATGGAGCCGGGGCAGGGGATGTTGAGTCGGACCTGCTTGTCCTCGGTGAGCACGTGGGGGCAGGCGTAGGCGACGGCCGAGCCGAACGACACCGGTTCGTAGTCGTCGTCCTCCATGGCCACCGAGGACAGGCCGTGGTGCTCGATGGCGAGGAGGTCGCCGTCGCGCGTGGCGCCGATCCTGATCCGCTGGACGCTGTTCGGCCGGTGTCCCACCGAGGTGAACATCTGCGGGCGGGTCAGGACGAGTTTGACGGGCCGCCTGACCTGCCGGGCCGCCAGCACGGTGAGGATGACGTGCGGCCACACCCGCAGACCGGCCCCGAAGCCGCCGCCGACGAACGGCGCGAGGACCCTGATGCCGCTCTCGGGCACCTTGAATACGACGGCCAGCGTGGTGCGGACGTTGTGCGGCCACTGGGTGGAGTCGTGCACCGTGAGCGCGTCGCCGTGCCACGAGGCCAGCGTGGTCATCAACCCCAGCGGGTTGTTGGTGTTGTCGGGGGTGGTGTACGTGTCCTCGACGACGACGTCGGCCCGGGCGAAGCCGGCGGCGACGTCGCCCTTGCGGGTGTCCAGTCCCCAGGGATCGTCCACGATCTCGGCCCGGGGGTCGTCGAGGTCGAGCACGGCCTCGGTCGCCTGGTAGTCGACGTGCACCAGCCGTGCCCCGTGCCGCGCCTGCTCGGCGCTCTCGGCCACGACGACGGCGACGTGCTGGCCGTAGTGCAGGATCCGGTCGTCCTGCAGCGGCGCCGGGGGCGATCCGCCCAGGAGTGTCAGTGGACCGCGCGCCAGCTCGGGCGCGGTGAGGTGGGTGATGACGGCCAGAACGCCCGGGGCCGCCTCGGCCCGCGACACGTCGATGTCCCGGATGCGTCCGGCGGCGACGGTGCTGCCCACCAGGGCGGCGTGGACCATGCCCGGCAGGGAGAAGTCGTTGGGGTAGTGCGCCGCCCCGGTGACTTTCAGCGGGGCGTCCACGCGCTCGATTCCCGCGCCGACGATGCCGCTGGTTCCGAAGGTCGTCATGACCGTACTCCTGCCACCGTCTCGAGGGTGCGGACGAGGGTGCGCGCGGCCAGGTCCACCTTGAACGCCATGCCCGGCAGCGGCCGGGCGCCTTCCAGGGCGGCCCGCGCCGCCGCGCGGAACACCTCCGGGGTCGCTCGGGAGCCGCGCAGTACGTCCTCGGCGCCCCAGGCACGCCAGGGCACGGTGCCCACGCCGCCGAGCGCGACGTGTGCCTCCCGGACGAGCCCGTCCTCCAGGACGAGGGCCACGCCGGCCGAGGTCAGGGCGAACTCGTACGAGGCCCGGTCGCGGACCTTGAGGTAGTGCGAGCGCGCGGCGGGCGGGAGCAGCGGGATCTCGACCGCGGTGATCAGCTCGCCGTGCCGCAGCACGTTCTCGACGTGCGGGGTGTCGCCCGGCGGGAGGTGGAACCGGGTGAGGGGGACCGACCGCGGGCCGTCGGTGCCCTGGATGTGGACGACGGCGTCGAGGGCCGCCAGGGGCACCGCCACGTCCGAGGCGTGCAGGGCGATGCAGTGGTCGCTGGTGCCGAGGATGGCGTGCATGCGGTGGCTGCCGTCGACGGCGGCGCATCCTGACCCGGGATCGCGCTTGTTGCAGGCCAGGACAGCGGGGTCCCGGAAGTAGCGGCAGCGGGCCCGCTGGAGCAGGTTGCCACCGATCGTGGCCATGTTGCGGAGCTGGGGCGACGCCCCGAGCAGCAGGGCTTCCCGGACGAACGGCAGGCGTTCGCGCACGACGGTGTCGGCGGCGAGTTCTTCCATCGTCGTCAGCGCACCGGCCCGGATCGTGGTCCCGGTGTACGTGATGCCGCCGAGCGGGAGGCGGGTGATGTCGAGGAGCCGCCCAGGCCGCACCACCCCGTCCTTCATGAGGTCCAGCTGCGTGGTCCCGCCCGCGAGGTACGAGGTGTGCGGGTCGGCGGTGGCGTCGGCGACCGCCTGGGCGACGTCAGTGGCCCGGGCGTAGGCGAAGGGGTACACGGTCAGCGCTCCCCGGTGACATCGCGGATGGCCGCGCGGATGTTCGGATAGACGCCGCAGCGGCAGAGGTTGCCGCTCATGAACTCGCGGATGTCCTCGTCGGTGCCAGCCCGTCCCTCGGCGACGAGGCAGACCGCGGACATGATCTGTCCCGGAGTGCAGTAGCCGCACTGGAACGCGTCGTGGCGCGCGAAGGCGGCCTGCATGGGGTGCGGCTCGCCGTCCGGGGACAGCCCCTCGATGGTGGTGACTTCCCGGCCCTCGCACTGGGCGGCCAGGACGAGGCAGGCGACCACGCGCTTCCCGTCCACCATGACCGTGCACGCACCGCAGGCACCCTGGTCGCACCCCTTCTTCGCCCCGGTGAGGCCCAGATGGTCACGCAGCGCGTCGAGGAGCGTGACGCGGGCGTCGACCCGGAGGGCGTACGCGGCGCCGTTGACGGTGAGCGTGACGTCAACGTGCGGCACGACGGGAGGCGACTGCCCGGAGCGGCGTGCCTCGGTCGTTGGGTGCTTCATGGTGCCTCGATTTCTTGAGCGCCGGGGAGACCTGGGGAAGGACATGCACGACTATTCCCTGGGAGCAGGGCCCGCGTACCAGGGTTGACCCCTGGTCAAGCCCCTGGGGTACCCGCGCCACCTGCCGTCGCGCTACGTCACGTGACGACACGCCAATGGACTGGGCCACGCTCCTGACGGTGTGCAGCGAGCGCGCCCCGTCGCCCGGGGACCGTCCGCCGTGTGGCGGACGGTCCCGGCGGGCCGCTGATGCAGGACGACGATCTGTCAGGCGGCGCTCAGCGAGAAGTAGTTCTCCTCCTCCTGTGCGAAGTGCAGTTGCAGGACGGAGTGCAGGCCGTAGAGGCAGGCCCGCAGGTCGTCGTGCTGTTCGGGGGCGAGGGCGCCGACGGGCTCCGCGTGGGCGAGGTGGGTGCTGATGCGGTGGGCGAGGCGGTGGATCTCGGTGTGGGTGCGGCTCATGGTGGCGGTGGTTTCGGGGCCGCCGAGGGCGTCGGCGAGGGCGGGGTAGAGCTCGTGTTCCTCGGCTTCCTCGTGCGGGAGGAGTCGGGTGGTGAGCAGGTGGTCGACGTGCCGGACGGCGAGGAGTGCGTCGGCGGGGTCCGAGGTGGTGAGGCGGTCGGCGGCGTCGCGGACGGCTTCCACGACCTCGCGCAGGTCGTCGTGTTCGGCGGCGAAGCGGTGAACGAGTTCTTCGGTGTCGGCGGAGATCTCCGGCCCGGTGCCGCGCCCGGGGCGCAGGGCGCGCAGGGCGTTGAGGATGACGGCGACGTCGATGAGTTCCTGGAGCAGGGCGCCGGCGGCGGGCGGCAGCAGGCCGAATCCGGCGAAGCCCATGGCGACGAGGGAGAGCAGCATGCCGCCGAGCGCGGACTGGACGGCGATCCGGCGGGAGCGGGTGGCGATCTGGGCGGCGTCGGCGAGGCGGTCGACGCGGTCGGCGGTGAGGACGATGTCGGCGGCTTCGGAGGAGGCGCTGGCGCCGCGGGCGCCCATGGCGACGCCGACGTCGGCGGCGGCGAGTGCGGGGGCGTCGTTGACGCCGTCGCCGACCATGACGGTGACGGCGCGTTCGCGTTCGGCGCGGACGGAGGCGACCTTGTCGGTGGGCGACTGACGGGCGCGGACCTCGTCGAGGCCGACCACGGCGGCGATTTCGCGGGCGGGTTCGGGGCGGTCGCCGGTGATCATGACCAGCCGGGTGACGCCGGCCTCGCGCAGGCGGCGGACGGTGCGCGGGGCGTCGTGCCGGACGGGGTCGCGGAGCAGGACGGCGCCGATCGGCCGGTCGTCCACGGCGACCCAGGCGAGGGCGGCGCCGTCGAGCGCGGCGCGGTTGTCGGCGGCGCGGATCCAGGCGGGCAGGCGCTCCGCGGGAAGGTGCTCGGTGTCGCGTTGGCCGACGGTGGCGGTGCTGCCGTCGGCCAGGGTGGCCCGGGCGCCCTGGCCGGGTTGTTCGGTGACGTCGTGGACGGGGGGCAGGGTGAGGCCCCGTTCGGCTGCGGCGGCGGTGATGGCTTCGGCGAGGACGTGCGGGGAGTACTGGTCTACGGCGGCGGCGAGGGCGAGGACCTCGGCGGGGGTGTGGCCGGGGGCGGTGGCGATGTCGAAGGCGCGGGGGCGCCCGGTGGTGAGGGTGCCGGTCTTGTCGAGGCAGACGGTGCGGGCCCGGCCGAGGGTCTCCAGGGCGGCTCCGTCGCGGACCACGACGCCCTTGCGCGCGGCGCGCGAGATGCCGGAGACCACGGCGACGGGTGCGGCGAGCAGCAGCGGGCAGGGGGTGGCGACGACCAGGACGGCGACGGCGCGGATCGCGTCGCCGGAGATCAGCCAGGCGAGGCCGGCGGCGGCGAGGGCGAGCGGCAGGAACCAGGCGGCGTAGCGGTCGGCGAGGCGGATGACGGGGGCGCGTTCGGCGCCTGCCTGTTGGGTGAGGCGGACGATCTCGGCGTAGGTGCTGTGTTCCTCGGTGGCGGTGGCGCGCAAGTCGAAGGCGCTGCCGGCGTTGACGGCGCCGCTGCGGACGGGGTCGCCGGCCTCGCGGGTGACCTGGGCGGATTCGCCGGTGAGCACGGATTCGTCGAGGACGGCGCGGCTGCCGGTGATCCGGCCGTCCACGGGGACGGTTTCGCCGGGGCCGACGACCAGCCGGTCGCCGATCCGGATGTCGGCGAGCGGGACGGTCTCGGTGGTGTCGCCGGTGCGCCGGCGGGCGGTGCGGGGGGCGTGGCGGAGCAGTTCGCGCAGGTCGCGGGTGGCGCGGCGTTCGGCGGCGGCGTCCAGCCAGCGGCCGCCGGAGAGCATCAGGGCGATCAGCGCGCCGGCCAGGTATTCGCCGGTGGCGAGGGTGCCGACCAGGGCGAGGACGGCGATCAGGTCGACGCCGGCCCGGCCGCGTCGCAGGGCTTGGACGACCCACATCAGGGCGGGGGCGATGGCGGCGGCGGTGGCGACGATCCAGCACCGGTCGGCGAAGCCGTGGGCGCCGGCCGCCCAGGCGATCAGGCCGACGGCGGTGGCGAGGGTGATCGCGCCGAGCAGGACGGGTTCGATGCCGCCGCCGCTCAGCAGCCGTCGGGCGCCGCCCTGTTCGCTCGGCGCGGTGTGCGGTGCCATGGGGGGTCTCCTCCGCTCGGGCTGTGGGTGTCCCTTCCAGTGCACCTCGGTCCACCGGGTCCGGCCAGGGGCCGTCCGTCCCGGCGGACGGGCCACAAGATCCTTCAGGGGCGGGCCACAAGATCCCGGGGCCCCGGGGCGCAAGAGCCCGGAAGCCCGGGTGGCGCGCGGTAGGTTCGGCGGTGTTGGTGTTTCCCGTCCGGCGTCCCGGGGTGCCCGGGGGCCGGCGTACAGAGGGCAGGTGGGGCAATGGCGTCGCTGTTCGAGCTTCCGATCCGGACGCCGGCGGGCGAGCCGTCGTCGCTGGCGGAGTACCGGGGCAAGGTGCTGCTGCTGGTGAACGTGGCGTCGAAGTGCGGGTTGACGCCGCAGTACTCGGGTCTGGAGCGGTTGCAGCAGACGTACGGGGAGCGCGGGTTCACCGTGCTCGGCTTCCCGTGCAACCAGTTCGCGGGGCAGGAGCCGGGGTCGGCGGAGGAGATCCAGGAGTTCTGCTCGACCACGTACGGGGTGTCGTTCCCGCTGTTCGAGAAGGTCGAGGTGAACGGGGCCGGCCGGCACCCGCTCTACGCGCGGCTGACGGAGCTGGCGGACGCCTCGGGCGAGGCCGGGGACGTCCAGTGGAACTTCGAGAAATTCCTGGTGGGCGCGGACGGCGAGCCGGTCGGCCGGTTCCGTCCGCGGACCGAGCCGGAGTCGGCGGAGCTGGTGGCGGCGATCGAGGCGCAGCTGCGCGGCTGACGGACGGAACCCGCCGGGCGGTCGGGAAAGCGGACCGGCCGGCGGGTTCCGTGGTTCTCTCGGGCCTTCAGGCCTCGCCGGGGTGCCAGGCGGGCCACTGCCAGGGGCGGTCGTCCCAGTGGACGCGGACCGGGTCGTGCGGGTCGAGGTCGGGGAAGTGGTGTTTCACCTCCGGTTCGAACTCCTCGGGGGCGAGCGGTTTCCATCCGGCGTCCTTGAAGTGGACGAGGCGGTAGCGGCTGTCGGTGCGGAACTCCGCGACCCGCACCAGGGGCTCCTCGGCCGTGCCCGTCCCGTTTCCGGTGTTGCTGTTGGTCGTCATGCCGCCAGCTTCGGCCGCGTCCGCGTGCCGCGCATGCTCGCACCGCCGATGCCGCCGCAGGTGTCACCGTTCGGCCGCGACCGTGCCGGGAGCGTCACGAAGGGGCTGCGGTCCGGCACGGGCCGTGGTGGACGTGGGCGGTCCCGTACCGTGGAGGGAAGTCGGAGGGTTCCTCGGGAGGACCGCGTGGGCAAGGGCAAGGCGTCGAAGGGGTCGGTGGCGCGGGTGCGCGGGCTGGACGGCCTGGCGGTGACGCGCTCCGCGTGGGGGCTGTACCGGGAGACCCGGCAGCCGGGCGCGCCCGGCCTGGCGGCGCGGGTGTGGGCGCTGCCGCGCCTGGTCCGGGACGTGCTGCTGCGCCGCTACCCGGGGGTGGGGCCGGGCAAGCTGCTGCTGTTGGCGTTCGTGGTGGCGGTGTACCTGGTCAGCCCGATCGACGCGATCCCGGACTTCATCCCGGTGCTCGGCTGGAGCGACGACACCGGCCTGCTGCTGTGGTTCCTGGTGGGCCTGACCCGGGAGTCCGGCCGGTACGTGGCGTGGACGCGGCGCGGGGCCGCCGGCGAACTGCCCGCCGACGGCTGAACACCGCTGCCGCTACAGCGACTTGACCAGCTTCTCGAAGCGCAGGTCGTCCCGGAGCGGGATGCCGAACCGCTCGTCGCCGTACGGGAACGGCTCGTACACGCCGGTGCGCAGGTAGCCGCGCCGCTGGTACCAGGCGATCAGGTCGGAGCGCTGCTCGATGACGGTCATCTCCATCGCGGTGACGCCCCAGGAGGCCCGGGCCAACTCCTCGGCGCGGGCGAGCACCTGGCGGCCGAGGCCGCCGCCCTGGGCGGTCGGGGAGACCGAGAACATGCCGAAGTAGCCGGTGGCGCCGCGCCGTTCGACGTGGCAGCAGGCCAGCAGGCGGCCGTCCCGTTCGGCCAGCAGCACCACCGATTCGGGGCGGGCCAGCAGTTCGGCGACGGCGGCCTCGTCGGTGCGCCGGCCGTCGAGCAGGTCCGCCTCGGTGGTCCAGCCGGCCCGGCTCGCCTCGCCCCGGTACGCGGACTCGACCAGGGCGACCACCGTCGGCACGTCCGGCGCCTCGGCGGTGCGGAAGTCCGGCCCGGTGGCGGTGCGGAAGTCCGGCCCGGTGGCGGTGCCGAGGCCGGCGGTGTCGAGGTCGGCGGTGCGGGAGGCGGTCGGCTCGGCGGTCGGCTCGGCGGTCATGCGGTGCGCTCCTTCGGGTGCTCGAACGGCCATGGTGCCACAGCGCCATGCCCCCACCGGAGCCGCATCAGGGCGCTCAGGGCGCCGGGACGGGCTGCTCGGGCGGGCCGGGGTAGGGCAGGATCTGGCGGAGCAGTCCGCGCGGGTGGCCGCGGCGGCGCCATTCGCGGGGGTAGCCGAGCGAGACCTCTTCGAACCGGACGCCCTCGTACCAGGTGGTGCGCGGGATGTGCAGGTGGCCGTAGACCACGGCGGCGACGTTGAAGCGGCGGTGCCAGTCGGCGGTGAGTTCGGTGCCGCACCACTGGGCGAAGTCGGGGTGGTGCAGGACGTCGGTGGGGCGGCGGTCCAGCGGCCAGTGGCTGACCAGGACCAGCGGCAGCTCGGGGTCGTGCGCGGAGAGCTCTTTCTCGGTGGTCTCGACGCGCTCCCGGCACCACTCGTCGATGCCCGCGTACGGGGCTGGGCTGATCCGGTACTCGTCGGTGCAGACCACGCCGTTCTCGCGGGCGCGGGCCAGCGACTCGGCCTTGGTGTGCACGCCGGGGACCCGGAAGCTGTAGTCGTAGAGCGTGAAGACGGGGGCGACGGCGCAGGGGCCGCCGGGGCCCGTCCAGACGGGGTACGGGTCCTCGGGGGTGACGACGCCGATCTCCCGGCAGCGTTCCACGAGTTGGCGGTAGCGCTCGGGCGCGTCGATGGGGACGGGGTCGCGGGTGGTGGTCCACAGTTCGTGGTTGCCGGGCGTCCAGATCACCTTGGCGAAGCGTCCGGCCAGGAAGCGCAGGGTGCCTTCGACGGCGGAGACCTGTTCGGCGACGTCACCGGCGACAATCAGCCAGTCGTCCGGGCCGGTCGGCCGGAGGGCGTCGAGGACGGGCCGGTTCTCGGCGACGCCGACGTGGAGGTCGCTGACCGCGAGCAGGCGTCCGTCCGCCACCGCACCCCCCGTTCTGTGTCCACCGGTGCACCGGTCGGGTGTCCGCGGGCGCATCCCGGCAGTGGGACGCGCGTTGACACGCTACCGCCGAGGGGGCGGCAAAGCCAGCAGGAAGGGGTTTCTGTCGTAGTGTCAACATCCAGTGGAACCCCGGGTGTTCAGCAGTGACACCTATGTCTGTTCGCTCTACATACGTTCTGACGATGTGTGGTTTCAACACTCTGTTGACTGACGGGGCCATGACTATATGCTCCGCAGCGGCCGAAACCGGCTGCTCCCTTCACCCCACATGAGGACTCGCCATGCCCGCTTCCGGCACCAGCCGCACGTTCCGTCGCGCCGCCACCGCGGTCGCGTCCGCCGCCCTGCTGGTCGGCGCGGTCGCCGCCGCCTCCCCGGCCCAGGCCGCCAAGCCGAGCACCCCCGCCAACTTCCACCCCGAGCTCGACTACGCGGGCTCCACCGTCGCCGCCCACGAGGGCAAGGACACCTCGACCTCCACCGCGAACTCCCTCGCCGCCCTGGCCGCCACCCAGACCAAGGGCATGGACGTCTCCAACTGGCAGGGCAGCGTCGCCTGGAGCACCGCGTACGCCAACGGCGGCCGGTTCGCCTACGTCAAGGCCACCGAGGGCACCACGTACACCAACCCCTCGTTCGCCCAGCAGTACAACGGCTCCTACAACGTCGGGATGATCCGCGGCGCCTACCACTTCGCGCTGCCGAACGTCTCCTCCGGCGCCACCCAGGCCGCGTACTTCGTCGCGCACGGCGGCGGCTGGTCCAAGGACGGCAAGACCCTGCCGCCCGCGCTGGACATCGAGTACAACCCGTACGGCGCGACCTGCTACGGCCTGAGCCAGGCCGGCATGGTGAGCTGGATCCGGGACTTCTCCAACACCGTGCTCGCCAAGACCGGCCGCTACCCGGTGATCTACACCACCACCGACTGGTGGACCACCTGCACCGGCAACAACAGCTCCTTCGGCGCCACCAACCCGCTGTGGATCGCCCGTTACGCCTCCACGGTCGGCACCCTGCCGGCCGGCTGGTCGTACCAGACCATCTGGCAGTACGCCGACTCCGGCACGCTGCCCGGCGACCAGAACTGGTTCAACGGCGCCCTGGACCGCCTCCAGGCCCTCGCCAACGGCTGACGGACCGTCAATTCACCTGCCCGCGACCGAATTTCTCCCCCACACCGGTCGCGGGCAGGGCCGTTTCAGGCGACGGGGACGATCAACTCCCAGGTGTCAACGGCGAAATCGAGCACCATGCCGTTGTCGCGGTACAGCGCGGGCGCGCCGGTGGCGTTGGCGGTGTCCACCCCGAGGCCGACCCGGGTGCGGCCGCGCTCGGCGTAGAACGCGAAGAAGTACCGCAGCAGGTAACCGCCGAGGCCCCGGCCGCGCAGTTCGGAGCGCACGCCGATGTGGGAGGCCCAGGCCGCGTCCGACCGGTCGTCGCGGGTGCGCAGCACGGCGACGTCGCCGTGGCCGTCGAGTTCGGCGATCCACACCAGCGACCAGTCGGCACTGTCCGCGCCGGTGTCGGCGCACCACTTCTCGTAGCTGCGCGGCTGGAAGTCGTAGTGCTCGGCGAAGGTCTCGTGGATCAGCCGGTGCACGGTGCGCCGGTCGTCCTCGGTGGCGCAGGCCCGCAGCCGCAGGCCCGCCGGGGGCTGCGGGAACTGGTCGGTCTTCGGATCGACGTCGCGGGTGAGCGCGTGGTGGCGGCGCATGTGACGCCAGCCGCGACCGGCCAACGCCTCGGTGTCGAAGGTGGGTCGGGCGTTGAGCATCAGGTGCAGCACGGCGCGGTCGGCACCGTTGCGGCGGGCGAGTTCGGCGCCGCGGTCCTCCATCAGCTCGAACAGCTGAAGGCCGGCGGCGGTGTGCCCGGGCAGCAGGTACTGGTCGAGGTCGATCCGCTCCCCCGCCGAGCGGTCGCGGACGATGCCGTATCCGACGAGCTGCCCGTCGGCGTCGTGCAGCAGCCAGGAGTCGCGCTCCAGGTCCACCGAAGGGTCGCCGAGGTCCTCCTGGACCTCCTCCAAGTCGGTGAAGGCGCGCCCCACTTCGATCTCGTCCACCCGGTTGAGCAGCACGCACACCGCCTCGGCGTCCTCAACTGCCGCCGGGCGCACCGTCATTCCGTCCGGGAATGCCATGTCCCCCTCCTCCACTGTCGATTGCGGTGGCAAACCCGGTCTTTCTACCCGTTCCAACGGCCTTGCCCCAAGCGGTTTTTGAGCGCGATGCCGGGCCGGGCACGACGGCGGGCGGCACGGTCCGTCGTTCCGGGGCGCCCGGGCGGACGACCGGGTTCGTCTGCCGGGCGATCAGGTTTCCGGCGATCCGCAGGTTCCCGCCGGAGTCGAGTGTCCCCTGGCGAACTGACGCATCGTCAGACACGTCCGCTCAGGTGCGGAAGAGCCGCCAGAACGCCGCCGCCACCTCGGGGGCGGGCGCCGGGTGCTCGCCGGTGATCCAGTGGGTGACGACGCCCAGCAGCGCACCGGCCAGGTAGGCGGCGTGCAGGTCCACGGGCACCTCGTCGAACCCTGCGGGGCGCGCGCCCTCGCGGAACCGCCCGGTCAGGGCGGCGGTCACCTGCTCGCGCATCCGGTCGGCGAAGCCGGCGCTGCCCTGGCCGCCCAGGACGCAGCGGTAGACGGCGGCCCGGGCCGCGATGTGCTCGAACAGCCCGACCAGGGCCTCGGGGGTGCGGCCGGGCGGCGCGTCGGCCGGACACTGCCGGACCGCCTGGGCGACCTCGGCGATCGGGCCGTCCATCGCGTCCACCACCAGCGCGTCCATCGCCGGGTAGTGCTGGTAGACCGTGGCGCGGTTGATCCCGGCCCGCTTGGCAACCGCGGAGATGGTGATGGCGTCCAGGTCCTGCTCGGCGACCAGCTCCAGGATCGCCTCCCGGAGCCGGGCTCGGGTGCGCTGTACGCGCGGGTCGTCCAGATTCATGGCGTCACTGTACGACGTCCGTCGCATAACCGACGAGTGTTGCTTAAACAACAGGCGTCGCTTACTGTCGAGGTATGCGAATCGAGATCTGGGCGGACCCGGTCTGCCCGTGGGCGTACATCGGCAAGCGGCGACTGGACAAGGCCCTCGCCGACTGGGACGGCGAGCCGGTCGAGCTGGTGTGGCGACCGTTCCGCATCGACCCGACCGCGCCCGTCCCCGCCACCCCGTTCGAGGGATCGGCGGAGGAAGAGCTGCTGCGCGACCTCGGCATCCTGGGCAACCGGAACGACGCCGAAGCCGCCTGCACCATCGGGCCCGCCCCCGTGGCGCAGACGCCACCGATCGCCGAGATCGCCGCCGCCGAAGGGCTCGGGCCGACCTGGGGCGCCGCCTGGCGCGCCAGCAGCCACGACGCGCACCGGCTGCTCGCCCTCGCCCACCAGCACGGCGGCGCCGAACTCCAGCACACCCTCGCCGAAGCCCTCATGAAGGCACACTTCATTGAAGGCCTCGACATCAGCCACGCCGAAACCCTGGAGCGGCTCGCCACCGCCGCCGGATTCCCCGAGGCCGGCACACTGCTGGCCGACGGCGCTGCCGATCAGCAGGTCAAGGAACTGCTGCTGATCGGCAAGGCCCGGGGTGTCGCCACCTCCCCCACCCTGGTCGTGGGCGACCAGGCCCTGGCCGGCGCCCAGTCACCGGAGATCCTCACCCGCTTCCTGCGCGACGCCGGCGGCCGGCCCCACCGGCAGCTCCCCGCCGAGGTCGAACGGCTCCGGTACGCCGACGCCCTGCTCGACAAGCGCGACCCGCTGGGCGCCCTGACCCTGCTCCACCCCCTGCTGGACGAGTACGGCGACGAGCCCGGCGTGCGCCTGCTGGCCGCCCGCGCCTACTTCGCCTCCGCCCAACTCGGGCGCGCGGCAAGCATGTTGGAGGAACTCGTGGCCCAGTCCCCGGACGACTCCTACGCCCGGCTCCTCCTCGGCCGCACCCTCACCCGCCAGGGCCGCACCGAGGAGGCCGCCGTGCACCTCGCCCTGGCGGCCGCCATGACGCCCGAGTACGCGACGTGAACTCCCAACGCCGCCAGGTCAGTTGACACCCGGCTCCGGCCGGGGCAGCTCGTCCAGGTCGAGCGTGTAAGTCCGCCCGTCGGCCAGCTCGATGGGCAGCTTGCCCGAACCGTACTTGCGCGTGTACGCCGCGATGTAGCCGGAGCCGGCGGGCCGGGTGTGGACGACAACCTCACCGGCGTACGGGTCCACCACCACGTAGACGGGGATGCCGTAACGGCCGTACTTCGCGGTGCAGTCGTCGTAGTCCTTGCGCGCCGAGGAGACCGACACCACCTCGGCGATCAGCAGCACGTCCTCGAAGCCGTAGCGCTTGCCCCGCCGCTGCGCGTCCTCCCGCAGGATCGCGAAGTCCGGGGCCGAGTTCTCGTCGGCCGGGAAGTCCAGGTACACGTCGGATGCGGTCTTCGCATGCCGGCCGAGCGAGAGCGAGTCGATCTGCATCGACTTGATGGTGCTGGAGTGCTCCACGCTCCGCGGAGTCATGACCACCTTCCCGTCCGTGCCGAAAAAGACCACGTACCCCGGAGGGAACTCGGTGTGCATGACCGCGTCCACGCTCATCAACTGCTCCTTCCCGTTGCCCACAGGATATGGCGCCCCAGCCCCACGCGGGGCCCACCGCAGGGTGGCGGGGGCGCGTTACGGGTTGGCGGGCGCCCGGGTGTCGCGCCACCACTGGCGGTCGCCCACGTCGTGAACGACCAGGCCGAGTTTCGCCAGTTCGCGGCGGAGTTCGCCGATCTCCTTCTCCTCGCGCTTCTTCAGCGCCTCGGCCCGCGCCTTGAAGAGCACGTTGCCGCCCGGCGGCAGGCCCGGTATGCCGTCCACCCAGCGGCGGTACGCGTCGCGGTAGGGGTCGCCGTCGGGCAGCCACGGGTACCCGTGGGCGCGGAAGGCCTCCGCGAGGCGTTCGACCGACGGGAGGTCGGCGCCCTCGTTCCGGTACTCGGCGATCAGTTCCTCGCCCTGCGTGCCGAGCACCACCAGCCGCTTGCGGTCGGCGAACACGCCGCTGATCGCCGGCCGGGGAGCGCTCCGGCTGGAGTCGGCGCGGTCCGTGGTGATCCTGTCCTGCTCGACGGTGACGGTGACGTAGCCGCGCTCGGCCAGGACCACGATTGCGCCGCCGAGCAGGGCGCCGAGCACCAGACTCCCAATGGTGGCGGCCGGTTCGGGCGCCTTGGCGATGAGGTCGAGCGGCCCCTGCCACGGGATCCACGGCAGGGTGGACGCCCAGTGCGCCAGGAGTTTGACCAGGAATCCGGCCCCTGCTCCCAGAACCGGGAACCCCACCGCCACCAGTACGCGGTCCGAGGTCTTCTTCCGCACCGTGATCGCCGCAGCTCGGTCAGTCTTGCTCATGCGCCCCTCCCCGAAGCAGAGCCTATCGAACGTGAAACGACCGTTCACAGAACGAGCGTACTATGCCCGTCGCGGACAGCCGGCAGCGGGCGGCGGGACGCACTGGGCGACGGCGAGTGCCGCCGTGACCGGGGTGCCGACCCTGTGGGCGGTGTGCAGGTGCACGATGCCGAACGGGAGCAGGTACCCGACGCACACGACCACCACCGGGTACGGCGCCACGCGTACCCAGTGACGGGAGACGCTGGCGGACAACGGGGGACGGGGCAGGAGTTCGTCGGGGCCGCGGACGGCGCCGGGGTCCGGCGCCGTTTCGACAGCGGCTGTCTACTGCCGGTCCGCTGCTACGCGTACCGGGTGGGTGCGGAGCAGTTCCCGGGTCGGGAGGGCGGTCGCGGCGAGGCTGAGGAGGATCGTTGCGGCGGCCAGCGACAGGACGGTGGTGAGCGGGACGTGGGGTGCGGCACCAGTGACACCCCGGGTGATCGGTACCAGGGTGAGCCAGGCGATGCCGCCACCGACTGTCAGTCCGGTGGCGGCCACCAGCAGCGCCTCCCAGCGCATCATGTCGCGGACCTGGCGGCGGGTGGCGCCGGCGAGCCGCAGCAGTCCGACTTCCCGGCGGCGGTCGAGGACGGTCATCACCAGGGTGTTGACGGCGGCGACGGCCGCGAATCCGCCGAGGACGGCGGCCATCACGGTGTTCGCCCAGGAGGTGACCTGCTGGTCGCGGTCCTCCTGCGCGGCGAAGCCGGCGGCGTTCATGACGGTCAGGCCCGGGGCCGCGAGCTTCGCCAACCGCTCTGCCACCTGGACGCGTTCGGCACCGGGTGCGTCGCTCACCAGGACGTGGCTGTCGAAGGCGGCGTTCACATGGCCGGCCACGGCGGCCCGGGGCAGGACCACCTGTCCGAAGCCCAGCCCGCGTTCGTAGGTCGCGACGACCTTCGGCCTCACCTGGGTGCCGTCGCCGAGCCGGAGCGGGACGCGGTCGCCGACCTTGGCGTGCAGGCTGTCGGCGAGTGCGGCGGAGAGGGCGACGGTGTCGGCCGATTCGGCGAGGGCGCCCAACGAGCCACTGCGGACGCCGAGATCGAGGACCTCGGGAAGGCGCGTCAGATCACCGGAAACCCCCAGCGCCGTCGATGAGGCGAGGTCCTGGCCGGAGCTGTGGACCACGCCGGTGCGGACCACACCGATTGCCGTCGCCACTCCGGGCACCCGGGCGGCGTGTTCGACGGTGTCGGCCGGCAGGCCGGCACCGGCCGAGCCGAGCACCTGGTCGGCGACGATCCCGTCGCGCACCTGCTCGCCGGAGACGTGCCGGACGGTGCCCTGCAGAAGCAGAAGGGTTCCGCAGAACGCGACGACCATGACGATCGGGATGATCGCGGAGGCCAGCCGACGGGCGTGGGCCCTGGTGTTGTCGGCCGCGAGGGAGCCGGAAGCGCCGGCCCGGCCCGACCGCAGGGGCAGGCCCAGCAGGCCGGTGCAGACCTGCGCGACATACGGGCCGAGCAGGGCGACCGCGAGCAGGAAGCACATGACCATGCCGAGCGCGGTGTTGGCGGCACCGGCACCGTTCAGATTGTTCGCGACCCCGGTCAGCACCAGGCCGCCCGCCGCCGCGACCAGGCCGATGACCGTGCGCGCCTTCCCGGGGCGGACGCGCTCCACTGCGGCCTCGCCCAGGGCCTGGCCCGGCCGGAGCCGGGCCGGCCGTCGGGCCGCCAGCCTGCCGGCGGCCAGTGCGGCCAGCAGGCTCAGTACGGCCGCGACCAGGACCGGCAGCGGGCCGGCTTCGAGTGCGACTCCCTCCGGCACCGCGCCGCGTGCCACCAGCTGGTCGAACCACCAGCGGGCCAGTGCGATCCCCGGTACCGCGCCCAGGGCCGCGGCGAGCGGAGCGATCAGCAGCGCCTCGGTCGCGATGGTGCGGCGGATCTGGCGCGAGGTCGCGCCGATCGCGCGCAGCAGGGCGAACTCGCGGGCGCGCTGCCCGGTGGCGAGGGCGATGGTGCTCATCACCACGAAGACGGCGGCCAGGGTGGCGGTCCCGCCGAAGGATCCGCCGAGGCCGATCAGGATCTGCTGGGCCTGGAGCAGTCCGGGCCGTTCCACCGTCGCGCGGTCATCGCCGGTGAACACCTTGGCGGATTCGCCGACCGTCTCCCGCACCTTCGAAGCGAGTTCGTTCACCGGCACGCCCTCGCGCGGTGTGACAGCGATGGCGTCCACCCGGCCGGGGTGCCCGGCGAGACGGTCCGCCACCGTGTCGGCGAACCATGCGCTGCCCCGGCCGGCCCGCGCGTCCGCGAGGCCGCAGACGCGGTAGGTGTCGGTGCCCGCGGGCGTGATGAGCTCGACCCGGTCACCGGTACGCAGTTTCGCAGTCTGCGCGGTGGCCTCGTCCAGCACCACCTCTCCGGCACCGGGGGCGCGCCCCTCGACCAATTCTCCGGCGGTCGGGGCGGTGAAGCCGATCGACGCGTAGCCCCGGCCGGTCAGCGTCGGCACGGCCGGGGACTGCACGGGGAACGCCAGGTCCGGTACCGCGGCGGCGACCCCGGGAAGCGCCGCGATGCGTGCGGCCGATCCGGCGTCCACCCGCGCGCGTTCGGGAAGCGCCGTCTCCTTCTCCTCGGTGCTCCTGTCGTGCTTGACGCTGATCCTGGCGTACGGGTCACCGGCCACCACCACCGGCGTGCGCGCGTAGCGCTCGGGTGCGAGACGCGCCGTGACGCCGGTCTGCAGCAAGGTGCCACAGGCCGTGATGATCGCGGCGGCGAACAGCAGCGCGATGAAGCTGCCCGCGAAGGACGCGGGCCTGAAGCGCACCGCGGCACGGGCCAGACCGTTGCTCACGCCGCCGCTCCGGCGCGGCTGCCCGGCGCCGCCGTGAGCGAGAGCATCCGGTCGGCCACCTCCCTCGGCTCGGGACGCCACAACTCGTCGACGATCGCACCGCCGGAAAGGAACAGCACCCGGTCCGCATGCGAGGCGGCCACCGGATCGTGGGTGACCATCACCACCGTCGCCCCCATCGCGTCCACCGCCTGCCGCAGCAGCGCCAGCACCTCCTGGGCCGAGCGGGTGTCCAGCGCCCCGGTCGGCTCGTCCGCGAACACCACCTCGGGTTCGGTGATCAGCGCACGAGCGATCGCCACCCGCTGCTGCTGCCCGCCGGACAGCTGGCCCGGACGACGCCCGCCGAAGCCTCCCAGGCCGACCCGGGCCAACAACTCCTCGGCCCGGCGCCGGTCCTGACGCCCTCCGGCGAGCCGCTGCGGCAGCAGCACGTTCTGGCGCACCGTCAGCGACGGCAGGAGGTTGAACGACTGGAACACGAACCCGATCCGGCTGCGCCGCAGCTCGGTCAGCCGGTTCTCGTCCAGCTCGGTGAGCTCCGTCCCGCCGAGCAGCACCTTGCCCGAACTCGGCCGGTCCAGCCCGGCCGCACACTGCAGGAACGTGCTCTTCCCCGACCCGGACGGCCCCATCACGGCGGTGAAACTCCCGCGCGGCAGGGCAAGATCGACGCCGCGCAGCGCGTGCACAACGGATTCGCCCCGGCCGTGGCTCCGCCACAGGTCGCGCAGCTCGATCGCCGGGTGCGCGGAGTGCGGTCGCTCGACCTGTGTGCGGTCGCGGCGAAGTGCCATGATGTGCCTTCCCTTGCTGTTCAACGACGTGCCACGGGGATTCCGGTGGGTGCCGTCTCCGGGCGGTGCCGGCTTGACGCGCCGTCCGGAATCGCCGTGCGGGGAGGACTGTAGGAAGACGGTATCGGGCCGGGCGTCACTCCCCGGAGCCAATCGGCCCGTCATACCGTGGTACTACCGGGAGAAACGGGGAGCCGGCGAAGCAACGGCAATCGCCGCGGAACGCGAGAACGGAACGCGAGCCCACCGGTTCAGTTCCCGCAAAGCAATGAGGCCGGTCAACCCGACATGTGTCGAGTCGACCGGCCTCAAGGTCAATTGACCTTCGCTGTGCGCGAGGGGGGAGTTGAACCCCCACGCCCTTTCGGGCACTGGAACCTGAATCCAGCGCGTCTGCCTATTCCGCCACCCGCGCAAGGGTGTAGTCGCCGGTTGCTCGTTTGCTCCGTTCGACCTGCTGAGAAGCTTACCGCATGTTTCGGGGCGCTCCGTCCACCCCGTCGGTCGTCCTGGGGCGGGGTGGTGGGGCGTCACAATGGCCGCATGAGAGCGATCTTCACCGTGGTCGGGGCGGCGCTGCTGGTCTGGACGGCGGCCAGCATTCTGCGGACGCTGGTGGTGCCGCGCGGGCTGTACTCGGCGCTGGCGATCCGGCTGTGGTCCTCGCTGCGGCTGGTGGTGCGGACGGTGGCGGCGCCGTTCGGGGGGTACCGGGCGATCGACCGGGCGCAGACCTGGCTGGCACCGCTGATCCTGCTCGGGATGCTGGGGTGCTGGCTGCTGTCCACGCTCGCGGCCTACACCCTGCTGTTGATAGGGACGTCCGATCTGCCGTGGCACGTGGCGTTCCGGGAGGCCGGGTCGAGTCTGTTCACGCTGGGTTTCGCCAGTGGCGACCGCCTGCACCTGTCGGTGATCGACTTCCTCGCGGCGGCCAACGGCCCGCTGATCATCGCGCTGCTGATCGCCTACCTGCCGACGCTGTACTCGGCGTACAACCGGCGGGAGTTGGAGGTGACGCTGCTCCAGTCGCGGGCGGGCGAGCCGGCCTGGGGGCCGGAACTGCTGGCCCGGCAGACGCTGGTGGGGACGGAGGCCGAACTGCCGGAGCTGTACCGGGACTGGGAGCGGCTGGCGGCGGATCTCGGAGAAGGGCACTCCAACTACCCGGTGCTGATCTCGTTCCGTTCCCCGCAGCCGTACCGCAACTGGGTGGTGGGCCTGATCGCGGTGATGGACGCGGCCGCGATGCAGTTGGCGCTGAACCCGCGTTCGGCGCCGCCGGAGGCGCGGCTGCTGCTGCGCGCCGGGTTCACGGCGCTGCGCGACATCGCGACCGCGCTGCGGATCCCGTTCGAAGCGGACCCGGAGCCGGACGAGCCGATCCGGCTGACCTTCGCGGAGTTCGACGCGGCGGTGGCGATGGTGACGGCCGCCGGGCTGCGGCTGGAGCGGCCGATCGCCGACGCCTGGCCGCACTTCCGCGGCTGGCGGGTCAACTACGAGGCGATCGCCTACGAGTTGGCTCGCCGCTCGGACGCGGTACCGGCGCTGTGGACGGGGCCGCGCGACTTCCCCGCCACCCCGATCCCGCCGCGCCGCCCGGCGGACCGCCGCCCGGTCAACCCCTGACGGCTACCGGAGCAGCTGCTCCTCGGCCTGCGCCAGCACCTCCACCACCCGCCGCCCGAACCGGACGTCGCACGGGTGCGGGGTGCCGGAGGCGACGGAGGCCAGCAGCGCGTCCAGGGCGCGGCCGTACGCGGCGGTGGCCGGCGCGTCCCGGTCGGGGAGGTGCGTCACACCGGAGGCGCCGCGCAGTTCGGCGCCCGCGCCGAGCGCGGAGGCCTCGGGCGGGGCGGTCAGACTGAGCGTGACGGTGCTGGACGCGCCGCCCGCGTGACGCAGGATCAGGTGCGCGGTGTCGCCGGGGCCGGGCGCGGCGGTGACGTGTTCGACGTCGCCGAGGGCGGGCATCAGCACCGACAACGCGTGCGGGCCGACGTCCCACAGCGCGCCCTTCTGCTGGCGCCACGGGGAGGCCGCGTAGGGGCTGTCGGTGGTGAACACCGAGCCGATCCAGTGGCAGTGCGCGGTGAACCAGCCGCCCCGCTCGGCCTGTTCGTCGATCCAGTCGCCCTGCGCGCCGGTGAACCGGACGGTGAAGAACACCACCGAGGCGACACCGGCCGCGGCGGCCGCGTCCTCGACGGCGCGGGCGGCGTCCACCGTCGCGGCGACCGGCTTGTCGAGCAGCAGGTGCCGGCCGGCCGCGGCGGCGCGCACCGCGTACTCGGCCTGCACGTCCGGCGGCAGCGCGAGGGCGACGGCGTCCACCGCGGCCAGCAGCTCGTCCACCGCCGCGTATCCGGGCACGCCGTGGGCCGCGGCGAGTTCGGCGGCGGCCTCGGGGCGACGGCCCCACACGCCGGCGAACTCGACGTCCGGGTGGGCGGCCAGCGCCGGGGCGTGCACCAGGCTCGCCCAGGGGCCGGTGCCGAGCAGTCCGATCCGCACGGTGCTCAGCCCTCCACCCGGATCAGCGTGAAGCCGTCGTAGCCCTTGCGGCCGACGGTCTGCACGGTGGTGGCGTCCAAGCGCTTGTCCCCGGCGAGCAGTTCGTGCAGCTGCTGGACGCCGCGCACGGCCTCGTCGGTGCTCTGCTCCTCGGCCAGCCTGCCGCCGCGCACCACGTTGTCGACCACGATCACCGAGCCGGGCCGGGTGAGCGCCAGCGACGCCTCCAGGTAGTGCGGGATGTTCGGCTTGTCGGCGTCCACGAACACCAGGTCGTACGGTTCGACGCCGTCCTCGATCAGCTGCCGCAGGGTGTCGCGGGCCGCGCCGAGCCGGACCTCGACCCGGTCGGCGAGGCCGGCCCGCCGCAGGTTGGCGGTGGCGATCTCGGCGTGCGTCGGGTCGATCTCCAGCGTGGTCAGGGTGCCGTCGGCGGGCAGGGCGCGGGCCAGCCAGATCGCGCTGTAGCCGGCCAGCGTGCCGATCTCCAGGATCCGCCGGGCGCCCTGCATCCGGGCCAGCAGGTGCAGCAGCTTGCCCTGGTTGGCGGCCACCGCGATCTGCGGCAGCCCGGCCCGGTCGGCGGCCTCGACGGCCGCGTCCAGCACCTCGTCCTCGCCGATCAGCCGGGCGGCGGCCCAGTCGTCCACCGCCGTCCAGAGCTGCTGCGGGTTCTCCTGCGTGCTCATTCCCCACCTCCGTGATCGCTTCGCGCTGCGACCCTACTCCCTGCCCTGCGGCCGACGGCGCCGGACGCGACGAGGCCGCCACTGCTCCCGCCCCCGGACGCGAGGAGGCCGCCGCGTCCGGTGCGGACACGGCGGCCTCGGCCGGGCGGGCGTCCGGCGGTTCAGTCGACGAGCGTCTCGGAGAGCGGCTCGCCGCTCTTGCCGCCGGACTGCTCGGGGTGCTCGGCCCGGGACTTCTTGGCCCGCCACTTGAGCACCAGCGCCGAGCCGACGCCGAACACCGCGGCAGCGCCGAGGCCGATGTACGAGGCGCCCTGGAGGTACTTCTCGGCGACCTTGCCGACCTGGTACACCAGCAGCGTGGTGCCGCCCGCCCAGACCACGCCGCCCAGCACGTTGGCGATCAGGAACTTCCAGTACGGCATCCGCAGGGTGCCGGCCAGCGGGCCCGCGAAGATCCGCAGCAGTGCGATGAACCGGCCGAAGAACACCGCCCACATGCCCCAGCGGTGGAACGCGCGCTCGGCGGTGGCCAGATGCTCGGGCCCGAAGTGCTTGGGGAACCTGCGGCCGAGTTTCTCGAACAGCGGCCGGCCGCCCTTGTGGCCGATCGCGTAGCCGATCGAGTCGCCGATGATCGCACCGGCTATCGCGCAGCCGGCGACGCCCCACGGGCTGACGATGCCCTTGGCGGCGAGCAGCGCGGAGGAGACCAGGGCGATCTCTCCGGGCAGCGGAATACCCAGGCTCTCCAGTCCGATGATCAGACCGATGATCACGTACACCGAGGTCGGCGGAACGCTCTCGATCCACTGGTCGAGGTGCAAGGCGGAGTACCTCCGTCTGGGCAGGGACAGGTGGCCGACACACGGCGGCGCACAGGAAAGCTTCGGTAAAGGCCCGAGCCGGCCCAGCCTAGCCGCTCCCGGCCCGCAGGCCGAGCGGCTGCCCCACCCGCAGGTCAGCAGGGGTTCGGGACGCCCCGCACCCGCTCACTCACACCCGGTCCAACTCCCGGCCCCGGCACAATCGTTCCCGATCGGCGGGTGACATTCCGCGCACCCGTCCGGCCTGTTCCCGGCCCCCGGGCGCACCCCATACTCCGTCTCCGAACAGCAGGACAGTACGGACCTCGGGGAGGACGCATGACCACGGCAGCGGCGGCGGCAGGCACCTGGCGGCTCGGCGATCTGGAGGTGAACCGGCTCGGCTACGGCGCGATGCGACTGACCGGCAACGGCATGATGGGCAACTCCGACGGCGCCCCGATCGACCGCGGGCACGCCGTCCGGCTCCTGCACACCGCGTTCGAACAGGGCGTCAACCACGTCGACACGGCCTCCTTCTACTTCTCGCCGCTGCGCTCCGCCAACGAGCTCCTCAACCGGGCGCTCGGCGACTGGCGGGGCCACCAGGTGGTGGTGGCCACCAAGGTCGGCCCGGGGCGCACCCCGTCCGGCGAGTGGCAGACCATGGCCCGGCCGGACGAGCTGCGCGGCCAGGTCGAGGAGAACCTGCGCCAGCTCGGCCGCGACCACCTGGACGTGGTCAACCTGCGCCGCAACGGACCCGACTGCGCCTCGGTCGCCGAGCACTACGGCGCGCTCGCCGAACTGCGCGAGGCCGGACTGATCCGGCACCTCGGGCTGTCCAACGTCCGCCCCGAGCACATCCGGGAGGCGCGGAAGATCGCCCCCGTGGTGTGCGTGCAGAACTCCTTCGGGCTGGACTGGCGACGGGCCGAGGAGACCGGCGTGCTCGGCCTCTGCGCCGCGCTGGGGATCGCCTTCGTCCCGTTCTTCGCCATCGCCGGCCTGCGCCGCGAGGCCGCCGCCGCGACCGAACAGGACCGCCGGGTCGCCACCGTCGCCGCCGAACTCGACGCCACCCCCGCCCAGGTCCGCCTCGCCTGGACCCTGCACCGCGGCCCCCACGTCCTCGCCATCCCGGGCACCACCAACCCCACCCACCTCACCGAAAACCTCGCCGCCGCGACACTCCGCCTGACACCCGGCCAACTCACCCTGCTGGACACCGCCACGCCGCCAGCCTGAGCACCCGCCGGGGCCGGGGAACGGTGCAGGGCGGGGCCGAGGACAGGACGGGCCACTGCCTCTCGGCTCGGCGGCCGCACCCGCGCGTTCACGACGGCTCGACGCAGAACAGCGCGGCCCGGACCTGCGCGGCGCTCGGGCTGCCCGCGCCGTGCACCCGGACGGTCAGGTTCTCGCCGGGCAGCAGTGTGGTCAGGCCCCGGTCGGCGGTGGCGGCGGGGTGCAGGCGGTCGGGCTGGAGCAGCAGGTCGCGGAGCAGCGTGCGGGCGGTGATCCGGACGTCCACCGCGCCGTCCCCGCTCTGCGTCACGTCGAGGTCGAACTCGGGCTGCGGGTAGGCGAACTGCTTGTCGGGGACGGGGAGGTGCACGGCGCGCAGGCCGTCGGCGTCCGCCACCAGAAACTCCTCGGTCGCTCCCTCGTCCGTCAACAGCCCGTCCGGCAGCGGGAGTTGACGGACCGCGCGCGGCGGGACGGTGAGCTTTTCGGTGTGTTCGGCGAGCAGCCGGCCGGTGGTGTCGAGGCGGCGCAGGCGGAGGGTGGTGTTCCATGGTTCGGCGGACTGGTTGATCAGGGCGGCGCGGGGTGCGCCGTCGCGGTCGGCGGGCTGGAGGGTGAGCAGCCGGTCGGCGTACAGGCGGCGCAGTTCGTGGTGCAGGGGCTTCAGCCGGCCGTCGCCGTCGATGGCGGCCCAGGAGGAGACCGGCCAGCAGTCGTTGAGCTGCCAGACGATGGTGCCGGCGCAGTGCGGCCAGTGGGAGCGCCAGTGTTCGATGCCGGTGGCGATGGCGCGGGCCTGGACGACCTGGGTGAGGTAGTGCCAGCGGTCGAAGTCGGTGGGGACGTCGAAGTGCCGTTCCAGGCCCCGGCGGAGTTTGCCGTTGCCGTCGCCGGCCTTCTGGTGGTGCAGCATGCCGGGCGAGTCGGCGGCGAGGGTCTCGCCGGGCAGGGCGCGGCGCAGGGTGGCGTGGGTGGGCGGGGCCTGCCAGCCGAATTCGGCGACGAAGCGGGGGACGTTGGCGCGGTATTCGGCGAAGTCCTGGCGGTTCCACACGTCCCAGGAGTGGTGGGTGCCGTGGTCGGGGTCGTTGGGGTGGTGGTCCCAGCTGCCAGACCAGGGGCTGCCGGCGCTGTACGGGCGGGTGGGGTCGAGTTCGGCGACGATCCGGGGCAGCAGGCCGAGGTAGTAGCCCTCGCCCCAGGAGTCGCCGTTCAGCTTCTCCTCCCAGCCCCAGTCGCGGAAGCCCCACTGGTTCTCGTTGTTGCCGTTCCACAGCACCAGGGAGGGGTGCGGCATCAGGCGGACCACGTTGTCGCGGGCCTCGGCCTCGATCTCGCCGCGCAGTGGCTGTTCCTCGGGGTAGGCGGCGCAGGCGAACGGGAAGTCCTGCCAGACCAGCAGGCCGAGTTCGTCGCAGAGGTCGTAGAACGCGTCCTGTTCGTAGATGCCGCCGCCCCAGACGCGGATCAGGTCGATGTTGGCGTCCACGGCTTGTTGCAGGCGGGTGCGGTAGCGGGCGGGGGTGACGCGGGTGATCAGGGTGTCGTCGGGGATCCAGTTGGCGCCGCGGACGAACAGCGGCTCGCCGTTGACGGCCAGGGTGAAGGGGGTGCCGGTGGCGTCGGGGGTGCGGTGCAGCTCGACTGTGCGGAAGCCGATCTGCCGTTGCCAGGTGTCGAGTTGGGTGTCGCCGTCGGCGAGTGTGACGGCGAGTCGGTAGCGGGTCTGGTCGCCGTAGCCGCGCGGCCACCACCGTTCGACCTCGGGGGCTTCCAGCACGAGCACGACGGTGTCGCCGTCGAAGGTCACCGCTGCCTGCGCACCGGCGACGGTGGCGCGGGCGGTGAGCGGGCGGCCGGTGCCGGTGGTGGTGCGTTCGACGGTGAGGTGCAGTTCGATCCGGCCGGTGGTGCCGTCGGCGGTGATCAGGGGGCGGACGGTCGCGATCCTGGCGGTGGACCAGTGCTCGAGGCGGACGGGCTTCCAGATGCCGGCGGTGGGCAGTGTCGGGCCCCAGTCCCAGCCGAAGCTGCTGGCCATCTTGCGGATGTACTGGAACGGCTCGGGGTACTCGTTGGGCCGCTCGCCGACGATGCCGCGGACCCGCTCGGCCTCCGTGTAGGCGCTGGTGAGACGTACCGTCAACTCGCCTGCCAGGCCGGTGGCGTCGAAGCGGTGACGGCGGTGCATGTTCCGGGTGGTGCCGAGGACGGTGCCGCCGAGGGTGACGGTGGCGACGGTGTCCAGGCCGTCGAAGACCAGGTCGGTGCGCTCGTGGGTGCTGCCGTGCGCGGGCAGGTCGAGGGTGTACGTCCAGTCGCGGCGGCCGACCCAGGCCACCTCCAGTTCGTTCGCGTCCAGGTACGGATCGGGGATCAGCCCGGCCGCCAGCAGGTCGGTGTGCACGCAGCCGGGCACCGCGGCGGGCAGCAACTCCCCGTCGTGGTGCAGGTTCCAGCCCTGGTCGAGCGGGGTGGTGTCCATCATCCGGGCGGCTCCTCGATCGCGGACGTGCGGCGCGAGCAGCACGGTAACCCCGCCCCGTCGGAGCTGTCCACGAACCGGTCGGGCCGCCACCGCCCCACGCTGTGGGTGGCGGCCCGACCGGTCGGTGTCTGCGGTCAGGGCTCGTACACCATCTCCGGGAAGCTCGCCGAGGGGCCGTCCAGCAGGTGGTCGTCGTGGCCGCGCAGCCAGCGGTCGAAGAAGCCGGCCACGTAGGTGCGGGTCGCGAGCACCGCCCGGTCGGGTCGGACCTCGCCGATGTCGCCGCGCAGCGCGTCGGCGGAGATCGCGCCCTGGTCGGCGAGTTGCGGCAGCAGGGATTCGGCGTCGGTGTACGAGCCGTGGCGGGAGCCGTCGAGGGTGAAGTCGGCGTGCCAGCCGGTGCTGTGGCGCCACAGGGCGTCCCAGCCGGGCTGCTGCCGGTAGGGGCCGGAGTCGTCGCTCCGGGTGCCGAGCAGCAGGAACGGCCGGTCCAGGCCCTTCTCGGCCACGTCGGCCGGAAAGACGCCGGTCCGCCCGTCCGGGCCGGGGAAGTGCAGTTGGCCGTCCATGTTGACGGCCGCGTCGATCCGGGGGTCGTCGTGCATGGTCTGGAGGGCGGTGGCGCCGCCGCCGGAGTGGCCGACCATGCCGATCCGGTCGAGGTCGAGTGCGGCGCCGACGCCGGGCGGCAGGGTGCCGGAGCACTTCAGGTGGGCCAGCTGGTCGAGGACGAACCTGGTGTCATCGACCCGGGTGTTGAGCATCTTGCGCAGCAGCGCGCCGACGTCGAGGTTCGGGTTCGGGTCCTTGGCCAGCTCCGGGAACACCGAGGTGGCCAACTCGCCGTTCGGGAGGGACACTTCGGACGCCTCCCAGGTGTGGTCGATGGTCACCACCACGTAGCCCCGCGAGGCCAGGTCCTCCACCAGGCCGGTGCCCCAGGTGCGCGGGTCGCCCAGCCCCGCCGAGTACAGCACCACCGGCCGGGCCCGGCCGGGCAGCGCGGGCGCGTCGGTGCGGGCGTGGGTGCGTACGCCCGACCAGTCGGTGCGGCCGGGTTCGAAGCCCTGGTTCATCTGTGTGGCGCTCCCGGCACTGCCGAAGTGCGCCCCCGCGTCGGGGGTCATGTACGGCGCCCGTGCGCTGCCGAGCGGCGCCCGGCCGGTCGGGTACCAGAGGCTGATCATCAGCTCGCGCGGCCGTCCGGCCTTCCACGGGTCCTCCCGGCCCTGCTCGACCAGGTGCACGCTGGTGGTGCCGACCGCGTACGGTCCGGTGGGCACCGGCAGCGCCGCTGTCGCCAACTGCCCGGCCGGGGCCTTGCCCACCGCCACCGCGCCGGGAGCGGCGGCCACCCCCAGTGCCACCGTCGCGGCCAGCACCACTGCCGCCGTCGCTCGTCCCCGCTTGCGCATCGTCCGTCCCCCTGCTCTCGTCCTCGGTGCGTTCCTCGGCACGGGAGAGAAGGTACGGGCGGGGCGGGTGCGAAGCCGTCGTCCTGCGGAGCCAACTCGCCGGGGCTACCCCGGTATGACACTCCTGCGGTCACTGATACCGAGGGCGCTCACGGGCCGGACCCACCGCCACCGGCACCGCTGTCCTGACCAGCGGATAGCGTCGGTCGCACCCCATCCACCGAGGAGTGCGCAGCATGAGGTCGCCGGACGAACTCGACCAGGTCCCCTGGGCCGAACTCTCGCACGCGTACGGCTCGGCCGAGGACGTCCCCGAGCTGATCGGCGCCCTGTACGCGGCTCGGGCGGCAACGGTGGACGAGGCGGTGCACGAGCTGTTCGGCACGGTCCTACACCAGGGCGACGTCTGTTCGGCCTCCGGCCCCGCCGTGCCGTTCCTCGCGCACGCCGCCCGGCACGGCACCGGCCGGCCCGTCGATGTGCTGCTGCTGCTCGCGATGATGGCCGATCACGAGCCGGAACTTGTCGGCTCGGCCCGCTGGGAGCGCGGCCCGGTGTCCGGGGTCTGCGTGGAGCTGTGCCGGGTGCTGCCCGAGCTGCTGCCCTGCCTGGACGGCGCCGATCCGGAGCTCCGGCAGGCCGCCCTGCGGGTGGTCGCCGCCGTCGCCGATCTGCTGTCGTCGCACCTGGCCACCGAGGTCACGGCCCGGGTGAGTGAACTGTTCGAGAGGGACGCCGTGCCCGAGGTGCGGGGCGACGCGCTGCTGACCCTCGGCGCGCTGACCCTGGGCGCGCTGGGACGGGCGCCGTCCGCGTTCGCCGACCCGCTGCCCGAAGTGCGGCTGGCGGCAGCCGTGTTGGCGGCCGAGCGCGGCGGCCCGCCGTACCCGCCCGAGGTGGTGGAGGCCTTCTGCCTCGACGGTGCGCGCCCGCCGTGGGACATGCCGTGGGCGGACGGCCGCACCCTGGACGACCGGCTGACCCGGCTGCTGGCCCGCGATCCGGACGCGGCACTGGCGGTCGCGGCCCGCTGGATCGCCGCGGGCGACCAGGGCAGCCGGGGCTCCTGGCTGGCCGAACGGATCGTCGAGACCTGGCGCGACCGCGAACTCGAGGTGCTGGACCTGCTGTTGGCCGCCCTCCCGCACCAGCACGACGGCCCCACCGCGCACCTGCGCACCATCGCCCACTGGATCGAGCGCCTGCCCGCCCCGCACGACACCCTGCGGGACACCCTCTTCGCCCACGCGGCCACCGACCCGTCCGCCCTGCTCGGCCTGGTCCGCGCCCGCGACCCGCGCGCCCTGGACCTGCTGTCGGCCCACTCCGACCCTCAACTGCTCGCCGAGGCAGCCAGGTTGATGCCCACGGCAGCCGACCGGCTGGTCCCACTGATCCGCCACCGGCTCGCCACCGCTGCCGACCTGCACCTGATCGCCGCCCTCCCCGCCCTCGGCGAGCCCGCCCGCGCAGCCGTGCCCGAACTGCTCAGCTGCCTGCACACCGGCACCCGCTACGCCGCCACCGCCGCAGCCCGGGCGCTCGGCCGGCTCGGCGACCCCGGCCCGGAGGTGCTCCACGCCCTCGCCACCGCCACTCACAGCGAGGACTCGCCACTGCGGATCGCCGCCACCGTCGCCCACCACCGCCTGACCGGAGACGCCGAACCCGCGCTCGCCGCGTTTCGCGAGCTGCTCACCGCCTCGCCCCAACCCCACTGGGACGCCGACGAGTTGTCCTCCCTCGGTCCGGCGGCCGCAACGCTCCTGCCGCTGCTCGAACCACTGCTGACCGCCCGCGACCACACCCGATTCGCCGCCGCCGACGCCCACCACCACCTGTCCGGCTCCCCCACCCTGGCAACTCCCGCACTGGCCACCCTGATCACCCCCACCGCCCTGGGCCTCTCCGCCCTCCGCTCCCTCGCCACCACCGGCCCCCTCCCCGACCCCCTGCGCCCCACCCTCCGCGCCCTGGCCTTCTCCCCCCACCGCCTCACCCCGGACGACCCCCTCGCCCCCACCGGAGGCGGCCACACCGACCACCAACTCCGCACCCTGGCCCTGTCCTTGCTCGCCCAATGACGACCGCCGACCGACCCCTGCCGCGATCTCGCGCGGCCAGTCCGAGGCCGGACAGCAGGACACGCGTACGTCAAACCCACCCAACGCCACTACGAGAGATGCACAACTCCCGCCCACAGTCGGCCATATGACGATCCGTCACTTCATCGAATCCGCCAGCTCCGTAACCATTTCGATCTTCCCGATCGTCATATCAACAGGACGGCCTGCCAGCCGGGCGGCCGTGTGGCGGAGGGGACGGCGAGTGATGACGGACGGCGGGCGTGCGGGCGGCAAGGGGCGGGTCAGAGTGGGTCAGGTCGCGGCGGGTGTGGTGGCTGTCGGGGCGGTCACCGCGCTCGCGGTGGGGCTGACCACCGGCGGCAGTAGTGCCCCGGCGCAGCAGTCGTTCTCCACGAGCGGCCCGGAGACGACGGCGCCGGGTACCGCCTCGGCGACGCCGAGCCCCTCCCCGTCGCCCTCCTGGGACGGCAAGGTGAAGGTGCTGGGGGACGGCTCCACCTCGGACACGGGGCCGCAGCCCAATCAGCTGAAGATCGAGAAGCTCAAACCCGGGGAGAAGCCACCGCAGTTCGTGGTGTTCTCCTGGGACGGCGCGCTGGAGAACGACGACCACCTGTTCTCCCGGTTCCGGAAGCTGGCCAAGGAGAACAACGCGACCATGACCTTCTTCCTAACTGGGATCTACTTGCTCCCGGAGGCGAAGCACGGGCTCTATCGGCCGCCGCAGCACGACCCGGGCAGCGCCGCCATCTCCTTCCCCACCGGTCAACACGTGAAGGAGACGCTGGAGCAGTTGCGGCTGGCCTGGCGGGACGGCGACGAGATCGGCACGCACTTCAACGGCCACTTCTGCGGCCCGAAGGGCGGCGGCAACTGGAGCACCGAGGAGTGGCGCAGCGAGATCGACCAGGCGATCTCGTTCGTCACCGACTGGAAGACGAACACCGGGTTCGCCGACCAGGCACCGCTGCCGTTCGACTATCGCAAGGATCTCGCGGGCGGCCGGGCCCCGTGCCTGGAGGGGCAGAAGAACCTGATCCCGGCCGAGAAGGCGCTCGGTTGGCGGTATGACGCGAGTTCCCCGGGGGAGTTCCAGGTGTGGCCGGCGAAGAACGGCGGGGTGTGGAACTTTCCGCTCCAGTTGCTGCCGTTCGGCGACACCCAGGTGCTGTCGATGGACTTCAACTTCCTTGCCAATCAGTCCGGCGACAGCACCCAGGGCGATCCGAGGAAGTACCGGGCCTGGGAGAAGCAGACCCGCGAGGGTTATCTGGACGGGTTCGCCCGGGTCTACAACGGCAGCCGGGCGCCGCTGTTCATCGGGAACCACTTCGAGACCTGGAACGGCGGCATCTACATGCAGGCGGTCGAGGACGTGATGAAGGCCGTCTGCAAGAAGCAGGACGTGCGCTGCGTGTCGTTCAAGGAGCTCGCCGACTGGCTGGATGCCCAGGACCCGAAGGTCCTGGACCAGCTCCGCCGGCTCGATCCGGCCCAGGCGCCGGACTGGCCGACGTACCTCAAGTAGCCGTCAGGCAGCCGTCCGCACAGTCAGCCCGCCGCCTTCGTGTAGGCGGTCCAGATTCCGGCGGGGACGGTGTAGTCGGGGGTGGTCGGGGCGGCGCCGGCCACCCCGGCCAGGGGGAGGAGTTCCAGGGTCTTCGGGTCCATCCGGAAGAGCGAGACGGCGGTGGTGACCGCGCCCCGGTAGCCGACGAACCACCCCGCTGTCCGGGCCTGGTTGACGCCGGTCTTTCCGGCGGCGCCGGGGACGGCCTGGCCGACTTCCTTGCCGGTGCCGTCCTTGACCGCCCCGCGCAGCGCGTTGTCCACGTCGGTGGCGACGCGCACGGGGACGGCCCGGACGGCGGTGGGCCGTTCGACGGCGAGGTCGGCGCCGTTGCGGCTGATCCGGTCGACGGAGTACGGGTCGGTGCGCATGCCCTGCCCGCCGAAGGCGGTGTAGGCGTCGGCGAGCCGGATCGCGCTGGGGGTGGAGTTGCCGAGCGAGAAGCCGGGGGTCAGGTCGCCCATGCTGTCGGGGAGCAGTCCGAAGCCGAGGGCGCTCTTGCGGACGTTGTCGAGGCCGACGTCCATGCCGAGTTGCTGCATCGGGCCGTTGACGGACTGTTCGACGGCGGTCCGCAGGCTGATCGGGCCCCAGCTGCGTTCGCCGTCGTTGGCGGCCTTGGCCTTCTTGCCGTCCCGCGCCCAGTACGGCCCTTCGGGGGTTTGCAGGTCGATGCCGTTGTCGCCGTTGTAGCTGGTGGTGGGCTGTACCGGCGCCCTGGGCCGCTGCCGTTCGCGTTGGACACCCTGGTCGAGCCCGGCGGCGTACACGAGCGGGGTGAAGGCCGAACCGGCGGGCACGTTCACGGTGTTGGCGTTGTTGAAGCCCTGTTTCAGGTAGTCGGGTCCGCCGTAGACGGCCAGGATGCGGCCGTCCGCGTTGACGGAGGCCGCGCCGAGGTGGACGTTCTGGTCGGCGGGGCGATGCTCGGGGTCGAGGTTCTTCGCGGCGTCCTGGACGGCCTGGGTGAGCGCGGTCTGCCGGGGCTTCTCGAAGGTGGTGTAGATCTGGTAGCCGCCGAGGTCGAACTGGGCCGGGGAGATGTCGGCGTGGCTCTGCGCGTAGCTCTTCGCCAGGTCCACCAGGTAGCCGGTCTGCCCGCGCAGGCCGGCCTGTTGCGGCGGGGCCTGCGGCTCGGGGAAGACGGTGTAGCGGGCCCGTTCCTCGGCGGACAGCTTCCCGATCTTGACCATCCGGTCCAGGATCCACGCCCACCGTTCCACCGCCCGGTCCCGGTTCTCGCCGCCGAGCGCGGGGTCGTACAGCGAGGCGCCCTTCAGTACGGCGGCCAGGAACGCGCCTTCACTGGCGTCGAGTTGGGACACGTCCTTGCCGTAGTAGGCCTGTGCGGCCCGCTCGATGCCGTAGCTGCCGCGGCCGAACCAGCTGATGTTCAGGTAGCCGCTGAGGATGTCCTGCTTCCTGACCTGCTGGTCCAGCTTGATGGCGATGAACGCCTCGTCGAGCTTGCGGGAGAAGTTCTGCCGCTGGTTCAGGTAGGCGTTCTTCACGTACTGCTGGGTGATGGTGGAGCCGCCCTGGGTGTCACCGCCCGAGCCCATCCGGTAGAACGCCCGGGCGATGCCCTTGAACGAGATGCCGGGGTCGGAGTAGAAGTTCTCGTTCTCGGCCGCGAGCACCGCCCACTGCACGTGCTCGGGCACCTGGTCCAGCGGCACGTCCTGCCGGTTGACCAGGCCGGTGCGCGCCATCTCGGTGCCGTCCGCCCAGTAGAAGACGTTGTTCTGCTGAGTGGCGAAGGCGTTGAGATCCTTGGGAATGTCCGTCCGTATGTACATCACCACAGCCGCGACCGCGAGCAGGGCGATGCCCCCCGTTGCCAGCAGCAGCAGTTGACGCCAGGACGGGAGCCAGCGCCGTAAGCCGCTGCGGCCGGTGCGCGGGTAGTCCGGCCGCAGCTTCGACACCCAGCGCCGCGCGCCGCGACGATCCGCACCCTCGCGTCCCGCGTCCCGACGCGGTCTCGACTTCGGTGTGCGGGCGGGCCGTCGCCTGGCGCGTACCGCCGGCCCGTCCGCTTCCGTTTCCGCTGCCCCGACCGCTTCGCTCGGCTCGCCGGACACCATGCGTTCCCCGATCTGCTCGATTGGCAAATCTCTCCCGCCTACTGTGGACGCGCCCGGCAACCCTCAGGTCTCGGCCCATCCGGTGTGATCATCACCACGCTCGCCGACCGGCCACCACCCCTGGTAACGTCGCGATCTTCGCCGCTCGCACCGGCGGAGTCCCCCTGGCAGGAACCATGACGACCGCACAGCTGCGCCTGCACCACGCCCTGGACGCCCTCGACGCCGCCGGTTCGACCACCCGACCCGGACCGCCGGTGCACGGCTGCGAACACTGCTGGACCGCCCAGGACTTCGCCCTGCTGACCGGCCCCGCGGACCTGGTACCGAACGAGCTGCTGCGCCGGGCCGCCATGAAGAGCTGGGACCTGTGGGACGACTTCCCCACCCTGTACCGGCGGCTCGCACCGCGCATCCTGCGGGAGTTCTCGACCGGTCGACTGATCGCGGACGGCCCCTTGATCGCCAGCCGCCTGCTCACTGCCCGATGGCGGGAGTGGCCGCACGCCGAGCTGGTCACCGAGGTGCTGGACGCCTGGTGGTCCGCCACCCTGGAGGACCCCGAGCCGCCGAGGAGCGTGCCGGAGGTCCTGGAGACGGTGGCCACGACGACCGGCACCCTCACCCCGTGGCTGCGCACCTGGGCGGACACCGCGACCGTGACGGCCGACCGGCACCTCGCCGACGCGCTGGAGCGGTGGCTGCCCCAGGGCGAGGTGCTCGACCTGAAGTTCGGCTTCTACGGCGAACTGGAGGTGGGCGCGGAGTTGACGCAGTGGCTGCTCTCCCTGCCGCCGGGCCGGATCGGCGCGGATCAGCGGTACTGGCTCGATCTGGTCATCTTCCACTGCCGACAGGACATTTGACCGATCGTCAGGGACGGATCTCGCCCGAACCCCGCGGAATCAGGGTGGTGGGGAGCTCCAGCCGGGCGGGCGCGCCGCAGTCCCCGGCCAGGCGGGCGAACAGGCGGCGGGCGGCGAGGGTGCCGAGGGCGGCCGGGTCCTGGGCGACCACGGTGAGGCCGGGGGTGAGCAGGGCGGCGAGCTCCAGATCGTCGAAGCCGACCACGGCCGGGCGGCGCTCGGCGGGCAGGTGGTGCAGGGCGGCCAGCGTGACGCGGTTGTTGGCGGTGAACAGCGCGGTGACGGCGTCCGGTCCGGTGGTCAGGCGGCGCACCGCCTCACCGACCCGGGCGCGGTCGGTGGGGCCGCAGTCCAGCCAGCGTTCGTCCACCGGGAGCCCGGCCTCGGCCATCGCGGCGCGGTAGCCGCGTTCGCGTTCGGCGGCGGTGTGGATGGCCCGCTGGTCGCCGATGTAGCCGATCCGGCGGTGGCCGTGGGCGATCAGGTGCGCGGTGCCCCGGCGGGCGCCGCCCGCGTTGTCGCTGAGCACGGCGTCCGCGTCGATGCCGGCGGCGGGGCGGTCGAGGAACACCACGGGCGTACCGGAGGCGATCTCCGGCAGCAGGTACCGGTGGTCGTCCCCGGCCGGCACGACGATCAGCCCGTCCACCCGGCGGGCGCAGAACGCGAGCGCCAACTCCCGTTCCCGATCGGCCTGTTCGCCGCTGGAGCCGGTGAACAGCAGGCAGCCCTCCGCCGCCGCGACCTGTTCGACGGCCCGGGACAGCGCGGAGGAGAACGGGTCGCTGATGTCCTCCAGCAGGAGCGCGACGCTCGCGGTGCGCCCGGTCCGCAGCACCCGCGCACTGTCGTTGCGCCGGAACCCGAGGGCGTCGATCGCCTCCCGCACCCGCCCGGCCGTCCCCGCCGCCACCCCGGGCTCCCCGTTGACCACCCGGGAGACGGTCTTCAGCCCGACCCCGGCCGCCGCGGCGACATCCTTCATGGTCGGTCGGACACCGGTGCGGAGGCTGCTCGTCATGCCACGGAGAATAGTGCGGGTACCTCCGGCCCGCTCCGACCGGGCGTCGCCGAACAGCCCACCGGCCGCCAGGAGGTCAGGCCGTCAGCCGGTGGTGGCCCCAGTGCGGACCGCTCCCGTGCGGCGCGCCCCGGCGAGGACGGAGTCGAGCAGGCCGGGGAACAGCTCGTCGAGGTCCTCGCGGCGCACCCGCCCCCGATGCACCCGGAGCACCGACCACGGCCCCCGAACCAGCGACCCGACCCGAACACTCGACCGCCCGCCGACGGCCCCGCGTCCGACGCAGGTCCGACGCCGCCGACCACCACGCACACCACCCGACCCCGACGGCGACGCCCTCGGTGGCCCCACCCAACGCCAACCCGGCCTCACCCCCTCCCAACTCCGCCACCCCGCCGCCACCCTGACCGCCGCCTGCCACCGGTGCGCCCTGGCCGCCGTCCCGGTCCCCGAAGCAGCGACCCGACCCGAACACTCGACCACCCGCCGACCGCCCCCGTCCGACGCAGGTCCAGCGCCACTGACCGCCGTGCGGACCCCCCGGTCCCGGCGGGGCCCCTCGCGCTGGACAACGTTGTCAGAGGCGGTCAGAATCACAGGACCCGATCCGACGGCGCCCTGCCCCGCACCACGGCGCTCCCCGTCCCACCTGTGGAGACGTCACCATGAGCCACCCCCCGGCCGACCCCGCGACCCCCGGCGAACCGCTGCTCGCGGCGCTGGACATCGGCGGCACGAAGATCGCCGGCGGCCTGGTCGACACCGGGGGCACCCTGCTGCACCGGCTCCAGGTCCCGACCCCGGCGACCGGCGACCGGCACGAACTGATGGCCGCCGTCGCGCGCGTCCTGGACGGCTTGGCCCGGCTGCCCGAGTGGAGCCGGGTGCGGGCGCTCGGCATCGGCAGCGCCGGGCCGGTCGACATCGCCGAAGGCACCGTCAGCCCCGTCAACCTGCCGGGCTGGCGCGCCTTTCCGCTGCGCGCCGAGGCCACCGCGCACCCGGCCGTCGGCGACCTGCCCGTGATCCTCGGCGGTGACGCGGTCGCGATGACCGCCGCCGAACACTGGCGTGGCGCGGCCCGCCCGTACCGCAACGCGCTCTGTCTGGTGGTCTCCACCGGCGTCGGCGCCGGACTCGTCCTGGACGGCCGCCTGCACACCGGCACCACCGGCAACGCCGGCCATCTCGGCCACATCAGCGTCGACTTCGAGGGCCGCCCGTGCCCGTGCGGCTCCCGCGGCTGCCTCGAAGGGCTCGCCTCCGGCACGGCCATCGCCCGCACCGCCGCCGAGAGCGGCTGGCGCCCCGGCCCCGACGGCGACACCTCCGCCACCGGCGTCGCCCGCGCCGCGAAGGCCGGCGACCCGCTCGCCCTGGCCGCCTTCGACCGCGCTGCCCGCGCCCTGGCGGCCGGCATCGCCGCCACCGCCACCTTGGTCGAACTCGACGTCGCCGTGATCGGCGGCGGTGTCGCAGGCGCGGGCGACGTCCTCTTCGCACCCCTCGCCCACCACCTCGCCTCGTACGCGACCCTCCCGTTCACCCGAAACCTCGCCCTGGCCCCCGCCCGCCTCGGCACCGACGCCGGCCTCATCGGCGCCGCCGCCCTGGCCCGGCCGAGCCTGCCGCACTTCTCGTGACGCTCCCCCCGGCTAAACCCCGCGGCGCCCAGCGGCTGCGATTTCGTGCCGCGCCGGTCAGCCACTTCCCGAATGCACGGTGTTACGTTCTGCATTGAATCGGCCGAATCAGCCCCTTTGTGCGGGCGCTTCCGCCTTGCCGATTCGCAAAAACGCCCCTCCGTCCCGGGAGAACACCAGCATGCGCCAAGCGCCCTTGGAATCGGCCGATATTGCGCCTGGGCAGATTGTCCAATGGAATATCAGGTCTTCGGGAGTGGCGTACGCAGACCGCCACGGCGAGGAATACGACAGGAACGCGTCGTTCAATCAGGACAAGCACCACTCCCTGATCGACGAGACCCGCAACAGCCGCGAACCGCTCGCCTCCTGGCTCGCCGTCACCTTCGAGGTCGAGGGCCCGCTCGACCGGGCGGCCCTGGAGTCGGCGCTGCGCTTCCTGGTCCAGCGGCACCAGGTCCTGCGCTGCGAGTTCCAGCGGCTCCTGGGAGACCTGTCCTGCGCGGTGCACCGACCGGAGGACATCGAACTGGAATCCGTGCACATGGGCGAATTCGACACCTCGCAGGAGGTTCACGCGTTCCTGAGCGGCAGCTTTCAGAAGCATATCGACACACTGGAGTGGCCGCCTTACACCATGGGGGCCGTCGTCCGGGACGCCGGCCCCACCACGGTCTACCTCGCATTCGACCACATCGTGTCCGACGGAATGTCAATGCCGAATGTGGTCCGCGACGTGCAAATCGCGTACGCCGCTTACCGCGCAGGAAAGCACCCCGACCTCCCGCCCGCGGGAAGTTATCTGGATTTCGGCCGGGAGCAGCGTCACCGCTACGCGTCCATCGCCGTGGACGACGACCGCCTCACCTACTGGAAGTCGTTCATCGCCCGGAATGACGGATTCTTCCCGCAGTTCCCGCTGGATCTCGGCACCGAACCCGGCCGCCTGTACCCGCCGGTCAACGAATCCGCGACCCTGCTGGACGGGCACCAGGCCGCCGCGCTGGAGGCCCGCTGCCAGGGCGCGGGCGGAAAGCTGTTCATGGGACTCTTCGCCGCCGTGGCGATCGCTCTGCGCGAGGAGGGCGGACCAGACCTCTACCGCGCCCTGATGCCGCTCAGCGAGCGCGGCCGGGGCACCTGGCGGGACTCCCTCGGATGGTTCGTCAACACCCTGCCGATCGAGTTCTCCGTCGCCAGAGACCTGGACTTCCCCCAACTCCTCGCCGGAGTCCGGGACGGCTTCTCGACCATGATGGAGAGCCTCGACGTGCCCTTCGTCCGGGCCTGGGAACTCCTCGCACCCGAGCATTTCACCGGCCGCTGCTGGCCGTTCCCGGTGAACTTCCTCTCCTACATCGACATGCGCAAGTGCCCGGGAGCCGAGCACCACGACCGCTGGCGCCCGATGGCGCACGTCTGGGTGTCGCGCGTGAACGGCACCACCTCGTGGTTCCAGCGGGACGCCGACGGCCTGCACATCAACTCGATCTACGTCGATCTCCCACAGGCCCACCGGACCATGGCCCGCCTCCAGCACACCCTGCGCGAGACCCTGCTGGCGATGGCGAACCCCGCCGCCACGGGCTAACCGACGAGCGCCGAAACCGCCTCGCCCACGGTCGAGTTGCCGTCGGTCAGCTCCAAGGTCAGCCCGGCCGTCCCCGGCTCGTCGAGCAGCGCGACCAGGACGGCCGCCACGTCGTCGCGCGGTACCTTCCCGCGCCCCGTGGACGAGGTCAGCTCCACCAACCCGGTGCCCGGCTCGTCGGTCAGGTGGCCCGGCCGTAGCACTGTCCAGTCGAGCCCGGGGCGGGACCGCACCTCGGCGTCGGCCGCCGCCTTGGCGCGCAGGTAGGCGGCGAACACCGGATCGGTCCCGGCCGGGGGCTCCCGGTCGGCCCCCATCGCGGACACCACCAGAAAGCGCCGCACCCCGGCAGCCTCGGCCGCGTCCGCGAGCAGCACACAGGCCCCACGATCAACCGTGTCCTTCCGGGCCGCCCCGCTGCCCGGCCCCGCCCCGGCCGCGAACACCACCGCATCGGCGCCCTCCAGATGCCGGGCCACCTCGGCGACCGACGCCAACTCCAGGTCGCACACCACGGGTTCGGCACCCGCCGCCAGCAGATCACCCGCCTGCTCCGGCCGCCGGACGATCCCCGCGACCTCGTCTCCCCGCGCACTGAGCAGCCGTTCAAGCCGAAGCGCGATCTGACCATGACCACCAGCAATGACAATACGCATGCGCCCGACCGTACGCCCGAGTGATCGCTTCCCGTCGGAGCCCAGCCGACCCGCCATACGGACGGGTGAGTTCGGCCCGCACCTGGCGCGAGGTCAACTGCCCTTCGCGGTAGGCACCGCGGCCGATCGGTCGTCGAGGATCCGCTCCCACAGCAAGGAGTCCTGCCAGCGCCCGTCGAGCAGGATCGACGCGTGCGCGAGGCCGCACGGGCTGAATCCGTTGCGGCGCAGCACGTGTTGGGACGGCAGGTTCTCCAGGCTGGTGGACGCCTCGACGCGGTGCAGCCCGAGTTCCTCCGCCATCACTTTCAGCGCGAGGCCGACGGCGCGCCCGGCGTGGCCCTGGTTCTGGGCGGTGGTGGCGATCCAGTAGCCGAGCGAGGCGCGACGCAGGTGGGGCTGCGGCAGGATGCCGCCGACGGTGACCTGCCCGATCACGTGGTCGTCGGCGAGCACCACGCCCGGCCAGACCGTCCCGGCGCGGTGGGCGGTCAGCAGCCGGTCGATCCGCTCCGTCTGGCCCTCCGGGGTGAAGAACGCGGCCGGTTGGGCCGGTTCCCACCGCCGGAAGGCCTCGGCGTCGCGCGCGCGGTGCGCGGCTATCGGGCCGGCGTCGGCGGGCGCGATCAGGCGAACGGTGGTGCGGCTGCCCATGGTTGAGTCCTCGTCGCAGAAGATCGGACGAAACGGCAGCCTACGCGCAGCGCCCTCGCTACCGGTCTGTCCCGTCTCAACTCCGGCCGGGCCTCGGCGAGTTCCTCCCCCGTTCTGCCACCGACCGGCCGGATCGGCGCCACTCCGGCGGCACCCGGCGCAGGATCGCCGTCCGCCCGAGCAGTGGCCTCCACCGCTTCGGCCGCCGCCGGTCTGGGTGGGAATCAGGAGGCCGACCCCGAACGCCCGTTCTCGATCTGCTGGATGAGCCGCTTGAGCTGGGTGACTTCCTCCTGGAGCGCACGGTCCCCGGCGGGCGTGAGGGTGAGCCACGTGCGGGCGCGGCGGCCCTCGTAGCCCTTCTCGACGGCGATCAGTCCGGCCTTTTCGAGCACCGCCAAGTGCTGACTGAGATTGCCTGCGGTGAGGCCGAGTGCCGTGCGCAGGAAGCCGAATTCGACCCGGCGCGCCTGGTGGGCGACCGTGAGGATGCCGAGGCGGACGCGTTGGTGGACAACGTCGTCCAGGCCGACCGCGGGGTGCTGTTCGGGCTGTTCGGTCCTCACGCGGCGCGCCCACCAAAGCGCCCGCCGAACCGCCCGCCGAACCGCCCGCCGAACCGCCCACCGCCCCGCCCGCCGAACCGCCCACCGAACCGCTCGGCCAGGCCGAAGCCGAGGGCGCCGAGCAGCAGGAGAGTGCCAGGGACGGCGTACTGCGGCAGGAAGGCCCAGGGTGAGGTGGTCGGGATGCCCGCCCAGCCGGAGGTGAGCGGGACCAACTCGATGGCCAGGTACAGCGCGGCGAGCAGCAGCAGGACGCGGCTGCGTTCCACCCGGGCCAGCACCAGCAGCGGCAGTCCGACGGCCAGGGCGCCGCCCATCAACCGCGAGAGGAACCTGGTCGCCGGGGCGGCGGGGTCGAGGTGCAGGCCCCAGAAGTCGAGCGGTGCGCCGGGCTGCGGCATCCCGTTCCGGGTGACCCAGAACGAGGTGGCGGCCACCACGGCGAGCAGGGCGATGCCGGTGAGGACGTAGGGCCGGACGGCGGTGCCGACGCCCCGGTTGCGGGCGCGGCGGACGTAGAAGACCGCGGTCGCCAGGTAGGCGAGGGCGAGTCCGACCGGCCAGTAGAGCGGCGAGCCCTGCCTGACGAGGGTGCAGCCGGCGCCCGCCGCAAGCTCGGGACAGGGGACGGACAGGATCCGGTAGGTGAGGCGGCTGACCAGGATCCCGCCGAGCGTGAGCCCGCCGAGCAGCAGCAGCGGGAACCAGGTGCCGCGCTGCGCGGCGCGCACCTTGCGGGTCAACTCGCCCAGGCCGGCCAGGACTTCGTGCGGAGTGCCGGACGGGGGCAGCGATGCGTCTGTCATGCCGTCAGGTTTGCATGACAAACCAGTTTCCGCAAGGGACCTCACCCACCATCTCCCCGCTCCAGAAGCAGAGTTGGGCGAGGACGTAGGCTTGGAGGTGCAGCGATCCGCACACGGAAGAACGGGAGGAACCCGCCATGACCGACCGCAAACCCCCGGGCGTCACCTTCGAGAGCTGGGTCGACCGGCAGATCCGGGAGGCCACCGAGCGCGGCGAGTTCGACAACCTGCCGGGCGCGGGCAAACCGCTCGCCCACGAGAACCGGCCGTACCACGAGATGTGGTGGCTGCGGGAGAAGCTGGAACGCGAGGGCCTGAGCTCGCTGCCGCCGTCCCTCGCCCTGCGCAACGAGCTGCACGAGGCACTCGAGGCCGCCCGCCTCGCCCCCACCGAAGAGCTGCTGCGCAAGCGGCTGGCCGAGGTCAACTCCCGTATCGACGCGGCCCTGCGCCGCCCCCTCGAAGGCCCGCCGCTCGGGGTCGCGCCGGTGGACATCGAGGCCGAGGTCGCCGCCCGGCGCCGCACCTGATCCTGGACCGGCCGCCGAAAACCCGTACCGCAGCGGCGGGTTGGCGGTCGATAACCGCCGAGCGGTGCCGCGCACGGCCGCCGTCGCGCTGTCCCGCGCCAACGGCTGCGAGGCGGCCGCGATGTCGCTGGGCAAGAAGGTCCGACGCCCGGCCGAGGCAGTGGCGCGGCAGAAATTCGGCTGACCGGGCGGGCATCGTTCGGTAGCGTGCGCAGCGTGGTGAGCCCCGAGTCGGACGAGGTGGGGGTCTTCGGCCCTGCCGTCGGCCCCTGAACACCTGAGTCCTGCCCCTGCCTGCCGCGCCGCCCCGTCGAGGGCCGCGCGGCACTGGGGCGTGCTTTCGGACTCCGGGTGACGAGACGGCTGTCCGTTTCCGCTCCTCACCCCGGAGTTCCGTGCGATGCCTCTTGCCCTGTATCTGCTCGCCCTGGCGGTGTTCGCCATGGGCACCTCGGAGTTCATGCTGTCCGGCCTGCTGCCGGATCTCGCCGCCGAACTCGGCGTATCCGTCGGCACGGCCGGCCTGTTGACCTCGGCGTTCGCGATCGGCATGGTCGCGGGCGCCCCGCCGATGGCGGCGTTGGCGCGCCGGTGGCCGCGCCGGGCCGGGTTGTTCGCCTTCATCGTGCTGTTCGCGGTGGCCCACGTGGTGGGTGCCACGGCCGCGTCGTTCGAGGTGCTGTGTGTCAGCCGGGTGGTGGCGGCGTTCGCGAACGCCGGGTTCCTCGCCCTTGCGGTGACGGCGGCGGCCGGGCTGGTCGCACCCGAGCGGCGGGGGCGCGCGGTGGGCGTGCTGCTGTCGGGGACGACGGCGGCCACGGTGGTGGGGGTTCCGGCGGGGGCGCTGCTCGGTCAACTGCTGGGCTGGCGTGCCTCGTTCTGGGCGGTGGCGCTGCTCTGCGCACCGGCCGCCGTCGGGGTGCTGCGGGGTGTCCCGGCCGGACGGGTCGGCACGCACGGGCCTTCCGCGTTGCGTGCCGAACTCGCCGAACTCGCCCGGCCCCGGCTGCTGCGGGTGCTGCTGCTGGGCGCGCTGGTGAACGCCGGAACCTTAGCCGCGTTCACCTTCCTCGCCCCGCTGGTGACCGGCCCGGCCGGGCTCGGGCCTCGCTGGGTGCCCGTGGTGCTGGTGCTGTTCGGCCTCGGCACGGTCCTGGGCGTGGGCGTCGCCGGACGGCTCGCCGACCGCCATCCGCTGCGGCTGCTCGCGGTGGCGGGCCCGCTGCTGCCACTCGGCTGGGCGGCGCTGGCCGGCTGGCCGAGCACGCTGCCGGCCCTCGTTCCGCTGCTCGGTGCGCTCTCCTTCGCCGTCGGCGGCACCCTGATCACCTGCGCCCTGACCGCCGCCCCGGGCGCACCCACCATGGCCGGGGCCTACGCGACAGCCGCCCTCAACCTCGGCGCCACCACCGGCCCGCTCCTCGCCGCCATCACCCTCCCCTCCCCCACCGGCCCCCTCCACACCGCCGCAGCCCTCACCGCAATCGCCCTGCTGCTCACCCCGACCCTCCGCAACCGCGCCCCGGCCCGCACCGACGCCTGACCACCCACCAACACGCCCCGCCGCAACCCATCCCCCTGGCCCCACGTCGGCGCTGGTCAGCGTGGTTGTAGAGTGCTGGCCATCGTCCGATCGGACGATCTGATTCCACTTCAGTCGGGGGACTCCGTGACCGGTACCGAGCAGCACTCGCAGTCGGGGTACGACGGCCTGCGGGCGATCTGGGCAGCGGGGGAGGTGCCGCAGCCGCCGGTGCCGTGGTACCGGCGGCTGACGGGCAGGCAGGTCGGCTTCGGCATCGGGACGGCGGCAGCGGTCGCCCTCGCGGTGCTGGCCGTCTCGGCGATGGACGGGGAGGTGGAGCGGCGCAAGGTCGCGCTGCCGGCCGAGTTCGCGGGCCTGTCGCAGGTGACGGAGGATCAGGATCTGGCCCGGCTGCGCGCCGCGTACGAGTCGGACAACGCCAAGCGCTACGTGCCCCGCAGCATCCAGGTGGTGGCGTACGGGCCGCCGGGGGCGACCGGTCTCGCGGAGGCGGAGTTGCTGGCGGTGGCGATGAGCGGCTCGGTGCCGGACGCCGCCGAGGCGGCCACCCGTATGCTCGGCGGCTACTCCCCCACCGACGCCACCACCCTCCGCGACGGCACCGCCGTCACGGGCCTGCGCACCTTCGACCCCGGCCCGCTCGGCGGCGCGATCGCCTGCGCGCTCCTCCGGGACACCGACCGCGAAGTCCCGGTCTGCGCCTGGGCGGACGGCTCCACCCTGGGCAGCCTGACGGACGGCACGGCCGGCCTCACCCTGAACGAACTCGCCGCCCGCACCCGCGAGTTGCGCGAGCGCGCCGAACACAGGGCCTGAACGGCTCAGCCCGGTGGGCCGGCCGCCCGACCCCGCAGCCGTGATCCACTCGGCGGTGGCACGGTCCGGCTCCCACGGCGGCTTCAGCAGCCCGGCCCATACGACGCTCCACCCCTGGAGGCCGGAGTGGCCCCACCACTGTCGGTCGGGGAGTGCGCCGTGGCCTGCGGTGTACAGCAGGCCGAAACGGACGCCCTTGTCCTCGCTCTGCACGACGCAGTCACGCAGGCTCTCTGGTCCACGTGCGCGACGAACTCGCTGTCATCGTCGCCGGTCGCCCCCGCCGGCTCCTGGGAGGCGGCCACCGACAACACTACTGGTAGCCGCCGTCGCTCTGCAGGAGTTGACCGTTGATCCACTGCCCGGACGGCGAGCAGAGGAAGTCGATCAACCGGGCCGCGTCCTGCGGGGTACCGGGGCGGGCCAACGGCGTGCGGGCGAGGACGTCGGCGCGGACCGCCTCGTTCATCCAACCGGTGTCGGTGGGCTGGCAAACCGCCACCCCCGCTCACAAGCAGTTTTCCGCCCGATCGGGCACAGCCCGGTCCCGCACCGCCCGGTGCAGCACCGCCCGCACCGGCCCGTCGGGGTGGACGGTCAGCCGGTAGCCGACCGTGCTCGGTCGCTCGCGGATCTCCGGCCGGAACGCGGGCAGCAGCTCCTCCAGCAGCAGCGTCATCTCCCGCAGCGCGAACTGCGCGCCGATGCAGGCGCGCGGGCCGAGGCCGAACGGGAAGTAGGTGCCGGGCGCGGGGCGGCGTTCGGCGGCCAGGAAGCGCTGCGGGCGGAAGGTTTCGGGGCCGGGCCACAGCGCCGGGTCCCGGTGCGTCAGGTAGGGGCAGAGGAGCACGGTCGCTCCGGCGGGGACGAGGTGGCCGCCGACGGTGCCGGTCTCGGCGGCGTGCCGGGGCATCAGCCAGGCGACGGGGTACAGCCGCAGCGTCTCGTCGATCAGCGCGCGGATCGCCGACGCCCGCTCGGCGGAGCCCGCGGGCCCGGCGGACAGCACCAGGTCACGCTGCTCGGGGTGGGCGTCGAGCAGCAGGAACAGCCAGCCGAGGGTGGTGGCGGTGGTCTCATAGCCGGCCACCATCAGGGTGAGCAGCTCGTCACGCACCAACTGCTCGTCGTAGCCCGGCAGTTCGCGGGCTGCGCGGAGCAGCACCGCGATCAGGGTGGGTTCCGCGGCCTGCCGGGCGAGCGCGATGGCGTGCTCGGCGGCCTGGTCGGCGTCGGCGACGGCCCGGCTGAAGTCGGCGGTGCTCTCGCCGGTCGCGGGGGCGAACGCGGGGATCGCGGCGAGGCTGTCCCCGGCGGCGACCAGCTGCCGGTACGTGGGCTCGTCCAGCGCCTGCGCGGTGAGCGCGCGCCAGATCACGTCCAGCGAGAAGTACCGCAGGTCGGCATCGAGTTCGCGCATCTCACCGCTGTCGGCGGCAGCCCGCCACCGGTCGGCGAACGCCGCCACCGCGGCGCGCAGCTGCGGCTCGTAGGTGCGGATGCCGCGCACGGTGAACTGCGGCTGCAGCAGCTTGCGTTGGCGCCGCCACGGCTCACCGGCGGCGCACAGCAGGCCGTCCCCGAGCAGCACCTTCGCGCGGTGCCCGTGCTTGACGTACGTGTCGGGCTGGCGGGCCAGCACCTGTTGAACCTCCTCGGGCCCGGTGACCAGCACCACCTGCCGACCGCCGATCCGGAACCCGGCCACGGGGCCGAGCCGCTGAGCGGCCGTCAGCAGATCGACCAGCCGCCCACCCCCGGACCGCCAGCGCACCAACTCCTCGGCGTCGAGCTCCGGAAGGCCACTGTCCGCTGCCGTCACCATCACATCTCTCCCCTGCCGGCCCGCCCGAACGGCACCCACCTTAACGGAGCGTGGGCACCCGACCCCCGCCTGCAACCGACCGGGTCGGCCCTCATCCGGCCTTCAGCAGCCCACTGAGCCCCTCCTGGTCGAGGGCCGGTCCACCCTTGCGGTGACGCGTCGCTGGTCCTCACACCGGCGCGGGCGACCGCGGCATCCACGCCCGCCCCATCAGCGCGGTATGTCCAACCGGTCGAGCAGCTCCATCAATTGACGCTGCGTCAGGTGCGGGCTGGCCGCGGCCCCTTCGCGTAGTTCGTCGGCCGCGTCCGGGTCGGCGAGCAGTGCGGTGACGATGCCGACCGGTGTGCGGGGGTTCGCGGTGGCGGCGCGGCGGACGTCCGGGTCGGGGTCGGCGGCGAGCAGGGCGACCAGTTCGGGGGTGAGGTCGCTGCGCTGGGCGGTGCGGTGGCGCACGTGCAGGTCGGGGTGGGCGGCCAGGCGGCGGACTGGCACGCCCGTTGGCGCACAAATGCCGCGCCTCCCGACGCCCGGCCTGCTAGCGTGCCGGTCATGAAGCGCGCTGCGATGCTGACGACGACGCCGGAGAGTGTCCCGGCGCGCTGACTGCTGTTCTGATCAAGCCCCGGGGCCGAGCGCCCGGGGCTTTCGCATGTGCGTCCGTGGTGGCTCGTCCCCCTTCCGGTGAGGAGACCGCCGTGTTCGACCATCGCAAACTGGGCCGCGAGCTGGACCTGTTCGACACCGATCCGCTGATCGGTTCGGGTCTGCCGTTCTGGCTGCCGGACGGCGCCGTGCTGCGGCAGAGCCTGGAGGATTTCATCCGCGCCCTGGAGCGGCGCGCGGGCTACCGTCACGTGTACTCGCCGGTGCTGGGCAAGCGCGAGCTGTACGAGCGTTCGGGGCACTGGGCGCACTACCGGGACGACATGTTCCCGCCGCTGTCGATGGGCGAGGACGACCAGCTCGTCCTGCGTCCCAGCCTCTGCCCGCACCACGCCGTGATGTTCCGTTCCCGTTCCCGCAGCTACCGTGAACTTCCACTGCGGATGGCCGAGTTGGGCGGCATGTACCGTTCGGAGCGGTCGGGGGTGCTGGGCGGGCTGACCAGGGTGCGGGCGATCCAGCTGAACGACGGGCACATCTTCTGCACCCTGGACCAGGTCGCCGGGGAGGCGCGCGGCGCGCTGGAGCTGATCGCGGTGGCGTACCGGGCGATGGGCATCACCCCGTCCCGCTACCGGCTGTCGCTGCCGGGCGGCGGCGGGAAGTACGTGGCCCGGCCGGAGCTGTGGGAGCGGGCGACCGCGCTGCTGGTGGGGGTGCTGGACGAGCTCGGTGTGCCGTACGAGGAGGGCGTCGGCGAGGCCGCGTTCTACGGGCCGAAGATCGATGTGCAGGTGGTGGACGGCGCGGGCCGCGAGTCGACCCTGTCCACCGTGCAGGTCGATTTCCACCAGCCCGAGCAGTTCGACCTGCACTACATCGGCCGGGACGGGGCGCGGCACCGGCCGGTGATGGTGCACCGGGCGGTGGTCGGCAGTGTGGAGCGGGCGGCGGCGCACCTGATCGAGCAGCACGGCGGGGCGTTCCCGGCGTGGCTGGCGCCGGTGCAGTTGGCGGTGCTGCCGCTCGGCGGGGAGCAGGAGGGCGCGGCGCGCGCGTTGGCCGCCCGCTGCCTGGAGCTGGATCTGCGGGCCGAGGTGCTGGGGGCGGAGCGCGGTTCGCTGGGTGCCCGGGTCCGGGAGGCCCGGCTGGTCCCGTACCAGGTGGTGCTCGGTCCGCGCGAGGTCGCGAGCGGCGCCCTGGCGGTGCGGCTGCGTGACGGCCGCCGGCTCGACCCGCTGCCCGCCGAGGAGGTGCTGGCCCGGATCGGGGCGAAGGTGCGGGCGCACACTGTCGATCTCTGGTGAACTCCCGCCGCCCGACGGTGTGGTGGGGGTCACAGTGGTGGCGTGACGAGCCCACGCCGCACCCCGGGCCGAGCGGGTCCCGACCAGGCCGCCAGCGGCCCCGCCCAACGTCGAAGTCCCCTTTATCCAGGGCTTATCCGCAGGTCGGGCGGCTGTCACGGGGGCCGATGGGCCCTCGTGCGGGGGACCTTCGGCGTGGCATACTCCGGAGCCATGACCGGCATTCACGCGACCAGGGCCCTGCGGGGCGCGGTGTTCACCGCGCTCGCCGTGCCGCTGGCCGCGTTCGGCCAGGTGGCGATCACCGGCCGTGCCCTGCCGCTCACCCTGGTGGGGGTGGCCTGCGTCGCGGTCTTCCTGCTCGCGGTCCTGCTGGACGGCGCGCGCCGCCGCTTCCTGCTGCTGTCCGCGGTGCTGGTGCCGGTCGAACTGCTGCTGAACACCGTCTTCAATCTCGGCCAGGACGCCTGTTCCCGGCCCGTGCACGGCGTGGACCTGCTGGTCTGCGGCGGCGACCAGGTCAGCGGCTCCGAACTGTTCGCGCAGTGGACGCACAACTCGGCAAGCATGCTGCGCCTGCTGGTGCTGGGCGTGCACCTGGCGGTCGCGCTGGCCGCCGCGGCCTGGCTGCGGCTGGCCGACGCCGCCCTCGACGGGGTCGGCGAGGCCCTGCGCACGGTGGCCCGGCTGCTGCCCGGCCGCTGGCGCGCGCTGCTGCTGGCGGCCCGCCCGGCCTGCCCGGCCGAGCTGCTGCCCCCGGCGGGCATCGAGCCCGCCCCGCGCCGTCCGCAGGACGCCGTCCACACCCCCGCCCCGCGTCGCGGACCGCCGCAGCCGGCTTTCGCCTGCTGACGGCCTCACCTCGCACGACGCGCACCGCGGCCGTCTCCGGGCAATCCCGCTGCCCATCACCCCATGTTGTGACCCGCACCCCGCCGGGCCGCCCGCCCCTGCTCCCGCCCAGGTGAGACCACCTGCCGGAGCCGGGCCGCGCCGCCCGCCGCCGGGTGCAGAGGAGACGGATCATCATGCCCAGCACCCACAAGTCCGCCAAGACGGTCTCGGCCCGCGAGCGCCTGAAGCAGGCCCAGAAGGCGGAGGCGCTGCGCGCCAAGCGCCGCCGCACCCTCACCATCGGTATCTCGGTCGTCGCGGCCGTCGCCGTGATCGCGGGTGGCACCACGCTCGCCGTGAAGGCCTCCAAGAACTCCGACTCGGCGGGCGGCCCGGTCGCCGTCCCCGCCAACGCCAGCGGCCCCGACAACACCGTGGTCGTGTACGGCAACCCCGACGCCCCGCACACCCTGGCCGTGTACGAGGACTTCCGCTGCCCGGTCTGCGAGACCTTCGAGACCTCGGCCGGCCCGGCCGTCAAGGAACTCGCCGACCAGGGCCAGTACAAGATCGAGTACCACCTGGCCGCGTTCCTCGACAACAACCTCGGCGGCAAGGGCTCGCGCACCGCCCTGGCCGCGGCCGGCGCCGCGCTGAACGAGGGCGTCGACAAGTTCAAGCAGTTCCACGACGTGCTGTACGCCAACCAGCCCGCCGAGAGCTCGGACGCCTTCGGCGACGTCAACCACCTCCTCGACCTCGCCGGCCAGGTCCCCGGCCTGAAGACCGAGGCCTTCACCAAGGCCGTCACCGAAGGCACCTACAAGGGCTGGGCCACCAAGGTCGCCGCCGCGTTCAACAAGAGCGGCGTCTCCGGCACCCCGACCGTCAAGCTCGACGGCAAGACCCTCGACGTGATCGGCAAGGACGGCAAGGCGCTGGGCAGCGAGCAGTTCAGCGCGCTGGTCAAGCAGACCCTGGGCGGGTGACGCGATGACCACGGCCCGAACCACGCCGACCGGGGCCAGCCGCCGCTTCTCCTGGCTGATCCTGCTGAGCGGGCTGCTCGGCCTGGCCGCGTCCGCCCAGCTCACCCTGGACAAGATCCGGCTGATCGAGAACCCGGCCTTCCAGCCGAACTGCAACATCAACCCGATCATCAGCTGCGGCTCGGTCATGCGCACCGAACAGGCGGAGGTCTTCGGCTTCCCCAACCCGATCCTCGGCCTGGCCGCCTTCGGCGCCCTCGCCGCGATCGGCGCGGGCCTGCTCGCGGGCGCCTCCTACCGCCGCTGGTTCTGGCTCTCCCTGCAGGCCGGAAGCCTCGTCGGTCTCGGCTTCGTCGCCTGGCTCATCCGCCAGGCGCTGTACGAGATCGGCGCCCTGTGCCCCTACTGCATGGTGGTGTGGGCCGTGGTCATCACCCTCTTCTGGTCCACCACCGTCCACAACGTCCGCACCGGAATCCTGCCCAGCCCGCCCGCCGTCCGCCGCCTGGCCGCCCTCGGCCACCAGTGGCTGGTCCCGGCGGCCGGCTTCCTGCTGATAGCCCTGCTCATCCTGACCAGGTTCTGGTACTACTGGTCCACCCTCCTCTGACGCTCCGAAAAGGGCCGGCCCACCTGGTCGGCCCTTTCGGCGTTTCAGGGCGTCCTTGGCGGGGAGGCCAGCGCGGCCGAGACCAGGGCCTGGACGCCCCGCTCGTCGAGGCCGCCGTCCAGCATGACGCCGCGGAAGAGCATCAGGCCGGCCCACATGTCGAGCAGGGTGAGGACGTCGGTGTCGGCGGGGAGGACGCCCCGGGTGATGGCGCGGCGCAGCACGGTGGCGGAGCGGGCGCGGCGGGGCTCGACGAGTTCGGTGCGCAGGCGGTGGGCGAGTTCGGGGTCGGTGGCGGCGTCCGAGATCAGCGCGGGCAGGATGGCCCGGACCTGCGGGGCGCCGTAGAGGCCGGCCAGGGCCTGGGCCACGGCGAGGATTTCGCGCGGGCTGTCGCCGAGGTCGTCCACGGGGATGTCCGGCAGCCGGGTGCGGACGGCGTCCAGGGTGAGTGCGGCCTTGTGCGGCCAGGACCGGTAGACGGTGGCCTTGCCGACGCCGGCCTCCTGCGCGATGCCGCCGACCGTCGCCTTGGCGTAGCCGACCCGGGACAGGACCCGCAGCGTGGTTTCGAGGATCCGCTCCCGGGCCGCCAGGTCGCGTACGGGCGCGCCCTGTTCGCCGGTCAGCGGGTGCAGGTTCCGCTTCTCCCCCATGTGAGTTCTTGCCTCCGTCGTTTCTCGTCAGCGTCCGGCCAGCCAGCCGGTGATCAGTTCGGCGATCCCGCCGCCGGAGCGGGCCCAGCGGACGTGGTCGGCGGATTCGCCGTGCGCGGGCGTGTGGTGGCGGCGTTCCACCTCGGCGGCGGGGAGTTTGGCGACCAGGCGGTCCACGGCGGTGGCGGGGGCGAGGTGGTCGCCGGGGAGGGAGACGGCGAGGACGGGCAGCGCGAGCGCGGCGAGGGCCTGTTCGTAGTCGAGGTCGGCGCCGGCGGGCGCGAAGCGGCCGGTGCGGCCGAGGCGGGCCCAGTCGCGCATCAGCCGGGCGCTCTGGCGGCCGCCGAAGCCGAGCCGGTGGCCGGGCCAGTAGCCCCACAAGGTGGCGATCAGCGCGAGGAGTTGGGTGCTGGCCAGCACGCGCAGGCGGGCGGCGCCGGCGAATCCCCGGAAGTCCACCGAGCCGGAGGCGACCAGCACCAGGCCGTCCACCGCCTCGGGTCGGCGTGCGGCGGCCAGTACTGCGGCCTGCCCGCCGATGCTGTGGCCGAGCAGGAACAGCGGCACGTCCGGGCCGAACCCGGCCCGGGCCGCCGCCGTCACCGCCGGGAAGTCCCGGGCGGCCAGCGCATGGTAGCCGTGTGTCGAGCGACGGTCGGCGGGCGGCCCGCTCCCGCCCTGCCCGCGCAGGTCCACCGCCACGGTGGCGACGCCGCGGGCGGCCAACTCGGCGCAGAACGGCGCGTAGTAGCCGGCCGGCACCCCGAGCGCGGGCCACAGCATCAGCACCGCCGAGGGCGGTCCGTCCGGCACCGTCACCGTCGCGGCCAGCTCCTCGGCGCCCGGCACTGGTATCCGTACGTCCTCCGTCACCGTCCACGCTCCCGTCCCCGCTCGCCCCACAGGTCGGAACGAGTCGTCTCGTTCCACGCTAGCGAGCATTCTCACAAGCCGTCAAGTACCGCCCCCACCAGCACTTTTGGCGAGACCCAACCCCCTTGCACCGCTCTCCGCCCACCGATTACAGTCCGGACCCCCACCCCTTCGGAGGTATGCATGACCCGCCAATGGACCCTTCAGGAGAGCGTGACGGTGCACGCCTCCGCCGAGTCGGTGTACGCCGCGCTGCTCGATCTGCGGAACCTGGCCCGCTGGAGCCCGGAGTGCTTCGCCATCCGGATGCTGGGCCGCGGGCTGGTCGCCGAAGGCACCCGCTTCCTGGGCTTCAACCGCAAGGGCCCGTTCGTCTGGTTCACGGACTGCCGGGTCAGCACTGCCCGGGCGCCCCGGGAATTCGCCTTCCGGGTGGCCATCTTCGGCCTCCCGGTGGCCAGTTGGGGCTACCTGGTCGAACCGGACGGGCCTGGCACCGTCCGCGTCACCGAGAACTGGGAGGACCTGCGCACCGGCCGCGGCTCCCGCCTGACGGAGTTCCTCGGCCGGGCCTTCACCGGCACCCGTCCCGCCGACCGCGCGGAGATCAACCGCGCCGGCATGCGCGCCACCCTCGACCGGCTCCGCGCCGCCGTCGAGTCGACGCAACCGGCCCGCCCGTGACCGCCCCGATCGTGCTGGTCCACGGCATCCGCCTGCCCGCCACCATGTGGCGCCCGCACGTCCGCCGCCTCACGCCCGACTTCCACGTCCGCACCCCGGACCTCCCCGGCCACGGCACCCGCGCCGCCCGCCCGTTCACCCTCGACGGCGCGGTGGCCGCCGTGCACGAAGCCGTCCTGGAGGCCCGCGAGGCGACCGGACGCCGCCCCCTGCTGCTCGGCCTGTCACTGGGCGGCTATGTGTCCCTCGCCCACACCGCCCGCCACCCGGACGATGTCGCCGCACTCGTCCTGCACGGCTGCACGGCCCGCACCGACGGCCCGCTCCCCGCGCTGTACGCCGCCCTCGGCCGCGCCTTCGACCGCCTCGGCCCCGAGCGCGCCGCCGCCCTCAACGCCCGCGTCCTGCGCCGCGCCCTCCCTGCGGAGTCCGCCGACGCCGTGCTGGCCGGCGGCCTCACCATGCCCGCCTTCGGCCAGGCCGTCGCCGAGCTGCGCCGCACCGATTTCCTGCCCCTGGCAAGGGAGTTGACCACCCCGACGCTCTACCTCAACGGCCGGGCCGACCTGCCGTTCCGGGCCGACGAACGCCGTTTCCACGCCGCCACCCGCCACTCCCGCCTGTTCCACACCCCCGGCGGACACCTCCTCGCCCTCCAGCACCCCGCCCGCTTCGCCACCCTGATCCGCCGCGCCCACCACACCCTCCTCCCGGGCGACACGCGAGAGACATTCGGCACCCGAACCTCTTGACCGGCCGCCGAATGGCCGCTTAGCTGACGCCCGCCGCCCAGTCATTTCCTGACTGAGCGTCAATTCGACGACACGGGGGTCACATTGATCATCTCTCGCCTGCCCGCGCTGCGCACGGCCGCCATCGCCGCCGCCGCGCTGGCCGTCACCTGCACGCTCACCGCCGCCGCCCCGGCGTCGGACGCCTCCTCGACGGCCCGCCTCACCCCGTTCACCCTCACCAGCCCGGACTTCCGCGACGGCGGCAAGCTGCCGCAGTGGACGGAGTTCGGCGGCCCGGGCTCCGAGGAAGCGTCCTGCCACGGCAAGAACCTCGCGCCCCAGCTGAACTGGCGCAACTCCCCCGCCGGAACGCAGGGTTACGCGCTGCTGGTGAACGACCCGGACGCGCCGCTGGCCGGCGGCTGGCACCACTGGGTGCTCTACGACATCCCGGGCGCCACCCACCGCATCGAGGGCCACGGCACCCTCCAGTTCACCCAGGGCGCCAACAGCTTCGACACCCACGGCCTGCCGGTGGTCGGCTGGGGCGGCCCCTGCCCGCCCGCCACGGGCCAGCCCCACCACTACGTCTTCACCCTGTACGCGCTCTCCACCCCGACCCTCCCGACGGCGGGAATGACGTACGAGCAGGTCACCGCCGCCATCGAGCCGTACGTCCTCGGGGCCACCAGCATCGTCGGCACCTTCCGCCTGCCCGCCTGACGCCGGCCCAACTCCGGTTTCGCGCACCGCCGTCCCGGTGTGGCACTCCGGCGGCTGCGGACACCGCCCCTACCATGGGC